>JBKPQY010000307.1:0-27863 GCA_046734315.1 Actinomycetota bacterium | reverse complement strand
CGACTGGGCCAAGCTGCGCCGCGCCGCACTCGAGGCGATGGGCAACGCCTACGCGCCGTACTCGCAGTTCCCCGTCGGGGCGGCCGCCATCGTCGACGACGGCCGGGTCATCGTCGGCTGCAACGTCGAGAACGCCTCGTATGGGCTCGGGCTTTGCGCCGAGTGCGGGCTGGTGTCGGCGCTGCACGCCAGCGGCGGCGGGCGGCTCGTCGCGTTGGCGTGCGTCGATTTCCGCGGCGAGGTGCTGATGCCGTGCGGGCGGTGCCGGCAGCTGCTCTGGGAACACGGAGGCCCCGACCTGCTCGTCGACACCATCGACGGGCCGGTGTCGATGATCGAGATCTTGCCGCGGGCGTTCAGCCGCGAAGACTTGCCGTGAAAGAGTTCGCCGCGGTTGACGTCATCCGGACCAAGCGCGACCGGGGTCGCATCCCGGACGAGCAGATCGACTGGGTGATCGACGCCTACGTTCGCGGCGACGTCGCCGAGGAGCAGATGGCGGCGTTGGCTATGGCCATACTGCTCAACGGCATGCAGCCGGGTGAGCTGGCCCGCTGGACGGCCGCCATGATCGCGTCCGGCACGACGCTTGACCTGTCGAGCGTCACGCGGCCTACCGCCGACAAGCATTCGACGGGCGGCGTCGGCGACAAGATCACCCTGCCGCTGGCGCCGCTCGTAGCGGCGTGCGGGGCCGCGGTGCCGCAGCTGTCCGGCCGCGGGCTGGGGCACACGGGGGGCACGCTCGACAAGCTGGAATCCATCCCGGGCTGGCGGTCCCGTCTCACGAACGACGAGTTCCTGCGCCAGCTGCGGGACGTCGGCGCCGTCGTGTGCGCCGCCGGCGACGAGCTCGCGCCCGCCGACCGCAAGCTCTACGCGTTGCGTGACGTCACGGCCACGGTGGAGTCGATACCGCTCATCGCCAGCTCGATCATGAGCAAGAAGATCGCCGAAGGCTCGTCGTCGCTGGTATTGGACGTCAAGGTCGGCTCCGGCGCGTTCATGAAGGACGTGCCCTCGGCGCGGGCGCTCGCGCAGACTATGGTCGCGCTCGGTACTGCCCACGGCGTGCGCACCTTTGCTCTGCTTACCGATATGCACACCCCGCTCGGGCGCACGGCCGGCAACGCGCTGGAGGTGGCCGAGGCGGTCGAGGTGCTTGCCGGCGGCGGGCCGCCCGACGTCGTGGAGTTGACGCTGGCCCTCGCCCGCGAGATGCTCGCGGGCGCCGGCGTCGCCGACGTCGATCCAGCCGGCGCACTGCGAGACGGGCGCGCAATGGACGTGTGGCGGCGCATGATCAGCGCCCAGGGTGGTGACCCGGACGCGCCGCTACCCGTTGCCCGGGAAAACCACGTCGTGGTGGCCCCGGCGTCAGGCACCGTCACGCGGCTCGACGCATACGCGGTGGGCGTCGCGGCGTGGCGCCTCGGAGCCGGGCGGGCACGCAAGGAGGACCCCGTCAGCGCGACAGCGGGCGTCGTCATATTGGCAAAACCGGGTGAGCCGGTGCGCGCCGGGCAACCATTGCTCGAACTGCACAGCGACGACCCGGCGCGGTTCGGCTGGGCGCTCGAGGCGCTCGACGGTGGCTACGACATCGGCGAGCCACCGCCGCCACGCCCGCTCGTCATCGAACGGGTTGCCTGACCCGTCACGGTGCTCGCTCACGGTGCCGTCCTGCGCTGCGACCGGGGCGCGAGCCGGTAACCTGCGCCCAGTAGGCCTCTTTCAGGAGATCTGTCGTGGTGCGGCTGAGGTTCTGGTGGCGGCGGCGGCCTGCATCCGAGGCGGCACGCGAGGCCGTCCGCATGCACTGCGCGCACACCTGGCGCGAATACGCAGCCGTGCTGTATCTCGGTCCGCAGGTCGTGAGCTACGACGTGCCCGGCCGCCGCGCCGACGGCACGCCTCGCCGTCGTCGGCTGCTGCGCTGGACGGGCGGCCTCGTGCTCCGCGCGGCCGCAGTGGTGCCGGCGATCGTTTTGCTGCCGGTGTTGCTCGTCGCCGAGCTGTTCGACTCCGGCGACGGCGACTCGTGGATGCTCGGCACACCCGAGCTGACCGTTGCCGGGCTCCCGGGGACGCTCGCCGTCGACCTGGGAGATCGCGTTCGCGGGCACGATGGCGACCTATGGCTGGCCTGGTCGACCACGCGCATCGGCGTGCTGAGCGACGAGCCGCGCATTCTCTGGCAGGCCGAAACGGGGCCGGCGCACGACATCGTGCCGGCTGCCGGTGCGCTCGACTTCGCCGACGGCTCGTCACTCAGCTTCGTCCCGTCCCTGGCCGAGCTCGAGCGACTGCGTGCGACCGCCGGTCGCCCGTAGAGGTCGGCTCCCCTGATCGGCGTGATCTTGGACCTCGGGTCGAATAGCGACCACAGGTCCAAGATCACGCGAAAGAGCTAGCTGGGGTTCGCGCTGCTCAGTCGCTGCGGCTGAACTCGAAGATCGCGATGCCGAGCAGCCCCAGGCCGATGGACAGCACCACAGCGGCTTGGAGCAAGACGGGGACGTGCCATCCGCCCCAGGTGATGCCGGGGTCGAGCCGGGCGCGCGCCGTCGGGCTGATCGTCAGATGGTCGAACACCACCCGGCGCATGGGGTCGACGGCGTAGGTCAGCGGGTCGACGCGATTGAGCACGGTGAGCCAGGTCGGCAGTCCGGTCACCGGGTACATCGCGCCGGACAGGAAGAACAGCGGCAGGATGAGCAACTGCGTCAACGCCAGGAACGTCTGCATCTGGGTTACTCGCGCGGCCACGACCAGCCCGAACGCAGTGAGCATGAACGACAGCAGGATCTGCAGGCCCAACACGCCGAGGATGAGCGTCGGCGTGTACGGCACGCCCACCAGCCCGGCCAGGGCGATGATCAGCACTCCCTGCGCCGTTGCCACGGTCGATCCACCCAGACACTTGCCGATCACGATCGAGCTGCGCCGTACCGGCGCGACGAGCATCTCGCGCAGGAATCCGAACTCCCGGTCCCAGACGACCGACGCCGCGGAAAAGATCGCGGTGAACAGCACTGCCATTGCGAGGATGCCCGGGTAGAAGAACGTGCGCAGGTTCAGCCCATCGGTACCCGCCGAGGCCAACCGCGACAAACCTGTGCCGAGTACGAACAGGAACAGGGCCGGCTGGAGTAGGGCGGTGACGATACGCAGCCGGTCGCTGAAGTAGCGGATCAGCTCGCGCTGCCACACGATCTTAATCGCGCGTAGCTCGCTCGTCGCGGTCCGCAACGGGACGCGGACCGTCGCGACCGCCGTCGCGCTACTCATCGGTCAGTCCTCTCGCGATGAGCGCTCGCGCGAAGAGCCGCCTCGCCACGCCGCAGCCGTCGCGCACCGCCAGGTGCGCCCGTGAGGCGGGATGTATCGGCGCAAGCGCTCATCGACCTCAGCGGCCCCCCCTCCGGAACAGAGTGGCCCCGGCGCGGAGCTGGTCGGCGATACTTGCCTCTGCGTCGCGGATCGTCGTCCCCGTGTAGGACATGAACACGTCGTCGAGCGACGGCCGGGAGACATTCACCGACTGGATCGCCACCGGGAAGTCGCTGAAGAGCTTCGGGATGAACTGCTCACCCTCCTCGACCCCGAACGTCACCGCACCCTCCGCCATCGTCGCCGGGATGCCGAACTGCTCCCGGAGTGCCTTGATGGCTCGCGAATCGTCCTCGGTGTGAATCTGCACCCGGTCCTTGCCGATGCTCGCCTTGAGCGCCTGCGGCGTGTCCAGTGCGATGATCTTGCCCTGGTCGATGATCGCGATGCGGTCGCAGTACTCCGCCTCGTCCATGTAGTGCGTGGTCATGAAGATGGTGATGTGCTCTCGGTTGCGTAGTTCGCGGATATAGCTCCAGATCGAGGCGCGGGTCTGCGGGTCGAGACCGATCGTGGGCTCGTCGAGGAACAGCACCCGCGGCGAGTGCAACAGGCCGCGGGCGATCTCGAGGCGGCGCTTCATGCCTCCGGAAAAGGTGCTCACCTTCGAGTTCCGCCGATCCCACAGCCCCACCACGTCGAGCACATCGCGCACCCGCGGCGCGATGAGGCTGCGCGGCATGCCGTACAGCTCGGCGTGCAGCCGCAGGTTGCGTTCGGCGGTGAGGTACCCGTCCAGCGTGGTGTCCTGGAAGACGAGGCCGATGTTGCGTCGGACCTCGTCGCGTTCGCGCACGACGTCATGGCCGGCCACCCGGGCGGAGCCTTCCGTCGGGCGGATCAGGGTGCACAGGATGTTGATCGTGGTGGACTTGCCGGCGCCGTTCGGTCCCAGGAAGCCGAAGGTTTCATCCGCGTCGACGCACAGATCGATGCCGCGGACGGCCTCCACCTCGCCGTAGCGGCGCACGAGGCCCGAGACCGATACCGCTGGTCCGTCCATCGCGTCTCCTAGGGCCAGGCGACCTGCCCGAGAGTCGCCGATGTCTCGAAACTTAGTATTCAACAACTCGCAATGAGCGACGCCCGCCCGCCAGACGGCACAAGTTGCATGGCACTAGCGTGTCAGTCATGGTGCGTCCGCTCACCGCCGCCGGCGTTGCCGCCGCCCCCAAGGTCCTGCTCCATGATCATCTGGACGGAGGACTGCGGCCACAGACCATCATCGAGCTGGCACAAAGTGCCGATTACCCGGCGCTTCCGGCGACCGATGCGGACAAGTTGCGCCAATGGTTTCGGGACAGTGCTGACTCTGGGTCCTTGGAACGCTACCTGGAGACGTTCCGGCACACCGTCGCGGTGTTGCAGACCGCCGATGCGCTGCGCCGGGTGGCCCGTGAGGCGGCGGAGGACCTCGCTGATGACGGGGTGGTGTACGCCGAGGTCCGGTGGGCGCCGGAGCAGCACGTCGAGTGTGGACTCTCCCTGGAGCAGGTCGTCGACGCCGTTCTCGCGGGCTTCCGCGAGGGCGAGGCGGCGGCGGCGCGCCGCGGCAAACCTATCCGGGTCGGCGCGCTGGTCACCGCGATGCGGCATGCGGCGCGCTCGTCGGAGATCGCGCAGCTCGCCGTCGCATACCGGGACACCGGCGTGGTCGGATTCGATATCGCCGGCGCCGAGGCGGGCTTCCCGCCGACGCGGCACCTCGACGCATTCGAGTACCTGCGCCGGGAGAACTTCCACTTCACCATCCATGCCGGGGAGGCGTTCGGGCTGCCGTCGATCTGGGAGGCGATCCAGTGGTGCGGCGCCGACCGGCTCGGTCACGGGGTGCGCATTACCGATGACATAGACGACGGCGGGGGCTTGGGCCGGCTCGCACAGTATGTCCGCGACAAGCGCATCCCGCTCGAGATGTGCCCGTCGTCGAACGTCCAGACGGGCGCTGCCCGGTCCATCGCCGAGCACCCGATCGGGCTGCTGCGGCGCCTGTACTTCCGGGTCACGGTCAACACCGACAACCGGCTCATGAGCGGGACGTCGATGAGCCGCGAGATGCTGCTGCTCGCGGATGCATTCGGCTACGGCTGGGCGGATCTTTCATGGTTCACGGTGAACGCGATGAAAAGCGCGTTCATCCCGTTCGACGAGCGCCTGGCGATAATCAACAACGTGATCAAGCCGGGCTACGCCGAACTGCTGGCATGAGCAGCGGTCGGGTCGCCGTTGCGCCGTCGGGTTCAGCCTGACCGAGCAGGACCCCGCCTGGGGCACGCCACGGAGTTCTTCGCGATCGGCGGCGGTACGGCCGCTGCGAGAAGACCACGTGGTGACGCCGCCGAGCATGGTGGTACCGCTCAGCTGAGCAACCCCCGGGCCTGTTTGGCCGTCAGCACTCGCAACGCGGCGGCATCCACCCGGGTGCGGAAGCGAGGGTCGGCCTTCGCCGCGGCCAGCACGGCGGCGGTCATTTGCGGGATCTGCCCAGCGTTCACGGTCAGCACGATGTCGCCGCCGGCGGCGATGAAGTCGACCGCCCGCGCACCAACGGCGTACGCCACCACCTGCGCGGCGCCGCCCAGGTCGTCGCTGATGACCACTCCGCGAAAGCCCAGGTCACCGCGCAGCATGCCGGTCACGATTGTCGGCGAGAACGCCGCAGGCCGAATCGGGTCGATGCGGCCGTAGTACGCCGTGGCCATCATGACGAACGCGACGCCGCCCTTGACGGCCGCCGCGAACGGGACCAGGAAGGCGTCGTGGCGGGTAGTGACGTGGTCGGTCACGCCGGCGGTGGTGTCGGTGTTGTCGGCCACCCGGCCCAGCCCCGGAAAGTGCTTGGCCGTGGCGTCGATCCCGGCGTCGGCCATGCCCTGCGCAAATGCGACACCGTGCGTGGTGACCGTCACGGGGTCGCTGCCGTATTGCCGGGACATCGCGCCGATTGGCGGATTCGGTGCGCCGGCCGGCACGGTGTCCATGACGGGTGCCAGGTTGAGATTGACGCCTGCGGCCCGCAGTTGCGCACCCCACTGCCGGGCGTCGGCACGCAGTTGCGCCGGCGGCATCGCGCCCTGTTGCGTGGCGCTCGGGATCGTGTCGAAGCCGGGACCCTGGAGCCGCTGCACCTCGCCGCCTTCCTGGTCAGCGGCGATGAACAGCTTGGCTGCATTCGTGGCAGCCTGGAGTTGGTGGCTGATGCCTGCGATCGCCGCGACGCCACCGTCACTGGTGCCGGTGAGGATCACCGAGCCGACATGGTCCGTGGTGATCGCGCGCATCGTCTCCGCGTCGGGGCCGGTCGTGGACGCGCCGACCATGAACAGCTGTCCCACCCGCTGTGCCTCGGTCATGGACCGGAACACGCGCACGGCGTCGGCGGTCTGCGTCGCGGTGTGGGTCGGTGTCGGGCGAGGCTGCGTCCTGGTCGGGGCCATCGCGGATGTCGTCGACGGCCCAGGCGTCGTCGTTGCCGTCGACGCCGTAGCCGGCGTGAACGACGGCGTCGGGCTCGTGGGAGCGGCTGTTGTGCCGGACGTGCACCCCGCGGCGGCGGTGAGAGCCACCAGCGCGCCGGCGAGGACGGACGCCGCGGGCTTCACCACGTCACTATGACAGTCGCGGCGGGGATGCCGTTGCGGCGCCGGATCAGTCTCTCCCGCGTGACCTTGGACTTCCGGGCGCTATTCAGCCATAAGCCCAAGATCACGCACCAGCCGGCGTCTCACTCGACCCAGTCGAAGGTGCGCAGCACGGCCTTTTTCCACTGGGCGTAGCGGGCATCGCGCTGCTCGGGCGGCATCGCCGGGCGCCACTCGCGGTCCGCTGCCCAGTTGGCTCTGATCTCGTCGGGCGATTGCCAGAACCCGACGGCGAGGCCGGCCGCGTACGCGGCGCCCAGCGCGGTCGTCTCCGTGACGCGCGGGCGTACCACGGGTACGCCGAGGATGTCGGCCTGGAACTGCATCAGCAGCTCGTTGCCGACCATGCCGCCGTCGACCTTCAGTGCCGACGGCGTGAAGCCACAGTCGGCGTGCATCGCGTCGATCACCTCACGGGTCTGGAATGCCGTGGCCTCCAGCACCGCACGGGCGACGTGGCCGCGGTTGACGTAGCGGGTCAGGCCTACCAGGACGCCGCGGGCCTCGGGGCGCCAGTACGGCGCGAACAGCCCGGAAAACGCCGGCACGAAGTAGGCGCCGCCGTTGTCGTCCACGGTGCGGGCCAGCGTCTCGACCTCGGCGGCGGACGAGATCAGGCCCAGATTGTCGCGCAGCCATTGCACGAGCGCCCCGGTAATGGCAATCGAGCCCTCCAACGCGTACACCGGGGCAAGGCCTGCGCGGGTGTAGCACACCGTCGTCAGCATGCCGTGCTCGCTCGACACGCGCTCGGCGCCGGTGTTGAGCAGCAGGAAGTTGCCGGTGCCGTAGGTGTTCTTGGCTTCGCCGGGGGACAGGCACGCCTGCCCGAACATCGCGGCCTGCTGATCGCCGAGAATGCCGGCGACGGGCACGCCGCGCAGCGCCGTCAGCTCAGTGACATCCCCGTAGACCTCTGACGATGAGCGGATCTCGGGCAGCACCGCCATCGGCACCCCCATCTCGGCAGCGATGTCGTCCGCCCAGTGGAGCGTTGCGAGGTCCATCAGCATGGTGCGCGACGCGTTCGTGGCGTCGGTGGCGTGCCGCCCGCAAAGCCGCCACAGCAGCCAGCTGTCGATGGTGCCGAATGCCAGCTCGCCCGCCTCGGCGCGTCCGCGGGCGCCCGGCACGTTGTCGAGCAACCAGCGCAGCTTCGGCCCTGCGAAGTACGTGGCCAGCGGCAATCCGACGCGCGAGCGGTACCGGTCGGGTGGCCCCAGCGCCTCGCAAATGGGCTGGGTGCGGGTGTCCTGCCAGACGATGGCCGGCGCGATCGGTTCGCCGGTCGCGCGGTCCCACACGACAGTCGTCTCGCGCTGGTTGGTGATGCCGACCGCCGCGATGTCGTCGGCGTCGAGCTCCGCAGCGGACAGTGCGCCCTCGACAACCCGGCAGGTGTTCGCCCAGATCTCGACGGGGTCGTGTTCCACCCAGCCGGGGCGCCGGAGGTGCTGGGCGTGTTCCAGCTGGGAGACGGCGAGCACGCTCGCGTCCCCGTCGAACAGCATGCAGCGGGTCGAGGTGGTGCCCTGGTCGATCGCGGCGACGGCGGACGCTGACGGCATTGCGCTAGCGTGCCAGGTGTGGGGGATAACGCACCGTCCATACCACGTGGCGGCGCCGCGTCCCGCCTCGACCTGAACTACCGCGAGGCGGCGTGGCACCGCCTCGAAGGCGACTCGTTCGACGTCGTCGTGATCGGCGGCGGCGTCACCGGCGCCGGTGCGGCACTCGACGCAGCCACCCGAGGCCTCACCGTGGCCCTGGTCGAGGCGCGCGACTTCGCCTCGGGAACGTCCAGCCGCTCATCGAAGCTGTTCCACGGCGGGCTGCGCTACCTGGAACAGCTGGAGTTCGGCCTGGTCCGCGAGGCGTTGCGGGAACGCGAGCTGATGACGTCCTACCTGGCGCCGCACCTCGTCAAGCCGCTGCCGTTCCTCTACCCGCTCACCCACCGGGCGTGGGAACGCCCTTATGTGGCAAGCGGCTTGGCGTTGTACGACACGATGGGCGGAGCCAGCAGCCTGCCCGGGCAAAAGCACCTGACCCGGGCGGCAGCACTGCGAATGTTCCCCAGCTTGCGCCGCGACGCGCTGGTCGGCGCAGTGCGCTACCACGACGCCCAGGCCGACGACGCCCGGCACACGCTTACCGTCGTCCGCACCGCCGCCCGCTACGGTGCCGTCGTCCGGGCGTCGACGCAGGCGGTCGGGTTCGCGCACGAGTCCGACCGGGTCGTCGGGGTGCGGGTGCGCGATGCCGAGGACGGCCGCGAGACAACCGTCGATGCCGGCGTAGTCCTCAACTGCACCGGCATCTGGACCGACGAAATCCAGGCGCTGTCCGGTGGGCGCGGCCGGTTCAAGGTGCGCGCCTCGAAGGGCGTGCACGTCGTCGTCTCCCGGGAGAAGATCACCGGCGACGCCGGACTGATCCTGCGCACCGAGACGTCCGTGCTGTTCGTCATACCGTGGAAGCACCACTGGCTGATCGGCACCACCGACACGGATTGGACGCACGACCTCGCCCATCCCGCCGCCACTCGCAGCGACATCGACTACCTGCTCGAACGGGTCAACGCCGTCCTCGTCTCGCCGCTCACCCCGGACGACATCGAGGGCGTGTACGCGGGGTTGCGGCCGCTGCTCGCGGGCGAGTCGGAGGAGACGTCCAAGCTGTCCCGGGAGCACGACGTCGCTCGCGTGGTACCCGGGCTGGTCTCCATCGCGGGCGGCAAGTACACGACGTACCGCGTCATGGCCGCCGATGCCGTCGATGCGGGCACCGAAGACCTGCCCAAGCTCGTCCCGCCGTCCTGCACGGACAAGGTGCCGCTGCTCGGCGCGGACGGCTACTTCGCCATGCGCAACCAGGTCGACGCGCTCGCCGCCGAGTACGGCCTGCATCCGTACCGGGTGCTTTCCGTGCTGGACCGCTACGGCTCGATGATCCGCGACGTCCTCGAACCCGGGCTCACCGACCCGGCGCTGCTCTCGACAGTGCCGGCCGCCCCGGACTACCTGCTGGCCGAGATCCGCTACGCCGTGACGCACGAGGGCGCCCTGCACCTCGAGGATGTGCTCACCCGGCGTACCCGGATCTCGATCGAATACCCGCACCGCGGCGTCGAGCCGGCCCCGGCTGTGGCCCGCCTGATGGGCGGCATCCTCGGCTGGGACGCCTCCACGCAGGCTCGGGAGACCGAGCGGTACATCGCCCGGGTCGACGCCGAGCGCGCGTCGCAAACGACGGACGATGACGCCGCGGCGGACGCCGTTCGCACTGCCGCCCCCGAGGTCCGCGCCCATTTGATCGATCTGGCTCAGCCAGCCATCGCACGGTAGGCATACCTGTGCACAGGAAAGGCGGCCAAAGATAACGCAACCACCGGGCGATGAGCGCTCGCGCGAAGAGCTCCGCCGCGACGCGGCCGCGCCGAAGGCGCGTGCGGAGCCGCGAATGCGCCCGAGCGCAGCGAGCGGTGCGGGCGCGGATCCGCTCAGGCGGATGTCTAGGGTCTGCGGAAGCAGGTCTCGACTTCGGCGACCAGGTCAGCCCAGCGATCGGGATCGATCGGATCGTCGAGGTCCTCGGCATCGGCTGAGAGATCGCAGAACGCGACAAGGTCACGAAGCAGGTCCGCGCCGTCGGAGGACGGCTCCCGCAGGTCGAAGCTCTCCTCCGGCTCGAACGCGTCGTCGCTCGCCTCGGCCAACTCCGTCCACCCCTCGACCTTGACCAGCGCGTGCTCCTTCGCCTTGCGGCAGAACCGGGCGAGGTCCGCCGGATCGGTGAAGACTGCGACATCGTCTTCTTCGCCGAGGAACGCCGGCTTGCCGTCGACCTCGCCGCGCACCGTCAGGTAGGTGGCGTCCTCGAGGACGATCTCGATCGGCTCGGCGCCCAGGCGGTCCCAGACACTTTCCGTCTCCACGTCGGATTCCGATTCGGCGAAGTCGCCCTCCCAGCGCAGCCAGCTCTCCACGCGGCTGAGGGCACGTTCCCACGTTTCGGCGATGACGTCACCGAGCTCGTTCCACCGCTTGCGCCCGTCCTTGCCCTGGTAGCTGACATCGTCGCTGACCAGCTCGACGTACTCCGGCGTGCTGCCGACCAGGCGGCGCAGAGCCCCGTCGTCGCAGGAATCGGCGATCTTCTCCACCATGTCGACCACGTTGGCCAGTGCTGAGACGGTCGCCGGATCGGGTTCGTCGGCGGCCCAGTCATAGACCTGGTCGAGGTTGTAGATGTCGTCGGCCGTGGGCCGCAGGTCATCCGGGGCGAGTTTCATGACGCGGCCCCACGCCGGGTGGTCCGACAGGTCGTTCTCGTCGCCCGAGGCGACGAAGTCGGCCAGCTCGCGGGTACCCGGGTACAGCAGGATTTTGGCGCCGTCGCCGAGGAACCCCTGCCACTCCTCGCCGTCCTCGTCCTCCCACGGCGGGGCCCACAGCGTGAGCCCGGTGCGGCCACCGATTGTCAGCGTGATGGGCACGATGGTTGCCTCGCCGCTGGTCATGTCCTTGCTCCTCGGCGTCAGTTCGGGATGCAGATCGGCGTGGAGCCGCTCGGCGTGATGCACAAACTACCGGTGCCACTGGGGAAATCGGTGCCCCCCGGGATGCTCGGGGTCGGCACAGACCCGCTGCCTCCGCCTCCACCCGCGCTGACGTCGCAGACCTTCCAGGTGCCGTTCTGCTTACGCACGTCGAAGACCACGCCGTGGCTGCTGTTGTCCGAGTCGACGACCGTGGTGGCGACCGTGGCGCTGTCGCCGTTCTCCGTGGCCTTGCCGATCGTGTAGCTCTTGTCCGGGTCCTGGACGAAGCTCTCGTCGATCTGGCTGTGCAGCGGGTCGCAGGTGATGTTCTGGGCAGTCTTCAGGTCCTTGTTGACGTCGGCCCTGAGCAGCGTGTCGACGGCGGCCTTGGCGCCGTCCGAGCTGTTGCTGCTGCCGAGCGTGACGATAAGCGCAACCGCGATGCCCGCCACCGCCAGCACTGCGATGCCGCCGATGATCCACGGCGTCTTGCTGCGGGGCGGCGGACCGCCGTACGGGCCGTAGCCGGGGCCGCCCGGAGCACCCGGGCCGGGCGGGCCGGGCGGGCCGGGCGGGTAGCCGCCGGCCGGACCGTACGACGGCTGCCCGTATCCGGGTTGGCCGTACGGCGGCTGCCCGTAGGCGGGTTGGCCATACGACGGCTGCCCGTACTGCGGCTGCCCGTACTGCGGCTGGTCGTAGCGTGGTTGCCCGTATTGCGGCTGCCCACCAGGTGGCGGGCCGAACGCGCCGCCGGGCTGCTGCGGCGGCTGACCTTGGTGCGGCCATTCGGGCTCGGAGAAGTTCGTCATGTCGCCCCCTGGATGCGCTGCGGCGTGGCCCACGCGCGTCCGCAGACCGAGCGAACCATAGCTAATCAGCAATTTGGGCTGCGTCGTCGGGGCACGCAGATACGCTTTCCGGGTGTCCGCACATGTGAATGACCTGGCTCACAAAACCGACAGTTTCCGTGCAGCGGAGCTGGAGCCCTATCGGCGGCAGCTGACCGGGTACTGCTACCGGATGCTCGGCTCGGCGTTCGAGGCCGAGGATGCCGTACAGGAGACTATGGTCCGCGCCTGGCAGCACGGCGACAGCCTCGAAGGCTCCGGCGCCCTGAAGTCATGGCTGTACCGCATCGCGACCAACGTCTGCCTCGACATGTTGCGCGGGCGGCAGCGGCGGGCTCAGCCGATGGACCTCGGCGGGCCGTCCAACGCGGACGCGTTCGACGGGAAGGTCCTGCCGGAGAACGCGTGGGTCACGCCGATCCCGGACGCTCGGGTGGTGCCCGACGACGGCGATCCCGCCGAGCTGGCCGCGCAGCGCGACAGCATCCGGTTGGCATTCGTCTGCGCGTTGCAGGACCTGCCGGCTCGCCAGCGGGCGGTTCTGATCCTGTGCGAGGTACTGCGCTGGCAGGCAGGCGAGGCGGCCGAGCTGCTCGACACGAGCGTCGCCTCGGTCAACAGCGCGCTTCAGCGGGCTCGTGCCACGCTCGCGACACGCGACAGTGGCGTCCGGCGCGAGCCACTCGATTCCGGGCAGCGGGCACTGCTCGCGAACTACGTCCAGGCGTTCGAGCGCTACGACATCAGCGCACTCGTGTCGCTACTGCACCACGACGTCGTGATGTCGATGCCGCCGTACCCGTTCTGGCTCTCGGGTCCGGTCGAAATGGGTAAATGGTTCGTGGGCGAGGGCAGCGTCTGCCGGGGAGCCCGGCTGCTGGCCACCAGTGCCAACGGCGCCGCCGCGTTCGGGTCGTACCACGTTGATCCCGCCGGCGGGCACTCACCGTGGTCCATCCAGGTCATCGAGGTGCGCGGAGACCGCATCGTCGGACACCACAACTTCCTCGACACCGCGCTGTTCCCGTACTTCGGGCTGCCCGAACACCTCTGACAGCCCGACGAGGCCGAGCAGCCGGGCGACGTCAGCGTCGACGTCGCGCAGGTGCACGGTGTAGCCGGCCCGGCGCGCAGCAAGTGCCAGCCAGGCCAGCTCCTCCACGAAGACGAGGTCGGAGCCTTCGACCGGCCAGCTCGCGAGTTCGGCCGTGCCGTGGACGATCACCACCGTGGCCATGCGATGTGCGGCCATGCAGTGAGGACGTATACGCGCGGCGGAAATCATCGATGAGTTGGCGTGTGTTGCGACGTCTCAGTTGGCATGACAGCGCACATCGTGACCGTTGCCGCGGACGCCCACGCCGCCCGGCGCGACCTGCGTCGCCGCTTCGCCGGGCAGCTATCCGTGGCCGGTGAGCCCGGATACGACAAGGGGCGAGCTGCGCTCAACCCCCGGATCGATGCCCGCCCGCTGATCGTCGCCGAGGCGGAAAGCCCCCTGGACGTGAGCGCCGCCATCACCTGGGCGCGCGAGCGGCAGTTGCCGATGACCGTGCAGTCGACCGGGCACGGCACGCACCGTCCCGCCGACGGCGGCGTACTGCTTAAGACGTCGGCCCTGACCCGGGTGCTCGTCGATCCGGACCGGCGCGTGGCGCGGGTAGCCGCCGGCGCGCGCTGGGGCGCCGTGCTCGCCGCGGCGGCGCCGTTCGGGCTGGTGCCGCTGTCCGGGTCCTCGCCGGACGTCGGCGTGGCCGGATACACGCTCGGCGGCGGATTGAGCTGGCTGTCGCGCCGCTTCGGCTTCGCCGCAGACAGCGTGCTGCGCGCCCGGGTGGTGCTCGCCGACGGCCGGATCGTCACCGCGAGCCGGGACGAGCGGCCGGAGCTGTTCTGGGCGCTGCGCGGCGGCGGCGGCAGCGTCGGCGTGGTCACGTCCCTGGAGTTCCGGCTCTACCACGTGCCCACCGTCTGGTCCGGCAGCGCCGCGTTCCCGCTCGAGCAGGCGGCCGCCGCGCTCGCCTGCTATCGCGATTGGATTGCCACCGCACCGGACGAACTCAGCACCGCGATCGTGCTGCTGCCGTCGTGGCCGTCGACGGGACGCCCGGTGTTCACTATCCGAGCGCTCACGTCCGGATCGCCGCAGGATGCGGCGGCCGCGCTGCGCCCGCTCTACCGGGTCGCCGGCACGCCGCTGTGGGAGGGCTTCCGGGAGGCCAGCTTCGCCGAGACCCGGATGCCCGGCGTCGCGCCGCTGAACTTCGACATGGTCGAGTCGCTGCCGGAGCCGCTGATCACACATGTGGTGGACGCGGTCCGCGCGCCGGGCAGCCGCGTGGCCGCCGTCGAGGTGCGGCACTGGGGCGGCGCGATGGCACGTCCCGCGCCTGACGCCGGCCCGATCGGGCACCGGCAGGTGCCGCTGTCGATCATCGTCGAGGGACCGCCCGAGGCGGCCGAGGCGCTCGCGCCGTACGTCACGGGCGGCACGTTCCTGAACTTCCTGCGCGACCCGTCCCGCGTCGCGTCTGCGTACACCGCCGAGTGCCATCGGCGCCTGCAGTCGGTCACGGAGCGCGTCGATCCGGCCGGCGTCCTTCGGATCGGGCAAGAATCCCTCGTCTGAGGCGAGCGATTCTTGCGCAATCGGGTGTGTCAGACGCCGATGGGGTGCCAGACGGTCTTGGTCTCGACGAAGGCGGCCAGCCGCCTGGTGCCCGGATCGGCCGCCCAGTCGTCGTGCCGCGGCAGGTACACCCGCTTGACGTTGTCCGCGGCCGCCTGCTGGAGGGCCGGGCGCGCCTCGGCGGCCACCCCGGTGAGGTCGAGGGCGTTGACGTCACGATGGCTGGCCAGCCATGGTGCGAGTTCGGCCACCCGTCCCGTCAGGATGTTCACCACGCCACCCGGCAGGTCGGACGTGGCAAGCACCTCGGCCAGCGAGGCCGCCGGCAACGGCCGCTGTTCCGAAGCGACCACCACGGCGGCATTGCCGGTGACGATCACCGGGGCGATCACACTGACCAGGCCCAGCAGGCTCGACTCCTGCGGGGCGAGCACGCCCACGACTCCGGTGGGCTCGGGCAGCGAGAAGTTGAAGTACGGCCCGGCAACGGGGTTGCTGGCACCGACAAGCTGCGCATACTTGTCGGCCCAGCCCGCGTACCAGACCCATCGGTCGATGGCAGCGTCCACAGTGGACAGTGCACTTGAAAACGGCAGAGCGTCGCCGGCGGCGGCCACCTCGGCGGCGAACTGTTCGCGGCGCCCGTCGAGCATCTCGGCGGCCCGGTACAGCACCTGACCACGGTTGTACGCCGTCGCGCGTGACCACCCGGCGAAGGCCTTCCGGGCGGCCACCACCGCATCGCGCACATCCTTGCGGGACGCCTGCGCGGCGTGCGCCAGGATGGTCCCGTCGCGGCCCGTCACCGGATAGGAGCGCCCGGACTCGGACCGCGGGAACGCCCCACCGATATACAGCTTGTATGTCTTTCGAACGCGCAGCCGCTCAAACGTCAAGGTAGGCCTCCAGGCCGTGGCGGCCACCCTCGCGGCCGAAGCCCGACTCCTTGTAGCCGCCGAAGGGCGCGCCCGGGTCGAACCGGTTGAACGTGTTCGCCCACACCACGCCGGCCCGCAACTGCTGCGCGAACCACAGGATGCGCGAGCCCTTCTCCGTCCAGATGCCGGCCGACAACCCGTACGGGCTGTTGTTTGCCTTCTCGACGGCCTCGGCGGGCGTGCGGAACGTCAACACCGAGAGCACCGGCCCGAAGATCTCCTCGCGGGCTATGCGATTCGCTTGCGATACATGGGTGAACACGGTGGGTGCGAACCAGTAGCCGCGTTCCGGGATGTCACAAGGGGGCGACCATGCGCGGGCCCCCTCCTCGACACCCGAGGCCGTCAGCTCGCGGATACGGGCCAGCTGCGCGGCCGAGTTGATGGCGCCGATGTCCGTGTTCTTGTCCAGCGGGTCGCCGAGCCGCAGCGTGGTCAGTCGCCGTTGCAGCGCGGCGATCACGTCGTCGGCGACGGACTCCTGGACGAGCAGCCGTGATCCGGCGCAGCACACGTGGCCCTGGTTGAAGAAGATGCCGTTGACGATGCCCTCGATCGCCTGGTCGAGCGGGGCGTCCTCAAAGATGATGTTGGCCGCCTTGCCGCCGAGCTCGAGCGACATGCGCTTGCCGACGGCCGTCTTCTGGATGATCTTGCCGACCTCGGTGGATCCGGTGAACGCGATCTTGTCGATGCCGTCGTGACGGACGATCGCCTCGCCGATGGAGGGGCCGCCCGCCAGGATGTTGACGACACCCGGGGGCAGGTCTGCCTCGGCGATGATCTCGGCAAGCGTCAGCGCGGTGAGCGGCGTGGTCTCGGCCGGTTTCAGGATCACGGTGTTGCCGCAGGCCAGCGCCGGGGCGATCTTCCAGGCCGCCATGAGCAGCGGGAAGTTCCACGGGATGATCTGCCCGGCGACCCCGACCGGCCGCGGATCGGGGCCGAAGCCCGCGTACTCCAGCTTGTCGGCCCAGCCCGCGTAGTAGAAGAAGTGCGCCGCGGCAAGCGGGATGTCGACGTCGCGGGACTCTTTGATCGGCTTGCCGTTGTCGAGCGATTCGAGGACGGCAAGCTCGCGAGAGCGTTCCTGGATAGCCCGGGCGATCCGGTAGAGGTACTTTGCCCGCTCCCGGCCGGGCAGGCCCGCCCACGGTGAGAACGCCCGGCGGGCGGCGCGCACCGCATCGTCCACGTCGGACGGTGCCGCCTCGGCGACCTCGGCGAGTGGCTCCTCGTTGGCCGGGTTGATCGTCTTGACAGCCTCGCCGGCACCCGCACGGAACTCACCATCGACGAAGACGCCGTAGGACGCCTTGATCCGCGCGATGTCCGGAGATTCCGGCGCGGGGGCGTATTCAAATCGGACCACCGTTACTCCACGCTCACATAGTCGGCGCCGTCGTAGGCACCGGTGGCCAGCTTGTGCCGCTGTAGCAGCAGGTCGTTGAGCAGGCTGGACGCTCCGAATCGGAACAGTGCCGGGTGGAGCCAGCGCTCGCCTGCTACCTCGTTCACCATCACCAGGTAACGCACCGCATCCTTGCTGGATCGAATTCCCCCGGCGAGCTTTACGCCGCGAGCGTCGCCCGTGGCCGCCTCGAAGTCGCGCACCGCTTCCAGCATCGTGAGCGCGACCGCTGGAGTCGCCGCCGGCGTGATCTTGCCGGTCGACGTCTTGATGAAGTCACCGCCGGCGAGCAGGGCCAGCCACGAGGCGCGGCGCGCGTTGTCCAGCGTGACCAGCTCGCCCGTTTCGAGGATCACCTTGAGGTGGGCCGGCCCACAGGCCTTCTTGGTCTCGACGATCTCGTCGAACACCTCCAGGTACCGCCCGGCAAGGAACGCACCGCGGTCGATCACCATGTCGATCTCGCCGGCGCCTGCGTCCACCGCGTCGCGGACGTCGGCGAGCTTCGTCGAAAGCGATGCGCGCCCGGACGGGAACGCCGTGGCGACGCTGGCGACGGCCACGCTCGATCCGCGCAACGCGTCCACCGCCGTCGCCACCAGATCGGGGTAGATGCAGACGGCGGCGACCGGCGGTGCGGTCGCATCGCCCGGGTCGGGCCGCATTGCCTTGGCGCACAGCGAGCGCACCTTGCCCGGGGTGTCGGCGCCCTCCAACGTGGTGAGATCGACCATGCGGATCGCCGTGTCGATGGCCCACGCCTTGGCGGTGGTCTTGATGCTGCGCGTGAACAGTCCGGCGGCCCGTGAGTCGGCGCCGACCTGGTCGACGCCCGGCAAGCCGAAAAGGAACCGCCGCAGCGCGCCGTCCGAGCTGGTCACGTCAGGCAATACAGCAGTCACCTGACCAGTCTAGGAGCGCACCGGCAATGCGCGACTGACGGATTCGCGGCGGATGCGACGGCGGATTAGTCTTGGCCCCTGACGTGATCGAGCATGCCTGAGCGGCACCGGCACAGGCTTGACGCGAGGTGCCAGTATCGAGCGCTACAGACGTCCGCCTGGCGGAGCTGTAAGCAGCCACGACCAAGGAGGTCGGCATGAGCACCTGGAACGCGATGACGTACGCGGGCAAGGACACGATTCTCGGCGTCGTGCGCAGAGAGGCCGAGCAGTTCTTCGCGATGGTCGACAGTGACGATGCCTGGGAAGCGCCCACGGGGGCCGGCCATTGGCAGGTTCGCGACGTCGTCGGCCACCTCGTCGACACCACGGAGGCTTATTTCGTCGCCTTCGACACGGCTCGTGCACACGGCGAGATGCCGCCTGCGTATGGGTTGCCGGGTATGGCAGCACGGGTCGACGAACAGGCGACAGCCTTCCGATCGCAACCGCGGCCGGAACTGGTCGAGCGGCTGCGCGGTGACTTCGACAAGATGATGGAGATCTTCGACGCGCTGAGCGAGGACGACTGGACCGGCCTGCTGGTAACGCACTTCTACATGGGCCCGCTGCCGGCGTTCTTCTATCCGGCGTTTCAGCTCATGGACTACGGCGTGCACTCCTGGGATGTCCGGCAGGGCACTGGGAAGGCGCATGGCCTGTCAGGCGACGCGGCCGACCTGCTGGTCCCGTTCATGTTCGTGCTCTGGAAGTACACGACGGCTAGCGACGTCCAGCCCTGCGAGATCGGCATTCGGATCACGTCGGGCCCGAACGCGGGCGACACCCGCGTGACGGTCGGCTCCGACGGGATGTCCTACGAGCCGTCCGCCGTGGACGGCCTCGGCACCGTCCTCGAGTTCGACCCTGGAAGCTTCGTGCTCACCGCGTTCGGCCGGAGCAACGCCGGCACGATCCGTGGGGACCGGGCGATGGCCGACCTGTATTTGAACCTGTTCTTCCGGATCTAGCCGAGAACCCTTGAGTGAGGTGATCATCATGGCGGAACCGGACGTACGTCCCGACGTCGCCGCCAGCCAGTCGGCCGAGCACGCCGAGATGGAACGGCGACACGCGGCGGACCACGCCGAGATGTCGCGACGGCATCTGAGTGCACACGAACAGACATACGCCCGGCACGACGAGGAACACGCCGCGCTCGCGGAGCGCCATGCCGCCGACCGTGCGAAAGCCGGGGATGCGTCGGCCAACACCACACGGATGCTGATCGCGCGGCACGCGGCGGCGCACGCGTGGTTGGAGTTCAGGCACGTGTCGCAGCTCGCCTGGCTCGAGACGCGCAACGCGAGCGACCGGGTGCGCACAGACGCTCGCCACGCTGGCGAACTCATAGCCCACGAGCGCCGGCGCGCGCACACCGATGGCGGGCAACAAGGCGGCTGACCGACGTTCATATCGGGCGGACGCGCGTGACAGGAGGCTGTGGTGGCAGCCGTGTCGCCGGAGGCGTATTGGCCGGCCGTGGCGCTCGCTGGGGCCACGTGTGCCGCCGTATGCGTAGCCGCGCGCAAGCGGCCCGGCACGTGGCGAATCGTCTGCGCGAGGGTGATTGGGCTGACGCTCGCTGCCGTTGCCGTCATCTACACCGGCAGCCTTATCGCGCAGGGAACGTGGTCCGCGAGCAGTTCGCTGCCCCTCGCCCTGTGCGACGTCGGGGTGATCGTGGCCGCTGTGGCCTGCTGGTGGCGGATTCCGCTGCTCGTGGAGCTGACCTACTTCTGGGGCCTGGCCGGCACCCTGCAGGCCGTGATCACTCCTGACCTGGCCGCCGGGTTCCCGCACCTGATGTTCTTCGAGTACCTGGTAGGCCACCTCGGAATCGTGCTAGCCGCGGTGTTTCTGGTGGTCGGCCTACGGCTTACGCCTCGCCCCGGCGCGGCGGCACGGGTGTTCGCGATCACCGCGGTCTACACGGCGTTCGTCGGGTTCGTCGACGCGGTGACCGGGGCCAATTACATGTTCCTGCGCGATCCGCCGGGGGAGTGGACCCTGCTCCGCGTGCTCGGGCCGTGGCCGTGGTACGTCGTGAGCGCCGCCGGTGTCGGTCTCGTGCTGCTGGTGCTGCTCGACCTGCCGTTCTGGCCCAGCCGGCGGCGGGCCCGCGAAGGCGCCGAGCAGGTCACTCGACGACGGCCGGCTCGGGGCGGCCAGGGCTCGCTGACGGTTCCCGTTCCCGCTCGGCAGCTGGACGCCGCCGGATGAGTGTGACGCCGACTACGGCACGAACGAGGCCCGCCTGACCCATCCGCCGGGCGCGTCGTTCGTGCACCGCCCCCGAGGGGCGGATGCCTCGCGCCACTGCGCGCCTTCGGCGCGGGGCCGCGTCGCGGCCGGCGGGCTCTTCGCGCGAGCGCTCATCGCTGATGCTCATCCGCCGGGCACTCGCCGCGGCGGGGTCATCCCGTGTCAGTTCATCGCTAGGGTTCGGGTCGTGGACACCACGGTTGTCGACCACCCCATCGTCCGCTCGCGGCTGACCGTGATGCGCGACAAGACCAGTAGCAATGCCGAGTTCCGGGCCGCGCTCCGCGAGCTCGCCACGATGCTCGTGTACGAGGCCACCCGCGGCTGCGCCGTGATTGACGTCCCGGTAACCACGCCTATCGGTCCGACCATCGGCGCCACGCTCGCCAATCCGCCGCTGCTGGTGCCGGTCCTGCGCGCCGGGCTGGGCATGGCCGAGGCGGCGTTCAACCTGCTGCCCGAGTCGCAAATGGGCTTCGTCGGACTGGCCCGCAACGAGGAGACGCACGAGCCCGAGGCGTATATGGCTTCGCTGCCGGACGACCTCGCAGGCCGGCCGGTGATCGTGCTCGACCCGATGCTCGCCACCGGCGGCTCGCTGCTGCACTGCGTATCGCTGCTCGCCTCGCGGGGTGCCGACGACATAACCGTCGTCTGTGCGTTGGCTGCGCCCGAAGGGCTGTGGCGGCTTGAGCAGAGCCACCTACCGCTGCGTGTGGTCACGGCGAGCATCGACCAGGGGCTGAACGAGGACGCGTTCATCGTCCCGGGGCTCGGAGACGCTGGGGACCGCCAGTTCGGCCCGCGCTGAGTTCGGTTCGTTGCACGAGGTTGACCTGATCGTTATGGAAAGACGGCAACCGAATCGTCAGCGACCCCGTTATCTGAGATAGTTCCGGTCACGTCGTGCCGTGCCCTGCCGCTTGGAGGATCCAGTGCTCGCTGGGGGAGCCTGGCGCAAGCGGGTAGCGCGGCGCTGGGTGATCATCGGCGCGGCCGGGGCGGTAGTGGTGGCTGCGGGCGCGTCCGTCGCGGTCGCTTTGGGGAGCGATCGTGCGCCCGCGCCGCCACGAGCATCCACGCCTGCCGCGTTGCCGCACCCGTCCTCGCTTCGCACATCCGCGCCTGCCGCCATGCCGCAGCAGTGCGTGACCAGCACCTGCACGCAGGCGCAGACGGCGAGCCTGGGCGGGGGATACGCGATCAGGATCTGGCACGCCGGGACGGTCGGCGACTTCCGTACCAAGCCGGTCGTGGAATTGTCGCGGGACGGCGTGGCCGTCCAGTGGTGGCTGTGGCCGGCGGGAGACGGCTGGTCGGGTGCGCTGTCCTGCCGTGCGCAGCAGTGCGTGCTCACCGACGGCGACGGCGTCCACTCGGCGGTCGCGCAGGTAATGCTGCTTCGCGGCGGACGGCTCGTGGCGCCGGCCCGGGCAGCGGTCGTCGCTGACCTGCCCACCGTGCTCGCCCGCGACCTGGACGGCGACGGTGACCTCGACGTGGTCGCGCTCGACAGCGACTACACGCCGAACTTCGCCCAGGGTCACCAGTTCTGGAACACCTACCGGTTCGAGGTCGACCAGCTGGCATCCACCGGCTGCATGCCCAGGACCGGGCCGCCGCCGACGCACCTGGCGACCCGACCGTGTCCCACCCGCCTCGGATCGGGCGGGATTACCTCGTATTAGACAAGGGATTCCACGAGATCAGTCCGGACGTACCACCAGCGCGCTGCCACCGCCGCGGCGCACCGGTTCAGCCGCCGCCTGGAACTGCCCGCCCGGAAGGAACTGGATGCCGGTCGCGCTGCCGATGTACTGGTTGAGCGGCAGTACCGGGCCGGTGTTGAGGGTGAACTTCTCGCCGTACTGGGACGTCAGCTGCTGGGCTAGCGCGGAGTTGTAGAAGTCCGGCTCGGCCAGTGTGGTTGCCGTATTGCGCTGGCTGGCTCGCGGCGCGGCGATCGCATCCGGCAGTGACCTGCCGAAGTCGATGTGGTTGAGCATGATCTGCAGCACGGTGGTGATGATCGTCGAGCCGCCTGGCGAGCCGACCGTGAAATCGGGTACGCCGTCCTTCAGGACAATGGTCGGGTCCATGCTCGAGCGCGGCCGCTTGCCCGGCGCGGGGAGGTTCGGGTCGGTGGGCGTGGCCGGCGCGAAGTTGAAGTCGGTCATCTCGTTGTTGAGCAGGAACCCGCGCCCCGGCACGGTCATGCCGCTGCCGGCGAATTGCTCGATCGTGTTGGTGTAGCTGACGACGTTGCCCCACTTGTCCGCGGTGACGAGGTGGTTCGTCTGCATCCCCTCGTGCCCTGCGGCGCAGGACGCCGCAGCCGTGCATGGGGTGTAGGGCGGGAACGGGTTGCCGGGCGCTACCGGCGAGGTAAGCGCGGTGTTGCCGATGAGGCAGCGGCGCGTCGCAGCGTAGGCCGGGTCGAGCAGACCCTGCGGCACCGACACGTAGTCGGAGTCCCCGATGTAGGCGTTGCGGTCGGCGAAGGCCAGGCGGCTGGCTTCCAGGTACTGGAACAGCGCCTGCGCGCGGTCCTCGGCGGAGAGGTTCCATCCGGAGAGGATGTTCAGCGCCTCGCCGGTCGTGATGCCGCCGCTGGACGGCGGGGCCATGCCGTAGACGTCGAGGCCGCGGTAGCTGACATGCGTCGGCGCGCGCTCCGGGGCCGTGTAGTTCGCTACGTCCGCCCCGGTCATGATGCCGGGACGGACGGTCAGCGGCGTCCCCGGCCAGACGGGCGGGTGCTGCACGGTGTCGGCGATCTCGGCGCCGAGCGGTCCGTGATAGAGGTAGTCGGGGCCGAAGCGGGCGAGGTCCTGGTACGTGCGCGCCAGGTCGGGGTTGCGCAGTGTCGAGCCGACCGGCAGCGGCTGGCCGTCCGGGGTCAGGAACAGCTGCCGGCTGGGCGTGAACGCCTGGAGATCCGGAAGCGATGCCTCCTCGATCTGGACGAAGTCCGAGCTGATCGTGAAGCCGCGCTCAGCGACCGTGATCGCCGGCTGAAGATCCGCGGCAAAGCTTCGCAGGCCGAAGGAGCGCACTGCGTCCGCCCAGGTGGCGACCATCCCGGGCACGCCGACCGACAGGCCCGAGTGCCGGGCCTCCTCGAACGCCAGCGGCTGGCCCGTGGCCGGGTCGATGAACAGCTGTGCGTTGCACGCCGCGGGGCACTTCTCCCGTCCGTCGATGGTCACCACCTGATGGGTGCCCGCCAGGTAGATGACCATGAAGCCGCCGCCGCCCGGTCCCGCGACGAACGGCTCGGTGACGCCGAGCGTGCTGGCGACGGCCACCGCGGCGTCGATCGCGTTGCCGCCGGCCTTGAGGGTGTTGATGCCGGCCTTGCTGGCATTGAACTCCGCCGAGGCGACGGCGCCGCCCGTGCCGATGGCGACGGGCTCCTTGACGTAGAGCGGCGCGGCGGAGGCGACCGGGATGCCGAACGCCGCGACGAGGACGGCTGCCACGAACGGGTGACCACGCATGCCACATGCCCTACTCGGCTTCGTGCATCGTGTCAATCACGACCAGCGCGACAACCCAGCCGTAGCGACGGACAGAACTAGAGTGGCGACGGTGACCGCCGCGAGCATGCCCGCTGCCGAGCAGCGTTGGCTCGACGCCCAGTGGAAGTTCGTGCAGCCCAACCTGCCGCCCGCTCCGGCCGTCGTGATCGACCTCGGGTGCGGCCCATACGGCGGGTTCGTGCCGGCGCTGCGCCGGGCGGGCTACGAGGCCGCAGGCGTCGACACCGAGGCTCCTGACGAGCCCGGCTACCACCGGGTCGAGTTCGAGCGGTTCACGCCGCCACGGCCCGCCGATGCCGTGATCGCCTGCACGTCGTTGCATCACGTGGCCGATCCCGACGTGGTGCTCGACTACGTGCGGGCCGCCCTACATCCCGGCGGGGCGCTGATCGTCGTCGAGTGGGACTGGCCGCGCTTCGATGAACGCACCGCTCGCTGGTGCTTCGCCCGGTTGGGCGACGCCGCCGCGCCGGGCTGGCTTTCCGAGCACCGCGACCGCTGGCGCGACTCAGGCCAACCATGGCCGGGGTACCTGGCGTCGTGGGCGGCCGAGGAGGGCCTGCACCGGGGGGATGCGCTGATCGCCGCGCTGACGCGCCAGTTCGACACCGTGCTGCTGGCCGGCGGTCCCTACGTCTTCGCAGAACTGGACAGCATATCGCCCGATGACGAGCGCGCAGCGATCGACCGGGGCGAACTCAACGCGACCGGCATCCAGTTCGTCGGAACGCGCCGGTGACCCGTCAGGAAAGCAACGCGCTCACCTCGGCCCGCAGCCTGCTCATCTGGCGGCCGGCCTGCTCGCGCGATCCGTCCGCCACGACGACCTCGAGGTACGCCTTCAGCTTCGGTTCAGTGCCGGACGGGCGGACCACGACGCGCCCACCGGGCCAGGACAACGTCAGCACGTCGGCGGCGGGCAGCCGATCGGTGACAGCCACCGGCGCACCGAGCAGCGTGGCCGGAGGTGCGGCCCGCAGCCGTGCCATCATCGTGCTGATCGCAGCGATGTCGTCGACGCGAATCGACACCTGGTCGGTGGCGTAACGGCCGTACTCGGCGGCCAGCTCGTCGAGCCGTTGTGGCATTGACGATCCTTCTGAGCGCAGCAAGGCTGCATACTCGGCGACTAGCAGCGCGGCCGATATGCCGTCCTTGTCGCGGACGAGGCCGGGCGCGACTGCGTAGCCCAGCGCTTCCTCGTAGCCGTACACCAGGTCCGGCGCCGCTCGCGTGATCCACTTGAAGCCGGTGAGCGTCTCGGCGTAGCCCACGCCGTGCCGCTCGGCCAGCGCCTTCAGCATGCTGGACGACACGATCGTCGTCGCGTAGGTGCCGCGAATTCCTTTACGCAGCAGCGCATCCGCTAGCAGCACGCCGACCTCGTCGCCGCGTAACGTCCGCCATACGCCAGCGTCCGGTACGGCGACGGCACAGCGGTCGGCGTCCGGGTCGTTGGCGAGGACGATATCGGCGCCTTGCTGCGCCAGCTCCAGCGCGAGGTCTAGTGCGCCCGGCTCTTCCGGGTTCGGGAACGCGACGGTCGGAAAGTCAGGGTCGGCTTGCGCCTGCTGCTGCACCT
Organism: Actinomycetota bacterium; assembly: GCA_046734315.1. GTDB lineage: Bacteria > Actinomycetota > Actinomycetes > Mycobacteriales > Jatrophihabitantaceae > DASXRA01. The sequence goes on along the minus strand of JBKPQY010000307.1, from coordinate 2,127 downwards.
CTGTCGGCGGCGCGAACCCGGCTTGTGCGAACACCCGCCGGAGCACCGCGGCGCCCACACCGTGCATCGCAGTATGGACGATGCGCAGCTCGCGCGGCCCGAGTTCGATCAGCCCGGCTACAGCCGCGATGTACGCGTCCACAAGCGAGCCGTCCAACACGGCGTAGGCGTCCGACATCGGGATCGCGCTGGCGGGCCCCACGGCCTGGATCGCCGCCTCGATCTCACGATCGGCCGGCGGCACGATCTGGGCCCCGTCGCCGGCGTAGACCTTGTAGCCGTTGTCCTGCGCGGGATTGTGCGACGCGGTGACCATGATCCCGGCCTCCGCCCGCAGGCGGAGCACGGCGAATGCGAGCACCGGTGTCGGCAGCGGGCCCGGGAGCAGCCGGGCATCGCAGCCCGCCGCGGCGAGAACCGCAGCGGAATCGCGGGCGAACTCGGCCGAGCCGTGCCGTGCATCGTGCGCGATGACCACCGTCGCTGCCTCGCCCAGCCGGGACGCGATCCCGGCCGCAGCGCGCCGAACCACGGCACGGTTCATGCCGTTGGGGCCGGCCCGCAGCGGCCCGCGCAGGCCGGCCGTGCCGAACGTGAGCGGCGCACGGAACCGGTCGGCGAGTTCCGCGACCTCGTCCGCATCGAGCAGGGTCTGGAGTTCGGCAGCCGCGCCGTCGTCCACCTCGTCGGCGATCCACTCCTCAACCGCCGCACGCAGCTGCGGATTCACAGCCGCTCGATGACCTTGCCGAGCAGCTGCCCCATGCGGGTGGCCGCGGCCCGCCCGGCTATGAGCACCTCCTCATGGTCGAGCGGTTCGCCGAGTCCGGCTGCGGGGTTCGTGACGAGCGAGATGCCGAGCACCTCGCAGCCCTCGGCGTGCGCGGCAATCGCCTCCAGCGCGGTCGACATCCCGACGAGGTCGGCGCCCAGCGTTGCCAGCATCCGGATCTCTGCCGGCGTCTCGTACTGCGGGCCCGGCATAGCCGCGTAGACGCCGTCACTGATCGGCGGATCCGCATCGCGCACCAAACTACGCAGCCTGGCTGAATACAGATCGGTGAGGTCGACGAACCGAGGGCCCACGAGCGGGGTGCGGCCGGTCATGTTGATGTGGTCGCTGATCAGCACAGGATCGCCGACCGAGAGCCCGGCCCGCAGTCCGCCGCACGCGTTGGTCAATATCACGATGCGGCAGCCGGCCGCGGCGGCCGTCCGTACACCGTGGACCACGGCGTCGACGCCACGTCCCTCGTAGAGGTGCGTCCTGCCGAGGAACGCCAGCACGCGCCTGCCGGCGACGTCGAGCGACCGGATGCGCCCGGCATGCCCTTCCACCGCGGGCGGCGCGAAACCGGGCAGGTCGGTTACCGGCAGCTCGTACATGGCGCTGCCCAGCGCGTCGACCGCGGGCACCCAGCCGGAGCCGAGCACGATCGCCACGTCGTGCCGGTCGGTACCGGTGCGCTCGGCGAGCACAGCCGCGGCCGCGCGGGCCGCGTCCATCGGATCCGTCACGTTGGCGCAGCCTACGCGACGTCCTGTCGCTCGCGGAGAATCGCGAACCGGGCCGGGTGCCCACGGTCGAACGGGTCAGGCGGTGACGTCCGCCCGCTGTTGACACGGCATGCAGAGCGCCGCCTGCGGCACAACCTCCAACCGTTCGATCGGCAGTTGCCTGCCGCAGTGGACGCACCGGCCGTACGTGCCGATACGCATCCGGTCCAGCGCCGCCTCGACATCCGCCAAGGCGAGTTGCGCGCTGGAAAGGACCGCTTCGCGCACCTCCAATTCCGGTTGGCTCATGGTGCCTGGCGCCGGAGCGGGTTCGGTGAGCTGGTCGACGCGAAACCGCCGTTGCTGGTCGAGCATGTGGCGCAGCATGGCGAGTTGGTCTCCGCGCAGTGCCGCGGACTTGATCATGTAGAGTCCTCCTGCCGGCGATGAAATGGGAGCTAGTGGTGCTCCCCGCCGGGCGGTCCTCGGTTGTGCTCGCTGCCGCCTGACACGCTGTCCTGGCGCGCTGATGTGTGGGGCGCGGTGCGCTCGGCGGTGCGGGACGTCTGGGCCGGCTGCTCGGGCGCCACGACGTCGAAAGCGATCGGGTCGTGCATGCGCAGGAACGCG
>JBKPQY010000306.1:0-6865 GCA_046734315.1 Actinomycetota bacterium | reverse complement strand
CTCGTCCAGCATGTCGCTGAGCGACGTGGTGCACTCGAAGCCGAGCAGTCGCTCGGCCTTCTCCACCGACGGGATGCGCTTCTGCACGTCGTGCTCGTAGGCCGGGTCGTGCACGAACGTCAGCGGCGCAGCGCCCTTGATCTTGCGCCAGATCAGCGTGGCCAGCTCGGTTACTGTCGTCGACTCGGCGGTGGAGATATTGAAGTCCTCGTTGCGCGCAGCTGGGGACTCCAGGCACGCGACGATGCCTCGGGCGAGGTCGCCGCCGTATGTGTAGTGGCGTATCTGGTCACCAGCACCCAGGATGTGCAGCGGGTCCTGGCCCTTGACGACCTTCTGCACCAGGTCGGGCACAACGTGGCTCATAGCGAGCTTCACGTTTCCGGACACGACCTCCGCGGCACCCAGCGCGCGAGCCTCGCCGACGCCGACGCAGTTGAACGGCCGCACAATGGTGAACGGCAACTGGTACTGGTCCCAGGCCGCCCTGGCGAAGTACTCGACGGCGAGCTTCTGGAAGCCGTACGACGACAACGGCGGGGGGATCCGTCGTTCGTCGCCTTCGACCGAAGGCCAGTGGTGTGTCGACTCGAACACCATGGAACTGGACAGGTAAGTGACCTTCTGCAGCCGCCCCTCGGCGTGCGCCGCGGTCGCGGCGTCACACTGCGCGGCCATGATGCGCTCGTTCGCCGCGAGCAGGTCGTACGCGTAGGCGTGGAAGTAGCTGATGCCGCCGATCAGCGCGGCGCCGGCGATGAAGTGGTCGCTGTCGGAGAGCAGGTCGCGCAGCAGTTCGACGTCGCGAGCATCGCCCTCGACCAAAGTGTAATTCGCATGATCGTCGTAGGACTTCGTCACTTTCCCGTACTTCGAGAAGTTGTCGAGCCCCACGACCTCGTAGTCACGACGCAGCAGTTCCTCGACGACGTAACCGCCGATGAATCCCGCGGATCCCGTGACCAGGACCTTTGCCACTAGCTGTTTTCCCCTCTCGACGCGAATATGCCGCGCAGCTCCTCGACGGTGACCCGCCGGCCGTAGGCGTGCCTGTACCACTGCAGGTACCTCGGAATCCACGCCCACAGCTTGAAGTGCGACACGCCGGCATCCCGCTCCAGCCAGATCGTCGGTATCTCGGCGATCGGCAGGCCGAGGCGCTTGGCCTTGACGGTGAGTTCGAGCCCTATCTCGAATCCATGGCGGCTGTCGATCCCGACCGTCTTGACGAACTCGCGGTTATATGCCTTGAACGAATTGGTGGCATCGCTGGTACCGACGCGTGCGAACATGTGCAGCGACCGACCAGCCGTACGGGATAGCAGTCCCTTGAGCAGTGGTCCGCCGACTTGCTGCCCACCGGGCGCGTACCGTGACGCTGCGGCCACGACGACACCACGCTCGACCAGACGGGTCAGGACCTCGATCTGTTCCGGATCGTCAGAGCCGTCAGCCATCGTGATCACGACGACGGGCGCGCTCGCATGGTCGATGCCGAACCGGATCGCGTTGGCCGGGCCGCGCCCATAGGTATTGATCAGCGTCAGTAGCCGTGGCTCCTTCTTGGCGTATTCGTCGAGCACAGGCATCGTCGTGTCCTCAGGAAAGTCGACGACCACCGCGACCTCACACGGCCAGGTGACGGCTTCGAAGATCCGATCCAGGCAAGGAACTATTGCGTCCGACTCGTTGTAGGCCGGGATAACGATGCTGACCCGCGGCATCTCGGTCACACTCGTACACCCCGCCCCAGCAGCCCCCAGACATCAGCCACGGGCTTGGCCGGCTGCAGCCGGCGGTATTGATCGTGCGGTGCGCCGATGATCAGCAGGTCCGACTCGTCCAACGTTCGCTCCAGCGACACGAGCTCAGGGTCGGTGGTGACGAATGGGTCGGTGCACAGCACGCGGCGGGCTCGGAATGCGAGGATGTGCTTGAGCTTGTACGACAGGCTTGCCCGGATGTCGTCCGACTGTGCCTTGAACGCCATTCCCAGAATGCCCACTGTCATGTCGGTGAGCTTGTAATTGGCTTCCAGCTGCCGAACGACGTAGAGCGGCAGCCCTTCATTGACCAACATGGCCGAGTGACCGAGAAAGTAATTGTTGTCGCTGAACGCTCCGAGCTGCATGGTGTCCTTCAGCAGGCACGGCCCTGCCGCAAAGCCGGCGCCGGGCAGGTCGAGCGCGCGCGGGTAGTCCTCGGCCAGCGCGGACCGAATCCGTTCGTAGTCCAGTCCGTGGTCGTTCGCGATCATGTAGAACTGATTGGCTGCGGCGAACTTCAGGTACCGCCAGTTGTTGGTGAACAGTTTGGCCAGTTCGGCTTCCTCAGGATCGACATCGATGATGCGGTCGGTGAGCAGCCGGAAGACGGCCCCCGCGCGTTTGGTGGCACGCTCCGAGCGCGCCCCGACGAGTTGCGGCAACGAGAACAGCTCCGTCATCGCCCGCCCTTCGGCGATCCGCTCCGGGCAGAAGGCGACGTCGACGTCGAGCCCCCTGTCCGCAAGCGTGCGCTCGACCAGCCTCGTGACGCCGGGATAGACGGTGCTCCGCAGAATCAGCAGTTGACCCGAGTGCAGGTACTGGCTGATCTGCGACAGCGCGGCGGGGATTGCGCTTGGATCGGGGTTGAGGTGCTCGTCGACCGGCGTGCCGACGACGACGATCAATGTGTCAGCGACTCCGGCGGCCGCCGGGTCGGTCGTCGCGTACAGCCGTCCGGACTCCAGCGCATCGGCCAGGGCGGAGTCCGCGCCGTTCTCCCGGAACGGCATGCGGCCGCCGTTCACCGTGGCCACGGCGGCGCTGTTGTGGTCGTAGATGAGCACGGACGCACCGCGGCTGGCCAGCGCGATGGACAGTGGAAGGCCCACGTGTCCGGCGCCGCCGAGCACGACGACGTCCCAAGCCCGTGAATCGTCCAGGGCTTCACTTCGCGACGGCGACTGGTCTGTCGTCACACCGTTCCCCTTCTGACTGCTCACTCACAAGTATCGGGATAGCCTTTGGGATCGCGACGAACACTCGCCGAAGCTCTGTAGCGAGCCGCCGCATGGAAGCTGCGCGGGCGCTAGCTCGTGCCGTAATGTTTGCAGCTCTGCGGACCCTCCCGCAGTGTCCATCTCGTCGAGTCTCAGCACAGGACCAGGATGTACTACGAAGACCGTAGTGTACGGCACCAGCGGCTCCTTCAACTGTTCGACCCCTCCCACGGGCGTGGCCTCGAAATCGGGCCGCTCTTCGACCCGGTTGTTCGGAAATCCGACGGCGACGTGCAGTACGTCGACGTCCACGAAGTCGAGAAGCTCCGGGAGTACTACGCCGAGCACGATGCCGTTCCCGTGGATGCCATTGTCGAGCCGGACTTCGTGATCATCGGGCCGGACGGCGCCCGCTCTCTGCCTGAGGCGGTCAGCGAGACAGCGGCGTTCAGCTGGGTCGTCGCATCCCACGTGATCGAACACGTTCCGGACGTCATCGGTTGGCTCGGCGAGGTCGCGACGGTGCTGGTCGACGGCGGACGTCTCATCCTCGTCGTGCCGGACCGGAGATGCTGTTTCGACGCGCTGCGCACTCCGACTACGGTGGGCGAGATGCTGCTGGCGCACCGTCAGCGTGATACCCGGCCGTCGGTCCGCGCGGTGTATGACCACTTCAGCCGGGCAGTCAAGATTGACTCAGCTGATGCATGGGCTGGACACAGGCCGTCGAACGATGACCGAATTCATACGCACGACTACGTGATCCAGGAAGTGCGTCGCGCGACCGAGTCCGACGACTATATCGATTGCCACGTCTGGCTGTTCACGCCGCAAGAATTCCTCGACCAGATCGCCGAATTGGCCTCACTCGACTTAATCGACTTCGTCGTCGAGTCGATCGAGCCGACCCCGAGGGACGAGCTGGAGTTCTACGTGGTGCTGCGGCGAGTTCCCAGGTCGGCCGGCGCGCAGGACCGCACCGAGGCGCGAACGCAGAGTGTCACGACGGTCGACGACCGTTTCGGACTGGTGACAAAAGAGCGCTCCGGCCCGGAGTCGCGGCGCCACCTGACGCAGATGCCGGTCAGTGCCAAGGAGGCTCGGCTGATCGAGCGCAAGCGAGCCGTGCTGAAGGTGGTGCGGACCGCGGCCCGGCGCCTACGGAAAGCCTTGCGCCCTTCCACGTGACGTCACGTCGGTTGGGTCCATCGCATCCTTCGGAAAGCGTCGCCGCTGGTGGTGCGTGCGGCGTCGGCACAGCCTCGAGGTGTCCACCGTCCAGCAGGGCGTCCAGGACTCTCTCGCTAGGGTGTCGAGGTGCGAGCCAGGCCGGTCGCGGCGCGTGACCCGACACGAGTACCCGTCTCGCCGGTAGCGCGCCCTGCGGCTCGCCGGCTCGCTGGCACGGCCGTCATCTGGTTGCTGGGGGTAGCCGGGCTGACGGCGTTCTTCTACTTCCTCGCTCGCCGCGTCCTGACCGGCGACTCGGACTCGGCAACCGTCGTACTGCAGGGCCAGTCGATCAGTGCCGGACACATGACCTTGAGCGGGTGGCGAACGCTGTACGACTCGTTCTGGACGGTGGACGCCCCGCTGTATGCGGCCGGGGTCCGGCTGCTCGGCGTGGATCCCCGACTGATGTACTTCGTGCCCGCGTTTCTGGGTGCCGTGGTCGTGGCCGTCGGAGCCTGGCTGGCTCGCGGTCGCCGCCGTGGCGTCGCCGGTCTGGCTGCCGTCGCCACGGTGATCGTCCTGGTCGCGCTGCCGAACCAGGCCCTGGCCGCCTGGTTTCTGCACGGTGCGCTGCATGTCGGCACCGTGCTGTGGGTGCTCATCGCGTTCGTGTGTCTGCGTAGCGGCCAGTGGGGATGGCGCTGGGCCTGTGCCGTCGTGTTCCTCACCGCCGGCCTGCTCGGCGACCTGCTGACGCTGCCACTCGGCGTCGTGCCGGTTCTCGTGGCCGGAATCGCTGCGATGCTGCGCACCCGCAACTGGCGGGCCGGCCTGCCTACGGTCAGCGCCTCCATTGCCAGCGGGCTGCTCGCGCTCGCCGTACGCCGGCTCGCCGTACTGGTCGGAACGTTCTCGATCGGACATGCCAATCCGAGGGCCGGCCTCGACCAGGAGGCGGCGAACCTCGGCCACGTTCCAGAGCGGTTGTTGTGGCTGTTCGGGGTGCGCGACCTCCCGGGCACCGACAGTCACGTTTCGTCGGCGCTGCTCACCGTGCACGTGGTCGGCATGGTGGCCGTTGCGGTGGCGGTCGTCGTCCCCCTCGCCGCGCTGATCAGCGGGGCGTCGGCCGGCTCCGCCCGCGGGCGTGCCGTCGACGACGCGTGGCACCTCGAGGACATGCTCGCGCTGGCGTGCCTCGGCTCGATCGGTGTTTTCGCCGCACTGGCGCTGGACGACAACCCGGCGTTCGTGCGCTACCTGACGCCGGTTGTGATGTTCGGCGCGATCCTGGCCGGGCGGATGATGGCCCGCTTCGTCGAGTCGCTGCGATCCGTCCCGCTGCGCCGTGCCGGGGCGGCGATCGGTATCGCTCTGGTCGCAGCGTACGGCGCCACGTCTGGGGTGGTTGCCAGCCAGCCGGCGCAGCCGGTGACCGGTGCCGACCTGGCCGGCTTCCTTGACGCACATGATCTGCGCGACGGCGTCGGCTCGTATTGGGTGGCCTCGATCACGACCGTCGCCTCGGGCGGCAAGGTGGCGGTGCGGCCGGTGATCGGCGACGACGGGGGCAACATCGTGCGGTACGACTTGCAGTCAAGCGCCGACTGGTACGCCGGGCATGCATTCCAGTTCCTCGTCTACGACCGGGCCTCGCCGTGGAAGGGCCTCGACGCGTCGACCGCGGTCGCCACCTTCGGGCCGGTCGCGCGGACCTATGCCGTCGGCACCTTCCGCGTGCTCGTGTGGTCCCATCCCATCTCGGTGGACTCCGAGAGGTAATCGGACTCAGCCGCGCCGAATCGCATCTTCTTGGTGTGCTCGAGGGTGTCCTCGATCAGCGTTCGGTTGGTGCGGATGAGATCGGAGATGATGCCGATGATCACGCTCAGGAACGACATGATCAGCAGTACCACGCCGATCAGCAAGGACTGCAGGTGCCCACTGGGATGGGTGTCGATGACCTGCAGGCTGGCCCAGCGGATGAACGGCACCAGCCCGAGGATGCCGAAGAACGCGGCCAACCACGTGAAGATCACGTACGGCTTGTACATGATGTAGGCGCGGATGATGGCGCCGGCAGACATGCGCACGTGCTGGCCCAGTGACGTGAACAGCCGCGACTCCCGGGTCTTGCCATTGGTCACGACCGGAATGCTGTCGATCTTCAGCTTCTTGTTGCCCGCCTGGATGATCGTCTCCATGCAGTAGCTGAACCGGGTGATCGTGTTCAACTGCATGAGGCTCTCACGCGAGTAGGCACGGAAGCCGCTCGCGGCGTCCGGCACGTCGGTGCCTGCCGCCAGGTTGACAATCTTGCTGCCGATCCTCTGCAGCAGGATCTTCAGCCGGGAGAAGTGCTCGACGAGGTGCACCTGCCGGTCGGCGATGACGATGTCCGCCTTGCCCTGGATGATGGGCTGCACCAGATCGGGGATGCGGTCCTGCGGGTACTGGTTGTCGCCGTCGGTGTTGACGACGATGTCCGCGCCGAGTTCGAGCGCGCGTTGCACGCCGTCGTGGAATGCCCGGCCCAGGCCCTGGTTGCCCGCATGCCGCACGAAGTGCCGCACCCCGTGCGCCTTGGCCACCTCGACGGTGCGGTCAGTGGAGCCGTCGTCGATGACCAGGGTGACGATCTCGTCGATCCCGGGAATCCGTTCGGGGATCGACTCGAGAACGAGCGGCAGCGACTGCTCCTCGTTC
>JBKPQY010000305.1:0-11902 GCA_046734315.1 Actinomycetota bacterium | reverse complement strand
GGCGCCCGGCTGCGCGGCATCGAGGCGGCGGCCGTCGAGGCCGACGAGGCCACGCGCATCGCCGCCGAGGAGGCTGCGGTTGCCGCACGCGAGGGCACCGCGCCGACTGTGCCTGAGGAGGCCGTCGACGAGGTGCAGGCTTCGGTGGTCGCCACGGAAGCCGAAGCTGCGGCCGAGATCGCCGACGAGACGCCGTCCACGGTCTCGCCCGAGGACGCCACGAACGAGAACACGGAGGGCTGACCTGTGTTGATGCCCCGCAAGGTCAAGCACCGCAAGCAGCACCACCCGAGCCGCAAGGGCATGGCAAAAGGTGGCACGCACGTGGCGTTCGGCGAGTACGGCATCCAGGCACTGGAGCCGGCCTACCTGACGAACCGGCAGATCGAGTCGGCGCGCATCGCGATCAACCGGCACATCCGCCGAGGCGGCAAGGTGTGGATCAACGTTTACCCGGACCGTCCGCTGACGAAGAAGCCGGCAGAGACCCGCATGGGGTCCGGCAAGGGCTCGCCGGAGTGGTGGATTGCCAACGTCAAGCCGGGCCGGGTGCTGTTCGAGCTGAGCTACCCGAACGAGCAGGTGGCCCGCACCGCGCTGACTCGCGCGATCCACAAGCTGCCGATGAAGTGCCGCATCGTGAAGCGCGAAGTAGGTGAGGTCTGATGGCCACCACGCCGGCGGAGTTCCGCGAACTGCACGACGACGAGCTGGAGACCCGGCTGCGCGAGGCCAAGGAAGAGCTGTTCAACCTGCGCTTCCAGATGGCTACCGGGCAGCTGGACAACAACCGGCGGCTGCGCACCGTGCGCCACGAGATCGCGCGGATCTACACGATCCTGCGTGAGCGTGAGCTGGGCCTGTCCGTCGCGCCGGAGGAGAACGTCGCATCATGAGTGAGCATCGCAATTTCCGCAAGTCGCGCGAGGGGTTCGTCGTCAGCGACAAGATGGACAAGACCGTCGTCGTCGCCGTCGAGGACCGCGTCAAGCACGGCCTGTACGGCAAGGTGATTCGGCGCACCAACAAGCTCAAGGCCCACGACGAGTCCAATCAGGTCGGCGTCGGTGACCGTGTGCTGATCATGGAGACCCGTCCGCTGTCGGCCACCAAGCGCTGGCGCGTAGTCGAAGTACTGGAGAAGGCACGGTGATTCAGCAGGAATCGCGGCTGCGGGTGGCCGACAACACCGGGGCCAAGGAGATCTTGTGCATCCGGGTGATGGGCGGCTCGGGCCGGCGCTACGCCGGCATCGGTGACACGATTGTCGCCACGGTGAAGGACGCCCTCCCCGGCGCCGGCGTCAAGAAGGGCGACGTGGTGAAGGCCGTGATCGTCCGTACCGCCAAAGAGCGGCGGCGCCCCGACGGCAGCTACATCCGCTTCGACGAGAACGCGGCGGTGCTGATCAGGCCGGACGGGGAGCCACGCGGCACCCGCATCTTCGGCCCTGTCGGCCGGGAGCTGCGCGACAAGAGATTCATGAAGATCATTTCGCTCGCACCCGAGGTGTTGTAACCCCATGAGCGAGCGAAGCGAGCGAATCAAATGGGCACAGCAGGCTCGAAGCTTCATCGAGCTGGCGAACGCTTTTTGTGAGGCAGGTCGATGAAGGTCAAGAAGGGTGACGAGGTCGTCGTCATCGCCGGGAAGGACCGGGGCGTCCGGGGGAAGGTCATCTCGGCTGATCCCGCGACGAACAAGGTCGTCGTCGAGGGCATCAGCCGGGTCACCAAGCACAACCGCATCACCACGACCGGACGAGGCGCCAAGGCGGGCGGCATCGAGCACTTCGAGGCCGCGATCAACGCCAGCAACGTGATGGTGATCGACGGCGACGGCAAGGCCACCCGCGTGGGCTACCGGCGCGACGACGAGAGCGGCAAGAAGGTTCGCGTGTCGCGCCGCTCCGGGAAGGACCTGTGATGGCCGCACCAACGACGTATCCGACGCCGCGGCTCAAGACGCGCTACCGCGACGAGGTCGTGCCTGCGCTCAAGTCGCAGTTCGGCTATGCGAACCCGATGCAGGTGCCGGGCCTGACGAAGATCGTCGTCAACATGGGTGTCGGCATGGCTGCCCGCGACGCCAAGCTCATGGACGGTGCCGTTCGCGACCTGACGCTGATCACCGGGCAGAAGCCGCTGGTGCAACGCGCCCGCAAGTCGATCGCGCAGTTCAAGCTGCGTGAGGGCATGCCGATCGGCGCCAAGGTCACGCTGCGCGGAGACCGGATGTGGGAGTTCCTCGACCGGTTGCTCACGCTGGCGCTGCCCCGGATCCGCGACTTCCGCGGGCTGTCCGATCGGCAGTTCGACGGCAAGGGCAACTACACGTTCGGGCTCAACGAGCAGTCGATGTTCCACGAGATCAACCCCGACACGATTGACCGTCCGCGCGGCATGGACATCACCGTCGTCACGACGGCGGCCACCGACGAAGAGGGACGCGCGCTGTTGCGGGCACTCGGCTTCCCATTCCGCGAGACAGAGAGAAGCTAGGCATGGCGAAGAAGGCACTGGTCAACAAGGCGGCGGCCAAGCCGCGGTTCGCCGTGCGCGCTTACACCCGCTGTCAGCGGTGCGGCCGCCCGCGATCCGTCTACCGGAAGTTCGGCCTGTGCCGGATTTGCGTCCGCGAGATGGCGCACGCGGGCGAGCTCCCCGGCGTGACGAAGTCGAGCTGGTAATTACCCACGACGCGGCAGGCCTGCGGGAACCGCCGCGAGGAAAGAGACACATCCGATGATGACCGACCCGATCGCAGACATGCTGACCCGTCTGCGCAATGCGAACTCGGCGTACCACGAGACGGTCGAGATGCCGCACTCGAAGCTGAAGAGCCACATGGCCGAGATTCTCAAGCAAGAGGGATACATCGCGGGCTACGCGGTCACCGACTCCGCCGATGACAAGCCGGGCAAGGTGCTGACCCTGACGCTGAAGTACGGCCCGAACCGTGAGCGCAGCATCGCCGGCGTGCGCCGCGTATCGAAGCCGGGGCTACGCGTATACGCCAAGTCGTCCGGGCTGCCGAGGGTGCTCGGCGGGCTGGGCACGGCGATCATCTCGACGTCGTCCGGGCTGCTCACCGACAGGCAGGCCGCCAAGCGAGGCGTGGGCGGGGAAGTCCTCGCCTACGTCTGGTAGGGGAACAGCGATGAGCGCTTGCGCGAAGAGCCCCGCCGCCGCGACGCGGCCCGCGCCTACGGCGCGGAGCGGAGCCGCGGGTGCGCCCGAGCGAAGCGAGCGGTGCGCACGCGGATTCGCCCTGGCGGGATTGGAGTAGCAGCATGAGCCGCATTGGGAAGATGCCGATTTCGGTGCCCTCGGGCGTCGACATCGCGATCGACGGCCAGCGCGTGACCGTCAAGGGTCCGAAGGGCACGCTGAGCCACACGGTCGCCGAGCCGATCACGGTCAAGCGTGGCGACGACGGCGTGTTGCAGGTCACTCGTCCGGACGACGAGCGTGAGTCGAGGTCGCTGCACGGCCTGTCGCGCACGCTCATCGCCAACATGGTTACCGGTGTGACGTCCGGTTACACGAAGACGCTCGAGATCGTCGGCACCGGCTACCGCGTCCAGGCCCGGGGCAGCAACCTCGAGTTCGCGCTGGGTTATTCGCATCCAGTGGTCGTCGAAGCGCCGGACGGCATCACGTTCCGCGTCGAGACCGCGACCCGGGTCGCCGTCGAAGGCATCGACAAGCAGAAGGTCGGCGAGGTAGCCGCGAACATCCGCAAGCTGCGCAAGCCCGATCCCTACAAGGGCAAGGGCGTGCGGTACCAGGGTGAGGTCATCCGCCGCAAGGCCGGAAAGACAGGTAAGTGATGAGCGTGCATCGCAGGGTTCCGGCGAGATCGCGCAGCGATTTCGTGGGGTGCAGCTGCGCAGCTCATCGCGGCGATGAGCGCTTGCGCGAAGAGAAAAGGACACGGTAGGCATGGCTGCGAGCAGCGTTCTCAAGAAGGCGCGCCGGTCGGCCGGCGTGTCCGCCGCGCGCCGGATCTCCCGGTCGCGACGGCACTTCCGGCTGCGCAAGAAGGTGCTGGGCACCGCCGAGCGGCCCCGTCTGGTGGTCACCCGTTCGGCACGGCATCTGTTCGTCCAGCTCGTCGACGACAGCAGGGGCGCGACGCTGGTGTCGGCGTCCACCTACAAGCTGACCGACGGCGACAAGACGGCGCGAGCCCGGCAGCTGGGCGAGCAGCTGGCCACGGCCGCCAAGGACGCGGGCATCACGCGCGTGGTGTTCGACCGGGGCGGCAACACCTACACCGGCCGGGTGGCAGCGTTCGCCGAGGCCGCACGGGAAGCAGGTTTGGAATTCTGATGAAGGAGATCATCTGATGCCGGGACCGCAGCGCGGAGGCCGCAGCGGTGGCGAGCGCGGGGAGCGGCGCGAGCGCCGCGACGGCGGCCGGGGCGGGGCCTCGGCCCCGGAGAAGAGCCCACACATCGAACGGCTCGTCACCATCAACCGGGTGGCGAAGGTCGTCAAGGGTGGACGCCGGTTCAGCTTCACCGCGCTCGTTGTCGTCGGAGACGGTGAAGGCACCGTCGGTGTCGGCTACGGCAAGGCCAAGGAGGTGCCGGCGGCGATCGCCAAGGGTGTCGAGGAGGCCAAGAAGAATTTCTTCAAGGTGCCGCGCATCCAGCAGACGATCCCGCATCCGGTGCAGGGTGAGGCCGCGGCCGGTGTTGTGCTGCTCAAACCGGCCAGTCCCGGTACGGGCGTCATCGCCGGTGGGCCGGTGCGCGCCGTGCTGGAGTGCGCCGGCATCCACGACGTGCTGTCGAAGTCGCTCGGCTCCGACAATCCGATCAACATCGTGCATGCCACCGTAGCCGCGCTGAAGAGCCTCGTCCGGCCGGAGGAGGTGGCCGCTCGGCGCGGTCTGCCGCTGGAGGATGTCGCTCCGGCGGGCATGCTGCGGGCGCGCGCCGGTCAGGCGGTGTGACGTGAGCCGATTGAAGATCACCCAGGTCCGATCCGGGATCGGCAAGAAGGAGAATCAGCGTCAGACGCTGCGCTCGCTGGGCCTCAAGCGGGTCCACGACGTCGTCGTCAAGGAGGACCGGCCGGAGATCCGTGGCATGGTCAAGACCGTGACCCACCTGGTGACGGTCGAGGAGGTTGAGTAACAAGTGACGCTCAAGGTGCATCACCTGCGCCCGGCGCCGGGCTCGCGCACCAAGCCGACCCGCGTGGGCCGGGGCGAGGGCTCGAAAGGCAAGACGGCCGGGCGTGGCACGAAGGGCTCGAAGGCCCGCGGCCGGATTCCGGCGACGTTCGAGGGCGGCCAGATGCCGATCCACATGCGGCTGCCCAAGCTGAAGGGCTTCCGCAACGCGTTCCGGACGGAGTACCAGGTCGTGAATGTGGCCCGGCTGGCCGAGCTGTTCCCGGAGGGCGGAACGGTCGGGCTCGACGATCTCGTCAGGGCCGGCGCGGTCCGCAAGGGCGAGCCGGTCAAGGTGCTCGGCAACGGAGACCTCACCGTCAAGCTGGACGTCACCGCACACGCTTTCTCCGGCAGCGCGCGGGAGAAGATCCAGGCGGTGGGCGGTACGGTTACGCAGCTGTAAGGGCCCGTTAGTCAGCGGCCTGTTAGCCTGAAACACCTGAACGTAAGGGGCCCCGCGCCCACCGCTGCGACGCAGCGGCCCGACGATCGCCGACCATCGCGCAGGAGGATCTGTGCTCAAGGCATTCGCCTCGGCCTTCCGCACGCCGGACCTGCGGAACAAGCTGCTGTTCACGCTGGGCATCATCGTGCTGTACCGGGTCGGTGCGTCGGTCCCGACCCCCAACACGAACACGCACAACATCAACACCTGTTTGAACACAGCGAGCCAGGGGACGAAGAACGTCTACTCGCTGATCAACCTGTTCTCCGGCGGCGCGCTGCTGAAGCTCTCAGTGTTTGCGCTCGGCATCATGCCGTACATCACAGCGAGCATCATCATCCAGCTGCTCGTGGTCGTGATTCCGCGATTCGACCAATTGAAGAAGGAAGGCCAGGCCGGGCAGCAGAAGCTGACCCAGTACAGCCGCTACCTGACGATCGGCTTGGCGCTCCTGCAATCGACCGGGTTCATCGCGCTGGCCAAGTCGGGGCAGCTGTTCTCCGGCTGCGCCGACGCGCAGGGTAACCCGCTGTCAGTTCTCTACAAGACGGACACCTGGACGCTCTCCACGATGGTCCTCTGCATGATGGCCGGCACCGCGGTGATCATGTGGATGGGCGAGCTCATTACCGACCGCGGCGTCGGCAACGGCATGAGCGTGCTGATGTTCACCTCGATCGCGGCGCGCATCCCCAACGAGGGCAACACCATCCTCACCCGCTCCGGCGGATTCGTGTTCTTCCTGATCATCTGCCTGGGCCTGGCGATCATCGCCGCGGTGGTGTTCGTCGAGCAGGCGCAGCGGCGCATCCCGGTGCAGTACGCCAAGCGGATGATCGGACGGCGTCAGTACGGCGGCACGTCGACCTACCTGCCGTTGAAAGTGAACCAGGCGGGTGTCATCCCCGTCATCTTCGCGTCGTCCCTGCTGTACATCCCGCAGCTGATCAGCCAATTGCAGGGCAATACATCGAGCGGATTCCAGCGGTTCGTCAACACTTACCTGATCAACCAGCAGAGCTGGTTCCACATCAGCCTGTACTTCATACTGATCATCTTCTTCACATTCTTCTACGTCAGCATCACCTTCAACCCGGTCGAGCGGGCTGACGACATGAAGAAGTACGGCGGCTTCATCCCCGGCATCCGGCCCGGACGCCCGACCGCCGAATACCTGCAGTTCGTGCTGTCGCGGATCACCCTGCCTGGCTCGATCTATCTGGCCATCGTCGCCGTCCTGCCGAACTTCTTCTTCTCCATCACCGGCGGCAACAACCAGAACTTCCCGTTCGGCGGCACCGCGGTACTGATCATGGTCGGCGTGGCGCTCGATACGGTGAAGCAGATCGAGAGCCAGCTCATGCAGCGCAACTACGAGGGCTTCTTACGGTGAGGTTGGTCCTCGTCGGTCCACCGGGCGCCGGGAAGGGGACCCAGGCGGAGTTCATCGCAGAGCACTTCAAAGTCCCGAAGATCTCGACCGGCGACATCTTCCGGGCGAATGTCTCCGGCGGAACCGACCTGGGCAAGCTTGCGAAGAAGTACATGGACGCCGGCGACCTGGTGCCCGACGAGGTCACGATCGCGATGGTGCGCGACCGTCTCGCGCAGGACGATGCGAAGGACGGCTTCCTGCTCGACGGGTTTCCCCGCACGATCGCGCAGGCCGACGAGCTCGATGCGATCCTCGGCGAGCTCGGCACCGCACTCAGCGTGGTGCTCGATCTCGAGGTCGACAACGACGAGGTAGTGCGCCGGCTGTCCGGGCGGCGGCTGTGCAAGAAGTGCGGTCACGTCTGGCACGTCGAGTTCGACCCGCCGAAGGTCGAGAACGTGTGCGACAGGTGCGGCGGCGAGCTGTACCACCGCGACGACGACTATCCCGAGACCGTGCGCCATCGGCTCGAGGTGTACACCCAGCAAACCCGGCCGCTGATCGAGTACTACGACTCGCGTGGCCAGCTCGTGAACATGGACGCGCACGGACCGGTCGAGGACGTCACCGAGCGGGCGATCGCGCTGCTCAGCCCGTTCGCCGACTAGACGCTTATGTTGCGGCGCCGAGAGCCGATCGAGCTGAAGTCGCTCGACCAGATCAAGCTCATGCGCGAAGCCGGACTTGTGGTGGCGCGCGGTCTTTCGGCGATGCGTTCGGCCGTTGCGCCTGGCGTATCGACGGCCGACCTGGACGCCATCGCCCGGGACGTTCTGGCGTCGGAGGGGGCGACGTCCTCATTCCTCAACTACGGCTTTCCGCCGTTCCCTGCCGTGATCTGCGCCTCGGTGAACGCTGAGGTCGTGCACGGCATACCGTCGCCCCGCACCGTGCTGCGCGAAGGCGACCTGATCTCGATCGACTTCGGAGCGATCGTCGACGGCTGGCACGGCGACGCCGCCGTCACCGTGCCGGTGGGCGCGGTGTCAACCGAGGCCGCCGAGTTGTCGACCGCCTGCGAGAAGGCCTTGTGGGACGGGCTGGCCGCGGCGCGAGCCGGGGGGCGGCTTACCGACGTCTCTCATGCCGTGCAGGAGTCGGTGCGCGCATCCGGCAGGTTCGGCATCGTTACCGGGTACGGCGGGCACGGCATCGGCTCGCAGATGCACATGGATCCGCACGTCCACAACACCGGCCGCCCGGGCCACGGCCCGCACCTGGTGCCCGGCATGGCCCTGGCCATCGAGCCGATGGTGACACTAGGAGTATCCGCCACCCGCGAGTTGGCCGACCACTGGACCGTCGCCACCGCCGACGGCTCGCTGGCCGCGCACTGGGAGCACACCGTCGCCATTCTGGACGACGGCCCGTGGGTGCTGACCGCGCCAGACGGAGGCCGCGCCGAGTTGGCGGCCCGTGGCATACCCCTTTCCGGCCTGTCCACGGCCGCATAGCCGGCGACCGGGTCCCCGGCGGCCGGCGGTCCGCATCGTCCCGATAGGTTCGGCGCGAATTCACGCCGGCCGCGAAGGGATCTCGCGATGACGTTCCACCAGCCAGGCATGTCTCCGCAGGCGCCGCCACCACCACCTGGGCCACCCGTCGGGCCGCCTCCGCCCGGCTACTCGAGCGGACCACCGACGGCACAGTTACCCGGTCCGCTGGCCGGGCCGGTGCACCAGATGCCGCGGCCGCACGTAGCGGTGACCCTGTTCGCGGCCGCGAGCCTCACGGCGGTCGCGATCGGCATCTCGGTACCCGAGGACGGGCACAACGCGTGGCACACCGTCAAGGCCTGGGGCGGCGTGGCCCTCGTCGCGGCGGCGTTGACATTCGCCCCCTCCGTCGGCTCCGCGCTGCGCCTCTCGGCGTACCGAGCCTGGCAGCTCGCCGTCGGCGGAGCTTCAGGGTTGGCGCTGTACTGGGTGCTGTTCGTGCTCCCCGACATCGCCAAGAACACGTCCCTGATCACCACGCTGGGCGTAGCCGCCGGAATCGTGGTCGCCTGGATCGCACCAGGACGCCAGGCCCCTGGCGCACCGCCGCGGCCACCCGGCCCGACCTGGTGAGCGGCGACCCGTTCCGATTCCTGCCGACGTCCACCCGAATGTGGGCGGCTTGCGTGTTGTCGCTGGTGCCGATCGGCCTGGCGGAATCGGTCGCAGTGGTCAGGTCGGCGCCGATTCGGGTGCTGCTGGCGATTGCGGCGGTCGGCTTCCTCAGCGCGGCCGTGCTGCGCACCGAGAGCACCCGTCGCCTCGCGCGGGTCGCGACGGGTGCTCTTGCCGGGGCGCTGGCGCTGGCGTTGGCAGCCCGGCTCAGCGCGGTGACACTGCTGGTGGTCACCGCGGGGCTGCTCGCCGGTCCGCCGGTCTGGCGCGCGACCAACCCGACCAGGGGCGGATTGGCGCCAGGACGCCCGCCTGCGTAAACTTGTCGTTGGCGTACGCCACCCTTCTTGCATGCCCGCTGTGGCCGCGGGTCGCAGATGGGAGATCCCTCTCCGGGCGGCGCCGGTTCTGGCACGTCGCCCGCGTTGGGCGCTCGTGTGCCGGGACGGGAGTACCGACGAAAAGCGGAGGACATGGCCAAGAAGGACGGGGCTATCGAGGTCGAGGGGCGCGTGGTCGAGCCGTTGCCGAACGCGATGTTCCGGGTGGAACTGAGCAATGGGCACAAGGTGCTCGCCCACATCAGTGGGAAGATGCGCCAGCACTACATCCGCATCCTGCCTGAGGATCGGGTAGTGGTCGAGCTTTCCCCCTACGACCTCACCCGGGGCCGCATCGTCTACCGCTACAAGTAACGGACATCAACGAGAAGGATCGGCCTTGAAGGTCAAGCCGAGCGTGAAACCGATTTGCGACAAGTGCAAGGTCATTCGTCGCCACGGTCGGGTCATGGTGATCTGTGAGAACCTGCGCCACAAGCAGCGCCAGGGCTGACACGGGGAGCTCGCGACCCCGGCCATGAGCACAGCACGAAGCGAGCGCACGCCTGATGTCGTCGCCGAAGGCGACGGCTAAGCACCCCCGGACGGAGGCCGGGGCCGTTCCACTGTGGACGGACGGGTGCGCACCACACCTCCGCCAACGAGTTCAGGAGAACGATGGCACGTCTTGCCGGCGTCGACCTGCCGCGTGACAAGCGGCTCGAGGTCGCGCTCACCTACATCTACGGCGTGGGACGAACCCGTGCCCTGCAAGCGCTCAAAGCCACCGGCGTGAGCCCCGACTTGCGCGCCCGCGACCTGGGCGACGAGGACCTCGTCAGGCTGCGCGACTACATCGAAAGCAACTACCAGGTCGAGGGTGATCTGCGCCGCGAGGTGGCGTCCGACATCCGGCGCAAGATCGAGATCGGCTGTTACGAGGGCATCCGGCACCGCCGTGGCCTGCCGGTGCACGGTCAGCGGACCAAGACCAACGCGCGCACCCGCAAGGGCCCGAAGAAGACCATCGCCGGCAAGAAGAAGGCAGGGAAGAAGTGAGAGTGATGAGTGATGCGGGTCCGAGCCGCCGCGCGATGAGCGCTCGCGCGAAGATCCCCGCCGCCGCAACGCGGCCCGCGCCGTCAGGCGCGGAGCGGAGCCGCGGGTCCACCCGAGCGCAGCGAGTGGTGGGGACGCGGATGCGCGTGGGCGGGGTGAAGTAGTGCCTGGTCCCGCACGGAAAACCGCCGCCAAGAAGGTCCGGCGCAAGGAGAAGAAGAACATCGCGCACGGCCACGCGCATATCAAGAGCACGTTCAATAACACGATCGTCACGATCTCCGACCCGCAGGGCAACGTGATCAGCTGGGCATCCGCCGGTCACGTCGGCTTCAAGGGCTCGCGCAAGTCGACACCGTTCGCCGCGCAGATGGCCGCCGAGAGCGCCGCGCGCAAGGCCCAGGAACACGGACTGCGAAAGGTCGACGTGTTCGTCAAAGGGCCGGGCTCGGGCCGCGAGACGGCGATCCGCTCACTCCAGGCCGCCGGGCTCGAGGTCGGCACCATCGCCGACGTCACGCCGCAGCCGCACAACGGCTGCCGTCCGCCCAAGCGACGGAGGGTCTGATCTCGCAATGGCTCGTTATACAGGTCCTGCCACGCGCATCTCGCGTCGTCTGAATGTCGATCTGGTCGGTGGCGACAAGGCATTCGAGCGTCGGCCGTACCCGCCCGGACAGCACGGCCGCGCCCGCATCAAGCAGAGCGAGTACCTCCTCCAGATGCAGGAGAAGCAGAAGGCGAAGTACAGCTACGGCGTCCTCGAGAAGCAGTTCCGCCGGTACTACGAGGAGGCAGTGAAGCGTCCCGGCAAGACGGGCGACAACCTGCTGCAGATCCTCGAGTCGCGGCTGGACAACGTTGTGTACCGCGCCGGGATCGCCCGCACGCGGCGGCACGCCCGCCAGCTCGTGAGCCACGGCCACTTCCTGGTCAATGGGGAGAAGGTCAACATCCCGAGCTATCGCGTCTCGCAGTACGACATCGTCGACGTCAACGCGAAGTCGCTCGAGACGACGCCGTTCCTCATCGCCCGGGAGACGCAGGGCGAGCGGCCGGTGCCGGCCTGGCTCCAGGTCATCCCGAACCGATTGCGGGTGCTCGTGCACCAGTTGCCGGAACGCGCCCAGATCGACATTCCGCTGCAGGAGCAGCTGATCGTCGAGCTCTACTCGAAGTAACACAACTTAATAGCCCTATTGACGGACGTCATATGGCGGGCGTCCTGACCCAAGGAGTACTGCTGTGCTGATCTCTCAGCGCCCCTCGCTCACCGAGGAACCCGTTGCCGACAACCGCTCCCGGTTCGTGATCGAGCCGCTGGAGCCGGGGTTCGGCTACACAC
>JBKPQY010000304.1:0-16951 GCA_046734315.1 Actinomycetota bacterium | reverse complement strand
CTGGTCGATCGCCGCCCGCGTCCCCACGGTGACGACGAGGTCGTCGGCGTGCAGCACGAACTCGGGCGTCGGCGAGGGCAGCGCGGTGCCCTCCCGCAGCACGGCGACGATCGATGCGCCGGTGCGTGTGCGCGCCTGCGTCTCACCTAGCGGGCGCCCCGCGAACGGCGAGCCGTCCGGGACGGGCAGCTGCTCGACGACCAGGCCCTCGACCGGCGACGGGAACACCACCCGCGGTGCGGCCAGGACCTCGGCGACGGCGATCGCCTCGTCACCGGTGAGCGTGACGCCGGCGGCGGCGCCGTCGCCCTCGTCGTCGTAGATCACGAAGTCGCGCTGGCCGGTCCGCCGGATCACGATGCCGACGTGCCGGCCCTCGTGCAGCGCCAACTCGTGGCACACACCGATGCCGGGAAGTACCCGGCTGGTGATGTCCACACTCACTCGGCAAGACTACGGGGGTGATCGCTCTCGGCACGTTGGAATGGCGGCCGGCAGACGGCGGACTGGTCGCCGCTCCGGTCGCCACGGCGCTGGCCTCGTGGGACGCCGAGGTGTCCGTTGCCCCTATCGACCCGTCGCTCGCCGACACCGCGGCGTTCTGCGAACGGTACGGCGTGTCGGCCGACGACTCGGCGAACTGTGTCGTCATCGCCGGCCGCCGCGGCTCCGACACGTCGTATGCGGCCTGCGTGGTGCTGGCCCCGACACGCGCCGATGTCAACGGCGTGGTGCGCCGCAGGCTCGGCGCCCGCAAGGCGTCATTCGCGCCGGTGGACGACGCGGTGCGGCTTACCGGAATGGAGTACGGCGGCATCACTCCGATCGGACTGCCCGCCGAGTGGCCGGTGCTGATCGACGCCGCTGTGCTGAGGCGCGACCTCGTGGTCATCGGCAGCGGGATCCGAGCCTCAAAGCTCGCGCTGCCGGCCGAGGCTCTGGCCCGACTTCCCGCCGCGGAGGTAGTCGACGGCCTAGCGACCTGAGGCGAGCTGAACCGCTCACCGGCGTGTCACGTGTTGAGTGGTAGATGCCGAATTTGCTCGTCCGAAGGGCTCGCGATGACCCACCCGCCCAGTTCCGCAGTATGGAATGCGACCCAGATCGAGCGCGCCGGCGAAGTCGATACTGACGCCCGCCGTCTGCTCGTCCGTGGCCTCACCGTCGTGGGCCTGGCAGGAATCGCCCTCATTCATCTGGTCGAGCTCCCGGACACCTGGCGCGAGTCGCCCGGGCTGGGCGCGCTGTTTCTCGTGCTGGTCATCGCGGCCGTCGTCGTCGCTGGTGCGCTCGTCTACCAGGACGCCACGCCGGTTTGGCAGCTGAGCGCTCTCGTCGCGCTCGGGCCGATCGTCGGCTATGTGGTCACCCGCGGCGCCGACCTTCCGTTCGACCACGACGACGTCGGCAACTGGCTGGAGCCGTCGGTGCTGGTGGCGACGTTCATCGAGGTCAGCGTGCTCGCGCTGTGTGCGTACGTCCTGCTCGCCGCGAAGGCACGCTCGGCACGCCGATAGGCCGCGACACCCAGGCCCCGACCTGCACCGGCGCCACCGCATCCTCGATGATGCCCTCGTGACAGGTGACCGATCGCTGCCCGTGTACCGGCTCGTCGTAGCACTGGCCACTCCGATCGTCCGATGGTGGGGACGGCTGGAGGTGGTCGGCCTAGATCGCGTTCCGGTGAGTGGGCCAACCGTGCTGATGGGCAATCACGACAGCCACTGGGACCCGGTCGTCGCGGCCGTGGCGACCGCCCCGCGGCGGCAGATCCGCGCACTGGCCAAGGCGTCGCTGTGGCGGTCTCGGCCGCTCGCCTGGGTGCTGAACGCCATGGGGCAGATCCCGATCGAGCGCGGCCGCGGCGACACCGAGGCGCTGGGCGCCGCGATCGAGCAGCTGCGTGCCGGCGCCTGTATCGGAGTGTTCCCGGAGGGCACGATCTCCCGGGGCGCGACTCTGCGTGCCCACAGCGGGGCGGGTCGGCTGGCTGTGGCGGTACCTGACACCCGCGTGGTGTGCGGGGTCTTGACCGGCTCCGTCGACATCGCGCGGTTCCCGAAGCGGCCGCGGCTGCGGGTCGAGTACTTCGAATTGCCGCTCGATCGGGAGGAGACGCCGCTTGCGCTGAGCCGGCGGGCGCTGGCCGCCATCCGGGCGCTGGCTCCGCCGGTCGCCGCCGGCCGACGAGCATCAGCGGGCGCGTAGTGCGGGGGGCAGGTACGCCGCGCCCGGTCCGCGCGCCGCAAGCGTGTCATCGGGGTTCGACATCGCGCAGGTGCGCAACGACAGGCAACCGCAACCGATGCATGAGTCGAGTCCGTCACGCAGCTTGGTCAGCGCGGCGATCTGTTCGTCGAGGCGCCCCCGCCAGCTCCGCGACAGCCGCGACCAGTCTTCCTTTGTAGGGGCGCGCCCGTCGGGCAGGGTCGCCAGCGCCGCGGCTACCTCGTCCAGGGACAGCCCGACGTTGCGCGCCGCACGGATGAACGCCAGCCGCCGCAGCGCGTTGCGTTGGTAGCGGCGCTGCCCGCCCGACGTGCGGGCAGCGTGCAGCAAGCCGACCCGTTCGTAGAAGCGCAACGCGGACGGCGCGAATCCGCTGCGGTGTGCCACCTCGCCGACCGTGAGCAGGTCTGTTGTTCGCATGGAGCTGACGTTCCTGACTTGACTTGAAGTTGACTTCAACTATCAGGATGGCGGCAACACGTCGAAATCGCAAGGAGGGGCACATGCCCATCGCATTGATCACTGGAGCGTCGAAGGGCCTGGGTCGGGCGCTGGCGCGGGCGCTGGCCGAACGGGGCTGGACGCTCGTCCTCGATGCTCGCGGAGCGGCCGCCCTGGAGGCCGTCGCCCAGGATCTGCCGGATGCCGTCGCCGTCCCCGGCGACGTGACGAACCCCCGGCACCGCAAGGCACTGGCGGCAGCGGTTGCGGAACGGGGCCGGCTCAGCCTGCTCGTCAACAACGCCAGCTACCTCGGCCCGAGTCCGATGCCCAGCCTGGCTGAGTATCCGCTGGACGAGTTCGCGTGGGTCTACGAGGTGGACGTGATTGCGCCGCTGGCGCTGATCCAGCAGGCGTTGCCGCTGTTCGCGGAACATGCAGCCGTGCTGAATATAAGCTCAGATGCGGCCGTCGAGCCGTACGCGGGCTGGGGTGGCTACGGATCGGCGAAGGCGGCTCTCGACCACCTCGGCGCGATTCTGGCTGCCGAGCACGCAGAGCTCTCGGTGTACGCCGTCGACCCGGGTGACATGCGCACGGAGATGCACCAAGCGGCGTTTCCCGGCGAGGACATCTCGGACCGGCCGGAACCGGAAACGGTGGTGCCCGGCCTGTTGCGACTGCTCGACGAGCGCCCACCCAGCGGCCGGTACCGGGCGCAAGCGCTGGAGCCGGCATGAAGTTCGAGTTGCCGGCCGAGCTGACGGCGACGAGGCCGCCGGAGTTTCCCGACCAGGTGCGTCTGCTCGTCGCCCGGCCTGACGGCATGGCGCACGCGCGATTCGCCGACATCGCGGCTTTCCTGGCGCCGGGCGATCTTGTCGTCGTGAACACGTCGGCCACTCTCGCCGCCGCGGTCGACGGCACGCGCCGGGACGGCCGCGCCGTGACCGTCCACTTTTCGACGGCGCTCGACGACGGGAGGTGGCTCGTCGAGGTGCGTCCGGCGGCGAACGCGACCGGCCCGGTGCCCGACGCGTCGGCCGGTGAGCGGATCACGTTGCCGGCAGGCGTGATCGTCACCTTGATGGAGCCGCGCGGGCGACTCTGGCGAGCCGGCGTCGGCGTCGAGGCCGACGTCCTCGACTACCTCGCCGGACACGGACGGCCCGTCACGTACTCATACATCAAGGGCCGCTGGCCGCTCGACGCTTACCAGACCGTGTTTGCTCGCGATCCCGGCAGCGCAGAGATGCCGAGCGCCGGGCGCCCGTTCACGACGGGTCTTGTCACGGAGCTGGTCAGCGCCGGTGTGATCGTCGCTCCGATCACCTTGCACACGGGGGTCTCGTCGTTGGAGGAGGGCGAGCCGCCGTTGCCCGAGCGATACCGCGTTCCGCGCGCGACGGCGCGCCTCGTCAACCTCACCCGTGCGTCCGGCGGCCGCATCGTCGCGGTCGGCACGACGGTGACGCGCGCCTTGGAGACCGTGGCGCACGTGGACGGCTGGATCGGCCCGAGATCGGGTTGGACGGACTTGGTGCTCGGACCGGATCGTCCCGCCCGGGTCGTCGACGGACTGATCACCGGCTGGCACGCGCCGGGGGCGTCGCACCTGTGGTTACTCGAAGCGGTTGCCGGCGCCGACCTGGTGGCTGAGGCCTATCAGGAAGCCTTGCGGCACCGCTACTTCTGGCACGAATTCGGCGACAGCTGCCTGCTACTGCCCGAGCGACGCCAGTAGCGCGTCGTGCAGCAGGCCGTTGCTGGCTGCGGCGTTGCCTTGCTGGACACCTGGAACGCCGTCCAGGCCGGTGAACCGCCCTCCCGCCTCGACGACGATGGGCGCGAGCGCGGCCATGTCCCACAGCGACAATTCCGGTTCAGCGGCGACGTCGACCGCGCCCTCGGCGACGAGCATGTATGACCAGAAGTCCCCGTACGCCCGGGTTCGCCACACGCGGCGCGCCAGGGCGAGGAATCGCTCCCGCGACGCCGCCCACGCGCCGATCGACGCATAGGACAGGCTGGCGTCGGCGAGCGAGGCCACCCGCGACACCGCCAGCCGCCGCGGCGCGCCACCCAGGGCGCTCGCCCACGCCCCACCGCCGCGCCGGGCCCACCATCGCCGCGCGAGCGCCGGCGCCGACACCACACCGACCACCGGGTCGGGGCCGTCCAGCAGCGCGATCAGCGTCGCCCACACCGGCACACCGCGGACGAAGTTCTTCGTGCCATCGATCGGATCGATCACCCAGTGGCGCGCCGCGTCGCCGGAGCGCCCGAACTCCTCACCCCAGACCGCGTCGTCCGGTCGCGCATCCGCCAGCCGGTGGCGTAGCGACTCCTCGACGGCACGGTCGGCGTCGGTCACCGGAGTCAGGTCGGGCTTGGTATCCACGACGAGATCCCCTGCCCCGAAACGTCCCGAGGTGATCGTGTCTGCGGCGTCTGCCAACGACAGCGCGAGCGCGAGATCATCCACGGCAGCACGGTACCGAGGTATCAATGAGGTTCGAGACGCGCTCATACTGCGACGGGGGGTGCGGTGCTGCGCGTGCGGCTGCTCGGCGACTTCGCGGTCCAGGTGGACGGACGCGAAGTAGCCGACGCTGCGTGGCGGCGCCGCAAGGCGCGCACCCTCGTCAAGCTCCTCGCGCTCGCGCCCGGACATGTCCGGCACCGCGACCAGCTCATCGAGGCGATGTGGCCGGACGCTGCCTCGGGCGCCAACAACCTGCACCAGGCGCTGTTCGCCGCGCGCCGTGCGGTGCTGGCCGAGGCGTACCTGCACCTGCGCGACGAACGAATCGTCCTGGGCGAACCGGTCACGGTCGACGTGGACGAGTTCGAGGCGGCGGCCGAGCTGGCCGAGCGCACCGGCCGCCCCGACCACGCGCGAGCGGCCATCGCTTTGTACAGCGGCGAGCTGCTGCCTGGCGACCGCTACGAGCCGTGGAGCGAGCCACGCCGCACCGAGCTGCGCCGCCGCCACCACGGCCTGGTTGCGGAGCTCGCGGTCGCGCAGGTGAATGCCGGTGACCACGAGGCGGCGCTCGCCCTGCTCCGACCGGTGCACGCCGACGACCCGCTCGACGAGGGCGTCGCCCGGCTGCTCATCCGCGCGCAACTGGCCGCCGGACGCCGCTCGGCCGCGGTCGCGACGTTCCACCATCTCGTCGAGTCGCTGCGGGACGAACTCGGCGTCGTGCCGGCGGCCGAAACACAAGAGCTCGGCCGCGAGCTGGCCGCGCGGCCCGAACACGCCCCTGTCGCCACGCCGCACAATTTGCCGCTTCGGCTGTCGAGCTTCGTCGGCCGGGAGCGCGAGCTGGCCGACGTGCGGGCCCTGCTGCGGCACACCCGGCTGCTGACGCTTACCGGCACCGGCGGTTCCGGCAAGACCCGCCTTGCCGTCGAGCTCGCCGAGGCACTGCTCGAGGAGTACCCGGGCGGCGTGCACCTCGTCGAGCTGGCGCCGCTGTCGACGTCCGATGCGGTGCCGCGGGCACTCGCCGCCACGCTCGGCGTGCAGCAGACCCCGGACGTCGATCCGACGGCGGCCATCGCACACCGAATCAAGCGCCAGCTTGCCCCGATGCTGCTCGTCGTCGACAACTGCGAACACCTCGTCGACGCTGCAGCAGCACTCGCACACCAACTGCTGACCAACGCGCCCAACCTCACCGTGCTCGCCACCAGCCGGCAGCCGTTGCTGCTGCCGGGCGAGATCGTCTGGCGTGTGCCGTCGCTGGCGCTGCCCGATGGTGCCGCAGCGCCGGAGCGCTACGAGTCGGTGCGGCTGCTGCTGGAGCGCGCCGCCGCGGCCGCGCCCGGGTTCGCGCTCAAGGACGGCAATGCCGCTGACGTCGTCACGCTGTGCCGCCGCCTTGACGGTCTGCCACTCGCCCTCGAGCTCGCCGCCGCCCGCTTGCGAACGCTGCCGTTGTCCGAGCTGGTGGCCCGACTGGACGACCGGTTCGCACTGCTTGTCGGCGGCAGCCGGATCGGGCTCACTCGGCAGCAGACGCTGCGCGCCACTGTCGACTGGAGCCACGACCTGCTCGTCGAGTCGGAGCGGCTGCTGCTACGCCGGCTGGCCGTCTTCGCGGGCGGTTTCACGCTTGCCGCCGCGGAGGCGGTGTGCCCGGACGAGCGGCTCGACCGCGCCTCCGTCGCCGAGTTGCTCACCGGCCTGGTCGACCGCTCGCTCGTCACCGCCGTGGAGGGCGCCGCGCGGTACCGGCTGCTGGAGACGATCCGCGAATACGCGACCGAGCGGCTTACCGGAAGTGGTGAGACGGGACCGCTGCGCAACCGGCACGCGGCCTGGGTGCTCGCCCTTGCCGAGCAAGCCGAGCCCGAGCTCGCGCACACGGGCCGGCCGGGCGCGTTCCGGCGACTGGCCGTCGAGGACGGCAACCTGCGCGCCGCCCTGGCATGGCTGCAGGAGACGGACCCGGCCGCCGCGCTGCGCCTCGCCGGGCTGCTGTGGCGGTACTGGTTCCGCTCCGGCCGGCTGGCCGAAGGGCTGCAGGCGCTGCACCGAGCGGTCGACGCGACGCCGAGTGCGACGCCGGAGCGAGCCCGCGCCCTGCTCGGCGTGTCCGGGCTAACCAACCGGGCGGGACGCATCAGCGCCTGGGACGTCCACGCCGCGGAGCGGGTACGCATCTTCACCGAACTGGGCGATCCGGCCGGGGTGAGCCGGGCGCAGTTCTACGTTGGTGTGCAGGCCTGGCTCACCCAGGAGTTCGAGCGCTCGCTGGCGGCTTTCGAGTCGGCCCTAGAGGTGGCCACCGAGCACGGCCTTGAGGCGCAGGCGGCCGCGGCACTTTTCGGCATGGCCGCCATCGCGTCCATGCAGGGCCGGCCCGCCGACGCGGAGCCTGTGCTGACGGACGTGCTGGACCGGGTGGAGCGGCTCTCCGGCGAGCCGGTGCCGGTGTTCAACGTCATGCCCATCCCGCGCCACGAGCCGGGACGCGACCCGCGCCACGTGATCTTCGAGGAGACCGCGACCTCGTTCATCGAACCGACCGGGCCGCTCGCGGTCGGCTACGTCCTCGCCAACCTCGGCAGCGTCGCCCGCGAGGCCGGCGACCACGAGTTCGCCCGGGAAAGGTACGAGCGAGCGCTCGCGATCTTCGAGGATGCCGAAGACGACGCGGGCATCGCGCTCGCGCTGTCGCGGCTGGGCAACCTGGCCGGAGCTACCAATGAGATGGCCCGCGCCCAGGCACAGCTCGAGGCGGCGCTGCGCATGTTCCGCCGCACCCGGGACGCACGCAGCATCGGCCAGACGATCGCCAACCTCGGCTACTGGATCGCGATGGCCGGCGACCTGGGTCGCGGCCGCGCCATGGTCGAGCGCAGCGAAGTGATGTTCCGTGAGCACGGCGACCGTCCTGGGCTTTATGCCGCACTCTCGCATCTCGGTGCGCTGGCGCTCGTCGAGGGCGATGTGCCCGCGGCCCGGCGGGCGTTCACGGAGGAGGTCGAGGTCGAGCGCTTGCTCGACTCGCCGATGCACCTCGCCTGGGTGCTCGTCGATCTGGCCGAGGCGACGCGCCGCGCCGGCGACGACGCCACGCCGTTCCTTTCCGAGGCACGCCGGCTTTTTGGAAAGACCGGCCGCGCCGACGGCCTGGCCGCTGTAAGCGAGCTGTAAGAGCAGCCGACTAGACACGTACCGACCAACCACTCCGAGGGGGAGACTCCATGACTACCACTGCGCTCGGCGACGCCACGGTCAGCGAGCTGCGCGAGACGCTGCGCGGCAAGGCGATCGTTGCTGGCGACGCCGGCTACGACGCGGCACGCGCCGTCTGGAACGGTATGCACGACAAGCACCCAGCGGTCATCGTGCGCTGCGCCGGCACCGCCGATGTGATCACGGCGGTGCGCTTCGCTCGCAGCCAGGGGCTGACCATCGCGGTACGCTCCGGCGGCCACTCGATACCCGGCTTCTCGACCGTCGACGACGGGATCGTCATCGATCTGTCGCCGATGAAGGGCATGCACGTCGACGTCGCGGCGCGTACCGCGCGAGCGCAGGGTGGGCTCACCTGGCACGACTTCGACCACGAGACGCAGGCGTTCGGCCTCGCGGTCACCGGTGGGCTGATTTCGAGCACGGGCATTGCCGGGTTCACGCTCGGCGGCGGCCTCGGTCACCTCGTGCGCACCCACGGGCTCGCCTGCGACAACCTGATCGGCGCCGACGTAGTCACCGCTGACGGCAACTTGGTGCGGGCCAGTGCGGAGGAGAACGCCGACTTGTTCTGGGCGTTGCATGGCGGCGGCGGCAACTTCGGCATCGTTACGTCGCTCGAATATGGGTTGCACCCGCACGGTCCGATGATCTACGGCGGGCCGATCTTCTATACGGGCGACAAGACCGAAGAGCTCCTCGCGGTGTACCAGGACTGGACCGCGAACCAGCCCAGGGAGGTCAACTCGTTGATGGCGCTGACTGTGGCGCCGCCGCTGCCGTTCCTGCCTGAGGACGTGCACGGCAAGCCGATCGCGATCGTCGCCGGCTGCTACGCCGGAGCGATGGAAGAGGGCGAGAGGCACTACACGGCGCTGAAGAAGTTCGGCCCACCGATTGCCGACCTGCTCGGGCCGATGCCGTACGTCGCGCTCCAGGGCCTGCTCGACCCGCTGTGGGGACCGGGGATGGCCAACTACTTCCGGGGCGGCTTCCTCACCCGGCTCGGGCCCGACGTCGCCGCGACGGTGCGGTCCTTCGTCGACCGGCGCCCGGCAGGTGTGGTGTCAGAGTTCCACGTGCACCACATGGGCGGAGCGGTCGACGACGTCAGCCCGGACGGCACGGCCTACGCCGGACGAGGCGCGCCGTACGTGACGAACATCATCAGCCGCTGGGCGAACCCGACCGACGCCGACGAGAACATCACCTGGGCGCGGGATTTCGCGGCGGCACTCGAGCCGTACTCGGCCGCGCAGACCTACCTGAACTTCCTCGGCGACACCGGCCCGGACCGGTCCCGCGCGGTCTACCCACCGGCCACGTACGCGCGATTGGCCGACGTCAAGCGGCGCTACGACCCGGAGAATGTCTTCCACCTGAATCAGAATGTCGCTCCTGCGGAGGCCCATGGCTGACGACCTACTCGCGGCGGTGGCCGCGCTGGTCACGGACTACCAGCGCGGCCTGCCCGACCGGCCGGTGCGGGCACGCGCCCGAGTCGACGAACTGCGCACCCTGCTCGGCGGGCCGACGCCGGACGGCCCGGCCGAGCCGGCCGACGTGATCGCCTTACTGGCCGAAGCACTGGACGCCGGGGGAGTTGCCACGTCCGGACCGCGATACTTCGGCTTCGTCACCGGCGGTGCCCTGCCAGCGACGGTCGCCGCGGACTGGCTGGCCACCGGGGCCGACGTCAACGCGGCGGCCTACGTGATGAGCCCGGTGGCCGGAGTCGCCGAGGACGTCGCGCTGGCCTGGATCGCCGACCTGCTCGGGCTGCCGGCGAGTGTGTCGGCCGGCTTCGTGACCGGCGCGACGATGGCCAACTTCACCGGACTGGCCGCCGCCCGGCACCACGTTCTCGCCAAGGCCGGCTGGGACGTCGAGCGGAACGGGCTGCAGGACGGCCCGCGCGTACACGTCGTGGTCGGGGAGGAGCGGCACGTCACGATCGACGCCGCGTTGCGCTATCTCGGCCTGGGTGAGGCGACGGCGCACGTCGTGCCGGCTGACGAGCAGGGCCGGATGCGCGCCGACCTGCTGGCCGGCGTGCTAACCCGGTGTGCCGGGCCGACGATCGTCTGCGCTCAGGCCGGCAATGTGAACACCGGCGCCGTCGACCCGATCGCGCCGATCTGCGAGTTGGCCCACGCCCACGACGCCTGGGTGCACGTCGACGGCGCGTTCGGCCTCTGGGCGGCGGCCAGCCCCGCACTGCGGCCGCTCGTCGCCGGGCTGGGCAACGCCGACTCCTGGGCCACCGACGCCCACAAGTGGCTGAACGTCCCGTACGACTCGGGGCTGGCTTTCGTGGCTCACCCCGAGGCGCACCGGGCCGCGATGCGCAAGACGGCCGGCTACTTCCCGGACGAGCGTCCGGGTGAGCGTGACGGCGACGCGTTCGTGCCGGAGAGCTCGCGCCGGGCCCGAGGCTTCGCGGTGTGGGCGGCGCTGCGCACGCTCGGCCGCTCCGGGGTGGCCGAACTCGTGGAACGCTGCTGCGCGCTGGCACGCCGCTTCGCGGTGTCCCTCGGCGAGATGCCGGGTGTGCAGGTCCTCAACGACGTCGTGCTCAACCAGGTGCTGGTGCGCTTCGGCGACTCGGACGAGGTCACCCGCCGGGTGATCGCCGCGGCGCAGGACGAGGGCACGTCGTGGTTCGGCGGGACGGTGTGGAAGGGGATGGCCGCGGCGCGCATCTCGGTGTCGAACTGGTCTACCACGGAGGCCGACGTCGATCGCTCCGTCGCGGTGCTTCGCACCATTCTTTAGCGCGCCGCGACGATTGCCTCGTCGTCCGCTACCTCCACCACGGGGTACGGCGCTGCGTGGCGACCGCCTCGGCGGGCTCGATCAGTTCGGCGAGGTGCGGCGTGATGTGCTGCAGATGCTGGTCGACCCACAGCGTGCAGGACGGGTAGCTGATCGGGTTCGCCGTGCCGAGCGGGTCGATCACCGGCACCCCGAGCGGCGGGCTCGCGCCGTTGGGACGTTCGACGCGGGCTGCCAGCCGATCGAACCAGCTCGCGATCTCGTCCGCCCGCGCGCCGAGCTGCCCGCCGGCCGGCTCGGGCGCGGTGGCCGGGTTGGGCAGCCCGGCCAGCGAGTGCGCGGTGAGGCGCAGCCGGGTGGCGCCCATGACGAGCCGCCACAGGTCGTTCTTCGGCACCCGCTTGGAGCCCTGTTCGGCAAGGAACCCGCGCAGCGCGTCGTCCAGGCGCACACCTGCGGTGACGGCCGGGGCCGCCCGGGGCGTCTCGTGCCGTAACCCGAGGGCCCACCGCGCCGCCTGCGCCAGGTAAGCAGCGCCGAGGCGGAAGGCGTCGGCCAGGTCGTCACCGACGACGGCCGCCGCCCCACGTGGCCAGAACAGCGCACCGGCGACCAGGCTCACCGCGCAACCGATGGCGACGTCTTCGATGCGCACTACGCCGATCTTCCAGCCCTCCGGGACGAGCAGGTTGAACAGCACGGACACGACCACGGTGAAGGCAGCTTGCCCGAGTGCGAACGGCGCAGTTCCGGGTGCGTAGGACGCGACGAAGATCGCGACCGGCAGCGCCGCCCACAGGGCGGACTGCTCGGTGCCGATCGCCGCGATCAGCAGCCCGCCGACCGCGAAGCCCAACGCGGTCCCGAGCAGCGCGCGCAGCGCCGTTGAGCCCGTCGCGGACGCGTTGGTTCGCAGCACCGACAACGTGCCGAGCACGACCCAGAACCCGTGCTGCACGCTTGCCAGATCGGCGATGGCGACCGCGGCGGCCAAGGCGATCGCGCCGCGCAGGCTGTTGAGGAACCATACGGAGCGCACGCTGGCGTGCCCGGCGACCAGCCGGCGCGCCTCGGTGAGGCCACCACCGACGGGCAGCCCGCCGGCCCAGCTCATGCGCTGCGCGGCGATGGTGTCGGGGTCGGCCATCCGGGTGGCGATCAGCGCATCGGAGGCCGCGGCCTGTGTGGTCACCGCGACCGTTCGCGCATGGAAGGACAGGTGTACAGCGTCGCCGTATTCTGGGCGGTCCGGCCGCATGTCTCGTAGGTGCTGGATGCTTTCCGCGAGCGTGCGGTTGAGCCGATCCAGGTCGGGACGACGGTGCTCGCCCGACAGCATCGCGGCCGTGTCGCGCAGTACATCGGCGGTGGAACCGAGCAGCTCCCGTTCGACCGGCTCCGTGGCACACAGGTTCGTGTACTCGCTCAGGCTGTCGTTGACGACCGAGGCGCACCACTCGAGCAGCCCCACGAGGCTTTCGAGTGCGCGGTCGGTTGTTGCCAGTCCCGTCGGCCGGTACGGGGTCGCCGTGAAGGCGGCCATCAGTTCGTGCTTGGCGTCGATAGTGGCGGCGCGGTGCTCGGGCCGGACGTCGCCGGACAGAGCCGCGGTGAGCTGATCTCCCAGTGCCGCGGCCAGCCGGGCGGCCGCAGTGCGCAGCCGGTCGCCGGGCTGTGGCGGCGAGAGAACGAGCACCGCGATCGTGCCGGCAACCGACGCCAGCCACCATCCGGCGAGCCGGTCGGGGATCATGTCGTTCGTGCCGGGCGACGCAGCTGGCAGGACATACGCGAGCATCGCCGCCGCGCCGCCCGACGCGGCGTTCGGCCCGGCGACCCCGGCGAACAGCACGGCGAACGCGACGACCAGGGTGACCGACGCGGCCAAGGCCGTGTTCGAGTTGACCGCTGTGCCGATGATCAGCAGCACGCTGCCGGTGACTGCCAGACCGGCGTGCGCGATCAGCTTGTCCCGCCTGGTGCCCCCGAACGTGGCCAGCACGAGGGTGGCGAAGCCGCCGAACGCCGCGAACGTCGCCATCTGCAGGTTGCCGATGACCTCGTACGTCAGCGCGAACAGCCCGGGCACCACCAGCGTGGCACGGACCGCCCGCAACGCGGCGGGCTTCGACCAGACCGGCAACCACTCCCTGAGCATCAGGGAGACACTAACGTTTTTCCGGTGATCGAGGCGCTGCTTTCGCCGCCCGGCCGGACCCTGCTGGCCGAGCTGGACAGCGCGGGCGACCTCGGGTCGATGCGGCTCGCGGCCTCACTGCGGCGGCGGTATCCCGGCGACCTGGTGGCCCTCGCGCTGACCCAGGCCGAGCTGCGCCGCGCGGCGGCGGTGAAGTTCAGCCGTGCTGCGGAGATGTTCTTCACCCGTCCGGGCCTGGAGCAGGCGTCTGCCGAGATCATCGGCACGCACCGGGCGCTGCGGTTGCTCGGCACGCGTCGGATCGCCGACCTGTGCACGGGCATCGGCGGCGATCTGATCGCGCTTGCCGCGTCCCACGACGTCCTTGCGGTCGACAGCGATGCTGTACACCTGCGGATGGCCGAGCTCAATGCTGCGGTGTATGGGGTCGCCGGCAAGGTGAGCGCGCGACTTGCCGATGTGCGCGCCGTCGACCTGGGTGGCGTGGACGCGGCCTTCGTGGATCCGGCGCGGCGGCTGGGCGAACGTCGCCTCCCGACCGGCGAAAGCGAACCGCCGCTCTCGTGGTGCCTGGGACTCGCCGACGCGGTGCCGGCTGTCGCGATCAAGCTGGCGCCGGGTGTCGACCGGGGCGCCGTCCCACCCGGGTGGGAACTCGAGTTCGTCGCGGACCGCCGCGAGCTGAAGGAGGCCACCGCCTGGTCTCCGGCGCTGGCCACTACCACGCGGCGGGCAACGGTGCTCCCGGCCGGCGACACGCTGGTTGCCGGAGACGGCGCAGTGATCCCCGTCGGCGAGCCGGGGGAGTACCTGCTCGATCCCAATCCCGCGGTGACGCGGGCCGGCCTCGTCGCGGAGCTTGCCAGGGCGACCGGCAGCTGGCAGATCGACGAGCACATCGCCTTCCTCGCCGCGGATGCCCCGGTACGCACGCCGTTTGCGCGCACCCTGCGGGTGATCGAGTCCGCGCCGTGGAAGGAGAAGGCGCTCGCGGGCAGGCTTGCCGCGTTGGGCTTCGGTGCCGTGGACATCCGCCGCCGGGGCCTCGCCGGCAACGTCGAGCAGCTGCACCGGCGGCTCAAGCTGCGCGGCGGCGCGAAGGCCACGCTCGTCATGACTCGCAAGCAGGGACGTCCGTGGAGCCTCGTCTGCGTCGACTACCGTCCAGTCGATGACTGACTTCGGCGTGAGCGATCCAGCGGTGCGCCGGGTGTTGCGCACGTACCTGGCCGGGGGCCGGCTGCATACAATGCCGCGCCGCGGCGCCAAGCGGCGGATCGTCCTCGACTATCTCGCCGCCCGGTTCGAGCCCGGCGTGCGCTACCCCGAGTCCGAGGTAAACGCGGTGCTGCGCGCCTACCACGACGACGTGGCGGCGCTTCGGCGTTATCTTGTCGACGAGGGGCTGCTCAGCCGCGAGGCCGGCGTCTACTGGCGAACCGGCGGATGGGTGGACGTCCTGACATGACCATCGCCGACCGCGGCCGGGTGCCGCCGTTCCACGCCATGCGAGTCCTTCAGGTGGCGCATGCTCGCCGCGCTGCTGGGCTGCCGGTGTACGTCCTCAACGCCGGGCAGCCCGGAACGCCCGCCCCGGCCCCGGTGCTGGCGGCTGCTCGCCGGACGCTCGACGCCGACCGGCTCGGCTACACGTCGCAGGTCGGCATCCCCGCGCTGCGCGACGCGATCGCCGGCCACTACCGGCGCTGGTACGGGCTCTCCGTGTCGCGCGACGACGTGGTGGCGACAACCGGCTCGTCCGGCGGCTTCCTGCTCGCGTTCCTGGCCGCGTTCGATCCGGGCGACCTGGTCGTGCTGACACGCCCCGGCTACCCGGCCTACCGCAACATGCTCGCGTCGCTGGGCTGCCGGGTGCTCGAACTGCCGTGTGGGCCGGACACCCATTTTCAGCCGGCCGTCGCGGCCCTGGAGGCGCTTTTGGAAGTACCCGCGGGCGTCGTCGTCGCCAGCCCTGCCAACCCGACCGGCACGATGCTGACGCCGGATGAGCTGGCGGGCATCGCCGCATGGTGCGACGCGCACGGTGTCCGCCTCGTGAGCGACGAGATCTACCACGGCATTACCTACAGCGGCGCGCAGTCATGCGCGTGGTCCACCAGCCGCAATGCGATCGTCGTCAACTCGTTCTCGAAGTACTTCTGCATGACCGGCTGGCGCCTCGGTTGGCTGCTTGTCCCCGACGAGCTGCTCGACTCGGTCGACCGATTGGCCAGCAACTTCGCGCTGTGCCCGCCCACCCTGGCCCAGCATGCGGCGGTCCACGCGTTCGACGCGTACGCCGAGTTGGACGCGAACGTTGCCCGCTACAGCACCAACCGCCACCTGCTGCTCGACCGCCTGCCCGCGATCGGCCTCGACCGGCTCGCCCCTGCCGACGGCGCGTTCTACATCTACGCGGACGTATCGCGCTGGACGTCGGACTCCCTGGCGTGGGGTGCCCGTCTGCTCGACGACACGGGCGTCGCAGTGGCCCCGGGCATTGACTTCGATCCAATCGACGGCGGCAGATTCATCCGGATGTCGTTCGCCGGGGACACCGCCGAGATCGCCGAAGCGGTCGATGTCCTCGGCGAGTGGCTCGCCGGCTGATCCCGCCTGGGCGGATCCGCGTCTCCACCACTCGCTGCGCTCGGGTGGATCCGCAGCTCCGCTCGCGCCTTCGGCGCGGGCCGCGTCGCGGCGGCGGGGCTCTTCGCGCGAGCGCTCATCGCGACTCCAGCGGCGGCAGGTCGAAGTGCTGGCGGATCTTCGCCTGCACCTCGCGGACCGGCGCCGAAGCGTCGATGCTCGCGACGAACTCCTTGCGCTGGAAGATCTCGATCAGCGGCTTGGTCTTCTCGTGGTAGTCCGCGACGCGGACGGCTAGCGCCTCGAGGTTGTCGTCCTCGCGGGCGGCGAGACGTCCACCGCACACGTCACACACGTCGGGCACTTTCGGCCGGTGCGCGATCAGGTTGTAGTCGAGCCCACACTGGGTGCACAGCCGCCTGGCCAGCACCCGCCGTTGCATCTCCTCGTCGGGCAGCTCCAGGTTGATCACGCCGTCAATGTCGTAGCTCTCCAGGAAGAACTCGGCCTGGGGCGCGTTGCGCGGGAAGCCGTCGACGATGAACCCGTAGTTCCAGTCGTGGTCGGACAGCCGCTGCCGTACGACGGCTTCCACCACGTCGTCGCCGACGAGCCGTCCCGCAGCAACGGTGCGCCGCACCTGAGCGCCGAGCTTGGTGTGGTGCTGGACGTTCCACCGAAATATGTCGCCGACGCTGATGTGCTCCAGGTCGAGGTCGTCCGCAAGCAGCTTCGCCTGGGTGCCCTTGCCGCTGCCCTGGATGCCCATAATCACAAACTTGCGCATCGCCGGCCTCCCGCGTCGGGTACTACCGGCCCATCTTGCCCGGCGGCGCCGCCCCGGAACAGCTCTCTCGAAAGGACTGCCGCTCGTCTTCTAAGAGTGCGCCGACGGAGGTCGTTGCGTGGCCGGTTGCCCCGCGCCGCCGGCTCGCGGATTCTCCTTATGAAATAAGGGTAGACGGCAGCTCGTGCACTTGATAGACTCGTACACATGTTCGAGCATGTGCCGCCGGTCTCGGAAGTCGACGTGCTCGTCTCCCCGG
>JBKPQY010000303.1:0-8171 GCA_046734315.1 Actinomycetota bacterium | reverse complement strand
GTGTGGTGGCGGGCTCCCACTGCGCGGTCAGCTCGGCCAGGGCGCCCAGCGCCTGCTCGGTCTCGGCGGGAGCGTCCACAGCGGTCGCGGCGCGGGCGAGCGCGACGCGCAGCACGTCCAGCGGCCGGTCCACGTCGGCGTAGCGCGACCACATGGCGCGGTCACCGAACCAGTACCGGCGAGAGCCGTCGTAGTAGCGCTGCAGGTGCAGTTCGGTCGCCGTGTCGAGGTGGGGGCCGAACTCGGCGAGCACGACCCGGTCGTAGTCCTCGAGCTCGAAGACGGCGGTCGCGACTACGACATCGGAGAGCTCTACCAGGCCGTCGTCGATCTCGTGGTAACGCGAGCGCGGATAGTCACGCAGCGGATCGAGTTCGAGTGTGCGACCGGGTGGCACGTTCACCGTCTGCAGCGCGCGCAGCAGCGCAGTCTTGCCTGCCTCGTTCGGGCCGACGAGCACCGTCTTGTCGGCCTCTATGTCGAACCACCCACTGTCGTGGATGGACCAGTAGTTCTGTACCCGAGCCTTTTTGAGCTTCATCGACCTCGCTTTCGGCTGGCAACAGGCTACGGGGTGGCGCCGCGCGACGGCGAGGCCGAAACCGGTACTTCTGGCGCGTCATTCGTGATTCAGTGATGGCCATGTCGTACACGAAGGATCTCGGCGAAGCCAGCGCAGTGCGCCGCGTGATCGGTGCCGTGCCGGAACTGACGATGCGGTCAGGCACCCACGTGCGCTTCGTCGCGCCAGGCAGCCTGACCGACGCGCGATACGGGCTGTTCGAGTGGAACATGGGGCCACAAGCCGGTGGTCCGGACGCTCACTTCCACAAGACGTTCTCCGAGTCGTTCTACGTCACACGTGGGACAGTCGCGCTGTACGACGGCACGGCGTGGCTTTCCGCCAAGCCGGGCGACTTCGTCTACGTGCCTGAGGGCGGCATTCACGCTTTCCACAACACCAGCGGGGAACCGGCGTCCATGCTGATCCTGTTTGCGCCGGGGCCACCGCGCGAGAGGTACTTCGAGGAACTAGCGGAGATCGGGCACTCGGGCCGAAAGCTCAGCGACGACGAGTGGGTCGAGCTGTGGGCGCGCCACGACCAGTACCCGGTCACGTAGCGTCCGAAACGTCCAAGACGGTCCGCGACGCGAGCCGTTACGTTCGCCGCATGAACCTTCGTCTTTCCGTAGTAGAAGTGGTCGTCGCCGACATGGCGGCCTCGCTGGCGTTCTACCGCCGCCTGGGGATCGGCATCCCGGACGACGCCGACCAGCAGCCGCACGTAAACGTCGACGTCGACGACGGCCTGCAGCTCGCGTTCGACACCGAGGACACGATCCGCTCGTTCGACAAGGAATGGGCCCGGCCGGCAGGCGGCGGCCACCGCATGGCCCTCGCGTTCGAGTGCAGCAGCCCGGCCGAGGTCGACGCCGCATGGGCCGAGCTCACCGGCGCCGGGTACGACGGCCACCTAGAGCCGTGGGACGCCTTCTGGGGAATGCGATATGCCGTCGTCCACGATCCCGACGGCAACCCGGTCGACCTCTTCGCGCCGCTCCCCGCGTAGCTCCGCCGGTGTGCCGCCGCCGAGCGCGAGCGCATCACGGCACAGGTGCGCCTGGTCGGCGTAGCCGCAGCGCGCAGCCACCTCGGCAAGTGGCACTCCTGCCCGGGCGATATCCAGCGCACGACGGAGGCGCAGGATGCGGGCCAGCCGGCGTGGCCCGTACCCGAAGATCGGCAGACATCGCCGGTGTAGCTGCCGGGCGCTCATCCCGAGGCGGTCGGCCATGTGCGCGACCGGCATGGCCGCGGTCGCCATCGCGTGCACCCGCCGGCCGAGCGGGTCGACAGGCTGATCGGCAACGCGTCGCATCAGCCACCCGGTGAGCACCTCGGCAGGATGATCGGCTATCTGGTCGGCGAGGCGGCCAGCGAGACTCGCGGGCAGCAGCTCATCCAGGCGGACGCTGCGGTCGCGCAGTTCGTCCGCCGGAACGCGCAGTACCGCCGGGCCGATGCCGAAATGCAACCGCAGCGCCACGTAGCCACTACCCGGCGCGCAGTCGTGCCATCGCGCGGCGGTATCGGGTCCGGCGACGAACAGCTCCCGGCCGTCCCAGACCACGTCCTGGCAGCCGTCCGGCAGAATGCGCGTGCGGCCTTGCGTAGTGCGCTGCCACAGCACCACGCCCGGCACGGCTGTCGGCCGCTCCCGGTACGTCACGCCTCGATCATGCCGTCGTGGTGCGACATCGCATCCCGTCAGCCGTCATCACGGCAGAGGCAGAACGGATGCCCCGCCGGGTCGAGGAGAACGCGTATGTTGTCTTGCGGCTGGAAGCCGGCGACCCGGGCGCCCAGCGCTTCGGCGTCCGCGACGGCAGCCTCGAGGTCGTTCACCTCGATGTCGAAGTGGATCATTGCGCGTTGCTCGCCCGGCGCAGGCGGCCACACCGGCGGCACGTAGTCCTCGGCCCGTTGGAAGACCATGTAGACGCCGTCCTGAGGCGGCTTCACGATGGCCGTGCCCGGCTCCTCGTGCACCACCGGCCAGTCGAGCAGCGCCGAGTAGAAGGCGGCCAGCGCCTCAGGGTCCGGGGCCTCGATGGCCGTACCCCACCACATGCCCTGGTTCGCCCTACCGCGCATCGGCCGATCTTAGGGCTGCGTTCGGTGCGCCACGGAAGTTCACCATCTCCGAGTTCATTGGGACTGACCCGATGGGCGCGATATGCCGCGGCGCGATCGCAACAGGGCGCCCCGAGCGCTGTCAGCTGATGCTGTCGACCGAGCGGGTGCCACCGGAGCACAGTGTTTCGGCATCGGGGTGCGTCTATGCGCAAGTCGAGTGGACGCGTCAGGAGAAGACCCGGGACAGCTCGGCTGGTGTCGTCGCTGCCGGCGGCGTCTGCTGCGCCTGCGCGCTGCTGGACTCGACCCGGCCGAGGGAACGGGGGAACGATGACACGGGTAGTGCGAGTCGTTGCGCTGACGGGATTGATGACGCTTGTCGCAGGGTTGGTAGCCGGCGCGCCAGCTGGAGCTGCCGCGCCGCAGGTATCTCACACTCAGGTCAATGTCTCGTTGACCGGTATCGATGTCTGCGGATTCACGGTGGATTCCGTGGTGCAGGGGACGGATACGTTCCAGGTCTTCATCGACCGCTTCGGGAACGTCTCGATTCAGGACCTATCCCACGTTGTGAGCACTTTGACCAATCAGGCAAACGGGAAGGTGGTGTACGTGGAGGGCGCGGGCCGGGACGCTTTCCAGCCGGACCCTGTCGTCAACCGGGACGGCACCATCACCGCCACCGATACGCTCACCGGGATGGACGTGCGGGTCTACACCGATCACAGCAGCACCTTGGTGAAGGACGCGGGGTTTCTCTCGATGGTGGCCACGTTCGATTCCGAGGGGAACTTCCTCAGCGAGCAGGTGATCGAGCACGGGCCGCACCAGTTCGCG
This sequence comes from Actinomycetota bacterium, assembly GCA_046734315.1. Classification (GTDB taxonomy): domain Bacteria; phylum Actinomycetota; class Actinomycetes; order Mycobacteriales; family Jatrophihabitantaceae; genus DASXRA01. The sequence continues at coordinate 4,696 of JBKPQY010000303.1, read as the reverse complement.
GGCGACTTCACGGTGTTCTGCGACGCGATCGCGTCCGCGATCGGGTAGTTCGGAGGATCCGCGCCAGGGGCGGGCCGTCGCGCTCGCCCCTCCGCTTCCGGGCGCACACACGCACACTGCCGCCGATCCCTCATCGCATGATCGCGCGTCTGCGCACCCGACCCAACCGATTCGCGATCGATCAGGTCCGGCGGCTACGGAGACTGCGGCCCGCCGGACAGCCATCCCGGCCGTCGGTCGAACCGATCCGCGTGCAGCGCCGCGCCAGCAACACCGGCGTGATCACGGTCGCCGGTCAGCCGCCGACCGCTTCACAGAAGCCGCCGCCGGGGTTCGCTGACAACGGATCCTGGGTCGTGCATCGTTACCGCTCTATGACTGGTACGCACAGCGTTGGGCCGCGATTCCTGATGTCAGCCGGCCTCCTGGCAGTGCTCACTGCGTCGGCGGGTTGCAGTTCAAGCCGGCACCTCGGAAGCGGACCATCAACGCCTGTGACAGGTACCTTCCGTGAGATCGGCGGCCCTCCTCCAGGAGTTGATCGACCTCTCGTCGGTGACATCACCGTGTACAGCGGAGCGAACGCGAATGGACCTCAGGTCACCGTTGCTCACACCGACGCCAACGGCCGGTTCAGGGTCGTACTGAATCCAGGAACGTTCTTCTTCGTCGGACGCTCATCGCTCGTTGGCGGCGTGCCGTGCACGAGCGGCGGCCCGGTAACGCTGACCACGGCCGCCGCATCCGTCGTCGTCACCTGCCAGATCAAGTAGGTGCGTTGCGGTCTAAGGGACTCCGCGATGGAGCGGGTGACGGGAATCGAACCCGCACTGTCAGCTTGGGAAAGCGACACGAATGCGCCTTGTGCCGATGATTGCTGGCCCACTAACTTGTGCGTTTCCCTAAGCGTAACTCTAGAATCCGCTGTAAAAGTAGGCGCTCGGGCGATGAGTCGGGAAGGGTCCAGGGTTCGTCGATATGTTCTGTGGGGTGGTGGGGTAAGGCCCCTCCCACGCAGCGACAGGTGGACCTTCGTGGCGCCGAAGACAATCCATCCGCTCATGCCGCGGGTCGTGCGCGGTCATGCCCCGATGAGTGAGCGGTGCGAATGATCTTGGCTGTGACTGGGTGTTCGCTGATGGACAGGTCGACGCGCAGCCGGTCGCACTCCGTCCATCGCGTTGTGATCCCGTACGCTTCCGACATGACCGCAACCTTGACGGCCGGTAGGCGCGGTGAGCCCGCTCCGGCCGGCCGCAGCGCAGCGGCTTTGCTCATCGCGGGCTGGGTGGTGGCGGTCGTCGCGTCCTATGTAGGCGAGCCCGACCACGGACTTACGCTCAAGTTGGTCACCGCGTTTCTGCTCTGGCGCGTGTGGCGCGGTGCGACGTGGAGTCGCTATTTCCTTATCGGCCTGTCGGTTGTGTCTGCGGGCCTCGCTGCCGGGCTGAGCCTCGCGATCATGCTTGGTGCCACCGGCATTGTCACCCGTTCCCTTGCCATGTTCGGGCTGTACGCCGTGGTTGGTGCGCTGCTATGTGCGCCCCCGATCCGTCGTCTTTGCCGATAGAGATTTAACCGTTGCGCCCTCCAGCGCCATTCGAGGTCAGTCCCGTCGAGTGGCGCAAGGACGGCTCCCGCCTCGAGCGCGATGGACTCCTTGTTGGGCTGACCTGACGCCGAGTCGGTCTATACGAAGCGAGCGGAAATCAGCGCTGTCAGTAATCCAGTAGCAGCGGTTGACGCTCCCGCTGCGCGGTCTGCGCAAGGTTGAGGAAGATAGCGAGGCCAAATCGTCCGGCTGCTTGGATATATGCGTCCGACGGCGGCGGGCCAGTCATGCGCGCGGCGGACAGATCCTCGTCGGACATGCCGGCGCGCCGAGCGAGTGCCTGAAGTTCGACCACGAGTTGGTCTACGCGGCCCATCAGCGTCGGCTGCCCGGTCACCCGCTGTGCGGAGAAGACTGACGGGCCCGACGTGAGCGGCAGCCACTGGATGGCGCCGAGCTCGGCAGCGGCCAGCTCGGCCTCAACCAGGTGGGCGGCAGCCGGGTCGAGCGTCGCCGCATAGGCCAGTACGCCGTGCGGGCAGAGTTCGTCGGTGCCGTTGGTCCGGTAGCCGGGCCTTCGGGTCGTCACGCTGCCGCCGAGTGTCGTCACCGAGCTGCGCGCACACCTCACGGAGTACGTCGGCCTGAGCCGAAACGCGTTCGTGTTCACCGGCCCGAAGGGCGCCCCGATCCGGCACGGGAACTTCAATCCGCTCGTGGACTCGACCAGCTGCGTGGCCAAGCTCGGCACGCCCGGTCTGCACTTCCACGACCTGCGCCACACCGGGAACATGCTCGCGGCGGCGGCCGGGGCCAGCACCCGTGACCTGATGGCGCGGATGGGACACGGAAGCATGCGTGCCGCGCTCATCTACCAGCACGCGACTACCCAGGCCGATCAGGCCATTCCCCGCACGATCGACGCTCAGGTGCGGGCCGATCGCAAGCGTCGTTGTACGAGGGCCGCGTAACAGCACGTGGACAGCACGATCGGGCAAATCGACCGGATCGGAGAGCGTCAGCCGAACACTCCGGCCGGCGCTTTCCCTTGCCCCATAGGGGACTTGTCGCTTGGAGCGGGTGACGGGAATCGAACCCGCACTGTCAGCTTGGGAAGCTGATGTTCTGCCATTGAACTACACCCGCGGACGCGCGTCATGCTACAGGCTGCGCGGTGCCGGCGATGCGTCGCGCGTGAGGCGCCGGATGCCTGCCCCTCGTCCAGCGGCGGCCTGGGGAGCCGCTGAAATCGGCGCTGGTGACGGACCGACGTCACCCGTGACGGGCGACTTCTACGCCCAGCCAAATCGGACGTGCCTCCACATACGTGCCACTGTCACGAGCGTGGCTCGCACCGCCACCACGTGCCGTGCCCGGTGCGTGGCACCGCAACGCCATCGGCACAATCGGCAACATGCGGCCAAGGCACAGCCCTCGGGCGACAAGCCGGCGATCTGAAGGCTTAGATGGAGCCGGGAGGATAGGCGTTGAGGTGGTGTGATGCACGCAGATGATCTTCTGAGTCATCTGAACTTGCTCGGGCTGAACGATCAGGCCGCGCAGGTGTATCGCGCCCTGCTCGACGGCGGTGCCGCGGGCCTGGACGAGCTGGCCGAGACGAACGTCCAGTCCGCGGACGAGGTCCACAAGGCGCTGGCCGAGCTGATCGACGCGGGGCTGGTCGGGCGCACCAGCGCGGCCGACGAGCGCTACGCGCCGGTTGCTCCGGATGCCGGCCTGAGGGTGCTGACCGCGCGGCGCGAGTCCGAGATGCATGCCGCCATGGTTGCGACACTCAACGCCTACGCCGACTTCCGCCGTACCCGGCTCTCGCCGGCGACCGACCATCTCGTCGACGTCGTCACCGGTCCGGCAATGCTCGAACGTGTCGAGCAGGCCGAACGAAATGTGCACCACGAGATACGCCGGCTCGACTCGCCGCCGTACTACATGCCCAGCACCGGCAACGACACCGAGCTCGACAACCTCGCACGAGGCATCCGCTATCGCGTCGTCTACTCGCAGTCGTCGCTGGAGCAAGAGGGTTACCTCGATGGCAACGTGTTGCCGTGCATGAAGGCCGGCGAGCAGGCGCGGGTGGTACACGACGTGCCCGTCAAGCTGAGCATCGTCGACGACACGATGGCCCTCGTCGCGCTGCCGATCGGTGAGGCGGCGGCGAACCGGTCACTGCTCATCGTGCGGCCGAGCAGCCTGTTCTCAGCGCTGGTCGGGCTGTTCGAGCTGGCCTGGCGTGCCGCGTTGCCGATCATGCCGTCCGGCGAGACGGGCAGCCGGCTCGAGCCGATCGAACAACGGTTGCTTGCCCTGCTCTCGGCCGGCGTCGCTGACGAAACAATCATCCGGACGCTACGCATCAGCCGCCGCACGTTCTTCCGCTACCTGGAACGTCTGCAGGCACGCGCGGGCGTGAACAGCCGCTTCCAACTCGGCGTGCAAGCCGTACGTTCCGGGTGGCTCGACGCTCCGCCCGACTAGCCTGTGCTGTCATGCTGCTGAGCGACCGCGACATCATCGCGGCGGTGGAGGCCGGCCGGCTCGTCGTCGATCCATGGGACGCCGAACTCGTGCAGCCGTCGAGTGTGGACGTACGGCTGGACCGCTACTTCCGGGTGTTCAACAACACGCAGTACACGCATATCGATCCGGGCCTGCAACAGGACGAACTCACAACGCTCGTCGAGCCGAAGGGCGATGACCCGTTCGTGCTGCACCCAGGCGAGTTCGTCCTGGGCTCAACGCTCGAGATCGTCACCCTGCCCGACGACCTTGCCGGTCGGCTCGAGGGGAAAAGTTCACTGGGCCGGCTCGGATTGCTGACTCACTCGACGGCGGGCTTCATCGACCCGGGCTTCAGCGGCCATCTCACGCTGGAGCTGTCGAACGTGGCGAACCTGCCGATCATGCTCTGGCCAGGCATGAAGATCGGTCAGCTGTGCCTGTTCCGGTTGTCGAGCGCGGCGCGCAACCCGTACGGGTCGCCGGCTGCCGGTTCCCGATACCAGGGGCAGCGCGGGCCGACGCCCAGCCGCTCCTACCTGAACTTCCGGCGCTGGCCGACGTCATAGGCCGTCCGGCAAACCGTGGAATGAAGTAGTGCGCCAGCGGGCCGATCGCCAGCGC
>JBKPQY010000302.1:0-15477 GCA_046734315.1 Actinomycetota bacterium | reverse complement strand
TGGTGCGAAGCGAACGAGTCGCGGTGGTCACCGGCGGCACGCGCGGCATCGGAGGGGCCATCACGCGCCGTCTGGCGGCGGACGGCAGGCATGTGTGCGCGGTGTTCCATTCCGCCTCCGACGTTGCCGAGACGCTGCGTGACGAACTGCTTGCGCATGGTCACTCGGTCAGCCTGCACCGCGGTGACGTCGGGGACCGTGGGTTCTGCCGCGCGCTCGTCGACGAGGTGCTTGCGACCTTCGGCCGGGTGGACCACCTCGTCAACAATGCCGGGCTCCTCGTCGAGAACAGCGTGGTGCGGATGACCGAGCGGGAGTGGGACGACGCGCTACGCGTGAACCTCTCCGGGCCGTTCCACCTCGCGCAGGCCGTCCTGCCGACGATGATCGAGCACGGATTCGGCCGCATCGTGAACGTCGGATCGGTGACCGCTGCCATGGGCAGCCCGGTGGAGGTCGGCTACGGGGCGGCCAAGGCAGGCCTGCTCGGGATGACCCGCTCGGTGGCGCGGGCGGTCGCGCGCAAGGGCATCACGGTCAACCTGGTCGTCCCTGGCGTTTACGACACCGACATGACCCGTTCCATGCGCCCCGAGGCGCAAGAGGCGATCAAGGCGCTGATCCCCCTGGGCCGGCGCGGTGACCCGAGCGAGCTCGCACACGCGGTGGCGTTCCTGCTCGACGACCGTGCCGGCTACATCACCGGCTCGGTCGTGACGGCCGACGGCGGCCTCAGCATGGGCGACTGACGAAGCTCACGGAACTTGCCCGCGCACGAGCCGGCCGGGCAGCGCCCCGGTGTGGACGCCGTCGCGGTAAGTGACCGTGCCGGACACGATGGTCGTGCGGTAGCCGTCCGCGCGCTGCGTCAGCCGGCGGCCGCCCGCGGGGAGGTCGCGCTCGGGCCGCGGCGCGTGTAGGTGCAGGCGCTCGAGGTCGATGACATTCAGGTCGGCCTTGTGGTCGGGGCGGACGACGCCGCGGTCGCGCAGGCCGATCGTGTCGGCCGGCTCGTTGGTCAGCATCTTGATCGCATCGGCGAGCTGCACCTGCCGGTCGGGTGCGGCGTCGCGCACCCAATAGGTGAGGAAGTACGTCGGGTACGCGGCATCGCAGATCATCGAGTAGTGCGCGCCACCGTCGCCCAGGCCGAGGACGGTGCGGTCGCTGTGCAGCAGGTTGCGCCCGGCGCTTTCGAACCGCTCGCCCTCGGCGTTGCCCATCGGCCGGTGAAGGATCTCCTGGCCGTCGCGCTCGAGCAGCGTGTCGTAGATGAGCTCGAGCGGCTCGATGCCGGCCGCCCGCGCCCTTGCGGCGATGCTGTCGGCGGGCGCTGGGTGGTAGTTCGGCGGATCGCCGAGCACGAACAGCCGCTCGTGCTCGGAGACGACGTAGGTGAAGAACGGGTGCGGGTCGACCGGCGACTCGGCGAGCAGCCGGCGGCGTAGCCCCGGGTCGCGCATCGCGGCGACCTTCTCCGCGAGCGGCAGGCCGGCGATCGCCCGGTAGCTCGGGTTGAGCGAGAACGGATGCAGCGAGAGGTCGAGGCCAAGCAGGCCGGCCACGGGCCGGGGTAGCACCTGGCCGCGGATCGCGAGGCCCTCCTCCTGGGCCGCCTCGATGCCGGCCAGCACGGTTCGCCAGCCGCCCGGCTGGTTCGGCGCCTGGGTGAAGGAGAAAGACACCGGACGCCCGGAGCGCTGCGCTATCCGGCGGAGCAGCTCGACCTGCGCTTCCGGTGCGTGGCTTGAGTCAGGGACGAGCTGGAAGACCCCGGCGCCGGCGTCGCGCAGGCCGTCGGCGAGGTTGAGCACCTCGTCGTCCTCGCTGCACACCGACGGCGCGGGGCGCCCATCCTTGAAGCGATGGGCGAACGTGCGCGATGTGCTGACGCCGACCGCGCCCGCGCGCACCGCCTCCGCGGTGAGCCGGCGCATCGCGGCCAGGTCGTCGGCGGTGGGCGGCTCCAGCTCGGCGCCGCGCTCCCCCATCACGAACACCCGCAGTGGCGAGTGCGGGAGCTGCGCGGCGAAGTCCGCGTCGGCCTGCCGTCGGCCGAGCGCGTCCAGATAGTCCGGGAAGCTCTCCCAGTCGAAGGGCACGCCGGTCGCCATGACGACGTCCGGGATGTCCTCGACGCCCTCCATCAGCTTGATCGCAAGCTCGCGCTGCTCGGGCCGGATCGGCGCGAAGCCGACGCCGCAGTTGCCCATCACCACGGTGGTCACGCCGTGCCCGCTCGACGGCGCGAGCGTGTTCTCCCAGGTGACCTGACCGTCGTAGTGGGTGTGCACGTCGACGAAGCCGGGCGTCACGATGCATCCGGCCGCGTCGATCTCCTCGGCGCCGCGGCCGGACACGCGGCCCACCGCTGCAATGTGTCCCCCGAGCACCGCGACATCGGCCCCCACCGGCTCCGCGCCCGTGCCGTCGACAAGCGTCCCGCCGCGCACGACGATGTCGTACTCGGCGCCGTGGCTACCCCTCATGACGTCCTACCTCGCTGCGTCGCCGAGCACCTGCCGGGCGATGATCAGTTGCTGGATCTGGCTGGTGCCTTCGTAGATCCGGAAGAGCCGCGCGTCGCGGAAGAACCGCTCCACCGCGACGCCGCGCATATAGCCCGCCCCACCGTGGATCTGCACTGCGCGGTCCGCCACCCGGCCGACCATCTCGCTGCAGAAGTACTTGGCCGCCGCGGGGCCCAGCTTGCGGTCGGCGCCGGAGTCGAAGTCGCGGGCCACGTCGAGGACGAGGCTGCGGCCGGCGCGGTAGTCGGTGACCGAGTCGGCGATCAGGCCCTGGACGAGCTGGAACGAGCCGATCGGGCGGCCCGACTGCCGGCGCTCACAGGCGTAGGACACCGACTCGGCCACCAGCCGCTCAGCCATTCCGACGCACAGCGCGGCGATGTGCACCCGCCCATGGGCGAGGCAGCGCAGCGCGGTGGCATAGCCGAGGCCGACGCCGCCGTCACCGCCGATCACGGCCGACGACCGCACTCGGACGTCGTCGAGATGAACGTCCGCCGTCCACGCCCCGAACTGGCCCATCTTGTGGTCGCGCGCACCGACCGAAAGGCCGCGCGCGTCCCGCGGGACCAGGAAGGCGGTGATGCCACTGATCGAGGGGTCGTCCGGGTCGCTGCGCGCGAACACCATGAACACGTCCGCCACTGGCGCGTTGGTGATGTAGCGCTTGGCGCCGTTGAGCAGCCACTCATCGCCGCTGCGCACGGCGCGCGTCGCGAGCCCGGACGGGTCGGAGCCCGCCTCCGCCTCGGTCAGCGCGAAGCAGGCGGTGACCTCACCAGAAGCGATCTGCGGCAGCCAATGGGCCTTCTGCTGCTCGGTGCCGCCTTCGAGCAGGACGTGCCCGGCGATGCCGTTGTTCGTCCCGAACATCGAGCGCAGGGCCGGCGTGGTGTAGCCGAGTTCCATCACGAGAAGGCTCTCCTCGTACATGGAGAGCCCGAGCCCGCCGTAGGCCTCGGGGATCGCGAAGCCGAACAGTCCCATCGCCTTCGCGGCATCGCGGATCGCGTCCGGCACCTCGTCCTTGTCGTCGATCTCCGCCTCGAGCGGCACGACCTGGTCGCGCACGAACCGGCGCACCGTCGCCAGGATGTCGTCGAGCGCGGCTAGGTCCACCTCAGGCGGCCTTCTCCAGGATGTGCACGCCGCAGGCCGAGCCGAGGCCGATGACGTGCGCGAGGCCCACCCGCGCGCCCTCGATCTGGCGATCCCCGGCCTCACCGCGCAGGTGGGTGGCGATCTCCCAGACGTTGGCGATGCCAGTCGCCGACACCGGGTGGCCCTTCGACTCCAGCCCGCCCGAAACGTTGACCGGCAGGCGTCCGTCGCGCCAGGTCGCCCCGGACTTGAAGAAGTCGACCGCGTTGCCCGGCTCGCAGAGCCCGAGGTTGTCGTAGTGGACGAGCTCAGCGGTGGCGAAGCAGTCGTGCAGTTCGACGAGGTCGAGGTCCGCCGGACCGACGCCGGCCTGCTCGTACGCGCGTTGCGCCGCCTGGCGGGTGAGGATGTTGATGTCCGGCAGCACCTGGCAGGCCTCGTGCCAGGGGTCGCTGGTGAGCACGGACGCGCTGATCTTCACCGCGCGGCGCTGCTGGCTCGGGGAAAGGGTGCGCAGCTTCGCATCGCTGACCACGATCGCCGCGGCGGCGCCGTCGCAGTTCGCCGAGCACATCGAGCGGGTGTTCGGGTAGGCGATCATGACGTCGTTCATGATCTCTTCGAGGGTGAACCGCTTCTGATAGGCCGCCTTGGGGTTGAGCGTCGAGTGGGCGTGGTTCTTCTCGGCGATACCCGCGAACAGGGCGAAGTCGGCCCCGCCGTAGCGGTGGGCGTACTCCATGCCGATCTGCGCGAAGACGCCCGGCATCGTCTCCGTCCCGACCCGGCCGTCGAGGTCGGCGACCGCTCCGAAGCGGCCCTCGCGCTGCCAGGTTGCCCCCTCCTTCTTCGCGGCGCTGCCGGTGAGCAGTCCGGCGCCGGAGAGCTTCTCGACGCCGACCGCAAGCCCCATGTCCGTCTCGCCGGCCTTCACCGCCATGATCGCGACGCGCAGCGCCGTCGCGCCGGTCGCGCAGGCGTTGCTGACGTTGTACACGGGGATGCCGGTCTGCCCGATCTGCTTCTGCAGCAGCTGCCCGTAACCCGGGTTGCCGATGAGGTTTCCGGCGGCGAGGACACCGATGTCGCGCATGTCTACTTCGGCATCGCGCAGCGCGCCGAGCACGGCCTCGGATCCGAGATCGAGCGTGTCCTTGTCGCGGTGCTTGCCGAAATCGGTCATGTGGATGCCGAGGATCCATACGTCGTCCGCCATCACGCCTCCACTCGATCGACCGGCGCGAAGCCGTAACCGACGGCCTCCACGCCGTCCCTGTCCGTCCCGACCGGGACGGTCGTCAGCCGCACCTTCATTCCGAGCGTGACATGCTCCGGGTCGGGGGACACGTTCACGACGTTCCCGCGCACGGATGTGCCGTCGCAGTCGACTACGCCGGCGACGAAGGGCACCGGAACGCCCTCGGCGGCGAAGTGCACGATCGTGAACGCGCGAAGCACGCCCTCGCGGGCGACCTCAGCAGGGCGGAACTCCTGCGCGAAGCATGCGGCGCAGGCGTTGCGGCGGTCGAAGTAGCGCGCGCCGCAGGACGTGCACTCGTTGGCGATCAGCCGGGGCTCCCCGGACTCGTCCAGAGCCAGGTAGTCCACGAGTGGGATGGTCGGCACGGCACCCCCAGGCATCGGATGAATTAGTTAGACACTTACCGCACAGCATGCGCCGCCGCCAGAGACGGTGGCAAGTTTCACGGCCGATGCGGGCGGGCGCGCGCGAATTCGGTGAGGAAGTTAGACAACCCGTCATCGCCACTCAAGTGCAGCTCGACAGCATGTCTGGTGAGCCTTCATATATCTGACCTGGACGTCCCTATACTTGGACGCGAGCGTCTGTTGCATTTTCGGCGCAGCCAGGGACGAGAGGGAACGATGACCACCGCCAAGTCCGAGTTGCCTTGGGTCGGTAGCACCCTTCGGGTGCCCAAGATGGCCGAACTGGTCTCCCAAAGCCTGCGCCGGCAGATCGTCCGGGGCGAGCTGGCCGAGGGCGATGCGCTGCCGTCCGAGGCCGAGCTGATGGCGCAGTTCGGCGTGTCCCGCCCGACCCTGCGGGAGGCCTTCCGGGTCCTCGAGTCGGAAGGGCTGATCAGCGTGCGCCGCGGCGCCCACGGCGGTGCCCGGGTTCAGACGCCCAAGGGCGACATCGCCGCGCGATACGCCGGCCTCGTCCTCGAGTTCCGCGGCACCACGCTCGAGGACGTCTACGACGCCCGCAACATCATCGAGCCCCCGTGCGCCGCGATGCTCGCCCGCAAGCGCACCCAGGCCGATCTGAAGCAGCTGCGCGCGGCGCACGACGCGGCCCGCAAGTACCTCGATAACGGCAACATGCTCGTGCGCGTGCACAACGAGTTCCACCGCGTCATGATCGAGCTGGCCGGCAACCAGACGATGGCTGTGCTGAGTGGCATGGTGCGCCACATCATCGACCAGTCGAGCTTCCGGCACGTCGCCGCCGACGCCGGCAGCGAGGCCAACATCAGGTCCATCCGAAAGGGCTTCAAGGCCCACGAGCTGCTCATCGAGTACATCGAGGCTCGGGACGCGGAAGCCGCCGAGGCGCTGTGGCGAAAACACCTGGACGAGGCCGAGCGGTACATGCTCAGCGACGCCAACCCCAAGACGGTGCTCGACCTGCTCGACTGATCCGGTGCCTGGAGTCACCGTCGGCGTCCGCCTTCCGCACGAGGCCGCCTTCGACGCCGCTCGCTTGCGCGAGTTCGTCGCCCACGTCGACGACACCCCGATCGAGCGCGTCTTCGTCGGCGACCACGTCTCCTTCCGCGACGGCACCGGCTTCGACGGCCTCCAGTTCGCCACGGCGATCGCGGCGTTGAGCAGCCGGGTTACCGTGCAGACCGCGGTCTACCTGCTCCCACTCCGCCATCCCGTACCCGTGGCCCGCCAGGTCGCCGGGCTGGGGTGGCTCGCCCCGAGGCGGTTCGTCTTCGGCGTGGGCATCGGCGGCGAAGACCCGGCCGAGGTTCGGGCTTGCGGCGTGGATCCGGCGTTGCGCGGGCGTCGGCTGGACGAGGCGCTGCCCATCCTGCGCGAGCTGCTGGCCGGACGAGCCGTCACGCACACCGGCCGGTCGTTCCAGCTCGACGAGGTGACCATCGCCCCCGCGCCCCCACAGCCCGTGCCGATCGTGGTCGGCGGGCGCTCGACCGCCGCGCTGCGCCGCACCGCCCGCCTCGGCGACGGCTGGCTGGCCACCTGGGTGTCACCGCAGCGATACGCCGCCGCGTGCGAGGAGATCGCTGCGTTCGCCCGCGCGGCCGGGCGGGAGGTTGCGTCGTGGCGGCACGGGCTGCACGTCTGGTGCAGCTTCGGCGCCGACCGCGACTCCGCTCGCCGCCGGCTCGCGGGCGAGATGGAGTCGCTGTACGGCGTCCCGTTCGAGAAGTTCGAGCGCTACTGCCCCTATGGCTCGCCGGACGACGTCGCCGATGCGCTGCGTCCCTACCTCGCGGCCGGCTGCCGGTCGGTCAACCTCATCGCGACAGCGGAGTCGTCGGCAGCCGCCCTTGCGGGCGCTGTGGCGGTGCGGGAGCTGCTGCGCGAGAGCTGATCGCCGCGTATCCCGATGGCGCTTACAGCCCCAGCGAGCGCCCGACGATGTCCTTCATGATCTCGCTCGTTCCGCCGTACAGGCGCTGCACCCGGCCATCCCGCCAGAGGCGGGCGATCTCGTACTCGTTGATGTAGCCGTAGCCGCCGTGCAGCTGCAGGCAGCGGTCGAGGATCTCCCACTCCGTCTCGGTGATCCACATCTTCGCGGCGGCCGCCTCGTCGGCGGTCAGCTCGCCGGCGATGAGGTCTTCGATGCAGCGGTCGAGGTAGATCTGCGCGATGTCCAGCTTCGTCTTCATCTCCGCGACCGAGAAGCGGTTGGCCTGGAACGAGCCGATCGGTTTGCCGAACGCGTTGCGCGTCTTGACGTACTCAAGGGTGACCTCGAACGCGCGCCGGGCCCGGGCGACGCCGTGGACGGCGATGCCGAGGCGCTCGGTGGGCAGGTTGCGCATCAGGTTGTAGAAGCCGTGACCGAGTTCGCCGAGCACGTTCGTCACCGGCACCCGCACGTCGTCGAAGAACAGCTCGGCGGTGTCGGCCGCCCGGGAGCCGATCTTGTCGAGCTTGCGGCCGCGGGTGAAGCCGGGCATGCCGTCCTCGACCACGAGCAGCGAGATGCCCTTATGCCCGGCGGAAGGATCGGTCTTGGCGACGACGATGATGAGGTTGGCCAGCAGCCCGTTGCTGATGAACGTCTTCGAGCCGTTGAGCACCCAGTAATCGCCCTCGAGCCGGGCCGAGGTGCGCACGCCCTTGACGTCGGAGCCGGCGCCGGGCTCGGAGACCGCGATCGCGGTGATGATGGAGCCGTCGACCATGCCCGGCAGCCAACGGGCCTTCTGCTCGTCGGTGGTCAGGTCGGTCAGGTAGGGGATGACGATGTCGTTATTCAGGGCGAACCCGATGCCGCGCGCGCCCGAGGCCACCATCTCCTCGGCGAGGATCGCGTTGTAGCGGAAGTCCTTGATCCCGCTGCCGCCGTACTGCTCCGGAACCTCCCAGCCAAGTAGCCCGGCCGCGCCCGCCTTCTTCCAGATCTCCCGATTGGACACGCCGGCGCTTTCCCACTCCTCGGCGTTGGGCACACACTCCTTCTCGAAGAAGGTGCGCGCGGTGGCGCGGAAGAGGTCATGCTCGGGGGTGAAGATCTTGCGTCGCACTGGACCGTCCTCGCCGCTCGACCGCTGATACCAATATATTAGTTAACCACTTCAGCTAGTTTGCGCGACAGTGGAGGATGCGATGACGGACGGCTCCGGACCGCTGCACGGCGTGCGGGTCGTCGAAATCGCCGGCCTCGGACCCACACCGTACGCGGGAATGCTCCTCTCCGACATGGGCGCCGACGTCATCCGTATCGACCGGCCGGGCCCACCGCGGCCGCAGCACGGCCCCGAATACGCCCTCTCCCGCGGCCGGCGTTCGATCGTCGTCGATATGAAGCATCCGGACGGTGTCGAGGTCGCGCTCACGCTGATCGCCGCGGCCGACGCGCTCATCGAGGGCTTCCGCCCGGGGGTAACCGAGCGGCTCGGCATCGGCCCGGAGGCGTGCTCGGCGCGCAATCCGGCGCTCGTCTACGCCCGCATGACCGGGTGGGGCGGCAACGGCCCGTTGAGCCACACCGCCGGGCACGACCTCAACTACCTGAGCCTGACCGGCGCCCTCACCCTGCTCCAGCACGAGGCGGCGCAGCCGCCGGCGACTCCGCCCGGGCTGATCGCCGACTTCGCCGGCGGTGGGCTCATGGTCGCCTTCGGCATCGTCTGCGCCGTCTTCGACGCCCGGCGGACGGGCCTGGGCCAGGTGATCGACGCGTCGATGGTCGACGGCGTCGCCTCGCTGACCACCCTCATCCACGCCATGGCCGCGCAGGGTCGCTTCACCATCGATGCCCCCGGCTCGAACTTCTGCGACGGCGGTTCGCCGTACTACAACTCCTACGCGACCGCGGACGGCCGGTTTCTCGCCGTCGCCGCGACCGAGGCCCAGTTCTACGCGATCCTGGTCGAGCGGCTAGGCCTCACCGACCTCCCCGACCGTGACGACCCCGCGAACTGGCCCCGCCTCAAGGAGCAGTTCGCTCAGGTCTTCCGCACCCGGACGCGGGACGAGTGGATGGCCGTATTCGACGGCACCGACGCCTGCGTCACGCCCGTACTCACCTTCACCGAAGCACGCAAGCACCCGCACAATGTCGCGCGCGGCACGTTCGTCGAGGCGTTCGGCGTCGTCCAGCCGGCCCCGGCCCCCCGGTTGTCCCGCACCCCGGCCGCCATCGCCGGTCCACCGCCCCGCGCCGGCGCGCACACGGGGCAGATCCTGGCCGAGTGGGGCTTCGACGCCGGTCGCATCGACGCGCTGCTCGCATCCGGCGCCGTCCGCGGCGCGGAGGGGGCGCAGTGACTCCGGGGGCCCTGGACGGGCTGCGCGTACTCGACCTGAGCCGCATCCTCGCCGCCCCGCTGGCCGGCCAGATGCTGGGCGACCTCGGCGCCGACGTCATCAAGGTCGAGCAGCCCGGCCGCGGCGACGACGCCCGCCAGTACGGGCCGCCGTTCGCGCACGGCGAGTCGGGCGAGCGGCTCGCCGCGTTCTTCGTCAGCTGCAACCGCAACAAGCGGTCGGTGACTCTCGACTTCACCACCGAGCGAGGGCGCGAGCTTCTCCTCGGCCTCGTCGGGCGCTGCGATGTCCTGCTCGAGAACTTCCGACCGGGCGTGCTCGATCGGCACGGCCTCGGCTGGGACGACCTGCACGAACGGTTCCCGGCGCTCGTGATGTGCTCGGTCACCGGCTTCGGCCGGGACGGGCCGTATCGCGCCCGGCCGGGCTACGACGGCATCTTCCAGGCACTGAGCGGCATGATGGGCGCCTCCGGGCTGCCGGACGGAGTGCCCGGCGCCGGGCCCATGAAGTCGGGGCTGTCGTTGATCGACATTCTGACCGGGCTGTACCTGTCGACGGCCGTCCTGGCCGCCATCCGGCATCGCGACCGCACCGGCGAGGGGCAATACCTTGACGTCTCGCTGCTCGACTGCGGGATCGCCAGCCTCTCCCACTACGCCGAGAACTATCTGGTCAGCGGCGAGGTGCCCGTCCGGCGCGGCAACGGGGGCTTCGGGGGCATCCCGTCCCAGGCCTTCACCTGCGCCGACGGAAAGATGATCTTCATCGTGGCGACCACGAACCCGCAATTCTCCCGGGCGTGCGCCGCCGTGGGGCGCCCCGAGCTGATCGACGACCCGCGCTTCAACTCGATCGCCGCCCGCATCGAGCACCGGCAGCAGCTGCTCGACGTCCTCGAGCGCGTCTTCGCCGAGCATCCCGCGCAGCATTGGCTGAAGGTGCTCGACGCCGCCGACGTGCCGGTCGCACCGGTCAACGACATCCGCGACGCGCTCGACGACCCGCAGGTGCGGCACCGCGGTCTTCAGGTATCGATGCCCCACCCGGCCTACGGCGAGCTGCCGACGCTGCGCTACCCGATCCGCATGTCCGCCACCCCGGTGGACCGGTACGACGCGCCGCCGGAGCTCGGGGCCGACACCCGTTACGTTCTGCGTTCGCTGCTCGGGGTCGACGAAGCCGCGCTGGACGAGCTCGCCGCCGACGGCGTCATCTGAGAGCAGGGAACCGGTGTGCGGGGTAGGTGCGGTCGCGCGGTTGCATCCGTTCGCGCGGCTATCGCTCAGCGTTAGCGACGCGGAGAGATGCAAACGGACCCGGCGGATCCGCCCGGTCACGGCTCACTGGTTCGCGAGGCAGCTGTAACTGGAACTCCTGCAGGGTCCTCCGGGCCTGCGCGCGGCGGGCTGGCGCTGCTCAGCGGGCCTCGCGGGGCAGGCCGAGGGTCCGCTCCCCGAGCACGTTGTACTGGATCTGCGTCGTCCCGCCGTAGATCGACTCCGCCCGGCTGCCGAGGAACACCTGCTGCAACCGATCCAGCCGGTAACCGTCACCGACGAGTTCGCCGGCCGCACCCGCGGCCCGCATACCTAGCTCGCCCATCCGGATGTGCGCCGTGCTTGCGAAAACCTTGCTGATCGAGGCCTGGAGCGTCGGGTCGATGCCGCGGCCCTTGATCGCGCTCATCAAGCGCAGCCCGTTCCATTCCATGATCCGGGCGGCCGTCCAGGCGCGGACGAGCTCCTGCCGCAACGGAGAATCGGGGTCGAGCCCGCCGTCGCGAGCGACCGAGATCATCTTCTCCACTTCATGCCGGATGCGCAGGTGCTCGGCCAGCAGGGTGGTGCCGCGTTCGGTGCCGAGCGCGCCCATCGCGACGGCCCAGCCGCCGTTGACCTCGCCGACGACCAGGTCGGCCGCCGTCCGGGCTTCGTTGAAGAAGACCTCGCAGAAGTCGGCGCCCCCGAGGATGTTACGGATCGGGCGCACGTCCACGCCGGGTTGGTCCACCGGGACGAGCAGCATCGAGATGCCCTTGTGCCGCGGCCGGTCGGGGTCGGTGCGGCACAGCACGTACAGCCAGTCGGCGTGCGCGCCGGCGGAGGTCCACACCTTCTGCCCCTCGATCACCCATTCGTCCCCGTCGCGCCAGGCCCGCGTGCGAAGGCTGGCGAGGTCCGACCCCGATCCCGGCTCGCTGAACCCCTGACCCCAGAACTCCTCGACGCGGGCGATGGGCGGCAGGAACCTGGCCTTCTGCTCCGGGCTGCCGAAGGCGAGCAGCGTCGGGCCCAGCAGATCCTGCCCCTGCGAGGTGGCGCGGTAGGGCGGATCTGCGGCAGCGTACTCGAGGTGGAAGACGAGCTGCTCGTCGATGCTCGCGTTACGTCCGCCGTACTCCTCGGGCCAGCCCATGCACAGCCATCCCCCGGCGGCGAGCTCGCGATCCCACGCCAGCCGCACCTCCCAGGCGTCGTCGTCCCAGGAGAAGCCGACGCCGCGGTGCCGAGCGAACTCGCCGACGAGGTGCTCGGCGAGCCAGGTGCGCACCTGCTCGCGGAACGCCGCCAGCGCGGGTGAGAGTGTGAGATCCACGCACGAGACCTTCCTGGACGGGCCGGAGTAAGGTTAGATGATAAACCTAATAAACCGCTGCCGCTGCGAGAAAGTCTCGCACTCGAAGGAGCCCCGATGGCCGATCGATACGCCGACTTCCCGAGCCTGCGTCTCGAGCTGGGCGACCACGGCGTCATGCACCTCGTGCTCGACGGCCCAGGCCTCAACTCCGTCGGTCCGCGGATGCACCGCGACCTGGCAGACGTGTGGCCCGAGCTTCAGCGCGACCCCGACGTCCGGGTGGTGCTCGTCTACGGCGCGGGGACGGCCTTCTCGGCCGGCGGCAGCTTCGACTCCATCCAGGCGATGATCGACGACTACGAGACGCGTACGCGAGTCATGCGCGAGGCGCGCGACCTCGTGCTCAACCTGGTCGCCTTCGACAAGCCGGTCGTCTCGGCGATCCGCGGCCCGGCGGTCGGCGCCGGGCTGGTCGTCGGCATACTGGCCGACGTCTCGGTCGTCGGGCGCAAGGCGAAGATCATCGACGGGCACACCCGCCTCGGCGTCGCCGCGGGCGACCACGCGGCCATCTGCTGGCCGTTGCTGGTCGGCATGGCCAAGGCCAAGTACTACCTGCTCACCTGTGACCCGCTCTCCGGCGAGGAGGCCGAGCGCATCGGGCTGGTGTCCAAGTGCGTCGACGACGACGACGTCATCACCGACGCCGAGCGCATCGCCGTCCAGCTAGCCACGGGGGCGCCCACCGCGATCAAGTGGACCAAGCACGCCCTGAGCCACTGGTACCGCAGCGCGATCCCTGCCTTCGAGGCCTCGCTGGGCCTGGAGTTCATCGGCTTCGGCGGCCCCGAGGTCCGCGAAGGGCTCGCGGCCCACCTCGAGAAGCGCCCGCCGCGCTTCACCGACACGAGTGGGACGGACTGACATGAGCGACACCCGCCTGGCCCTGGTCACCGGCGCCGGTGGCGGCATCGGGCGAGCGATCGTCCGGCATCTGTCCGCCGCCGGCTTCGCGGTCGCCGCCTGCGATCTGAAGCAGGACGCCGCCGCCGCGGCGATCGACGGGCTCGAGGGCCCGGCCGGCGCCTTTGCGATGGACGTCTCCGACAGCGCCAGCGTCGCCGCCGCGGTGGCCGAAGTCCGCCGCCAGCTCGGCCCGATCTCCGTGCTCGTGAACAACGCCGGCATCGACAAGATCGAGCCGTTCGTGGAGTCGACCGAGGAGACATGGCGCGCCATCGTCGGAGTGAACTACCTCGGCACGGTGATCGTCACCCGCGCCGTGCTCGACGAGATGATCGAGGCCGGCTACGGGCGCATCGTGCACATCAGCTCCGACGCCGGGCGGGTCGGTTCGTCGGGTGAGGTGGTGTACTCCGGCACCAAGGGCGCGGTGATCGCGTTCGGCAAGGCCCTGGCCCGCGAGGTGGCGCGCAAGGGGATCACCGTCAACACGGTCTGTCCCGGGCCGACCGACACTCCACTGCTCAAGCAGGTCGCCGACGCCAGCCAGAAGCGCTTCGACGCCCTGGCCGGCGCGGTGCCGATGAAGCGCATCGCCACTCCTGACGACATCGCGCCGGCGGTCGTGTTCTTCGCCGGCGATGGCGCCGCATACATCACCGGACAGACGCTGTCGGTCAGCGGCGGCCTGACGATGGCGTGAGCGCGATGCGCACCAGCGTCGAGTTGCACCGCGAGGGGCCGATCGCGTTCGTCCGCCTCGACGGCGCCGACCGGCTGAACGCGATCAGCACGCATACCTGCCAGGCCCTCGCGGCCGCGGTGCGAGAGATCGACGCCGACCGCACGATCCGGGCGGCCGTCGTCCAGGGCGCCGGCCGCGCGTTCTGCGCCGGTGCCGATATCGAGGAGATCTCCGGCTTCGAGGGGACAGCCGACTACTCGCAGTTCGTCCACGGCCTCACCGACGCGCTCGAGCTCATCGAGCGCAGCCCGGTGCCGTTCATCGCCGCGATCACCGGCCCCGCATTCGGCGGCGGGCTGGAGCTCGCGATGGCGTGCGACCTGCGCGTCATCGGCCGGGACGCGCGGGTCGGGCTGCCCGAGGCGAAACTCGGGGTACTGCCGGGCGCGGCGGGGACACAGCGCCTGCCCCGGCTCGTCCCGCGGGGAATCGCGTTGGAGATGCTGATGCTCGGCGAGCCGATCAGCGGCGAGCGCGCCTACGCACTCGGCCTGGCGAACCGGGTGTGCGACCGCGACGAGGTGCTGGCCACCGCCACCGAACTCGCCCACGCGCTCGCGGCGGGCGCGCCGCTCGTCCCCCAGCTGGCGAAGCGGCTGCTGCTGCTGGACACCGAGAATCTGTCCGTCGCCGACGGCGTCGTCGTCGAGCGCCAGGTCGCCACCGAACTCTTCGACAGCCCCGACGGGCGCGAGGGGTTCGCCGCCTTCGTCGCCAAGCGACCGCCCAAGTATTCGGCGGATCGGCCGTGAACGTCGAGTACCCGCCCGAGACCGACGCGTTCCGCGAGGAGATCCGCGCCTTCCTGCGGCGCGAGCTGCCGGCCGACTGGGCGGGCCTCGGCGCCCTCGACGAGGACGCGGCGAAGGAGTTCACCGCGTGGTGGCGCACCCGCATGGCCGCGGTCGGCTGGCTGGCCCCGAGCTGGCCGCGGGAGTACGGCGGCGCCGGACTCACGCGGCTCCAGCAGGTCGTCCTGGCCGAGGAGTTCGCCAGGGCCGGCGTGCCGGTGCGCGGCGCCAACGACGTGTTCAGCGTGAAGATGATCGGCAATCTGCTCCTCGCGCACGGCACCGAGGAGCAGAAGCGGCGCTTCCTGCCCCGCATTGTCAGCGGCGAGGACCGGTGGTGCCAGGGCTTCTCCGAACCCGAAGCCGGCTCCGACCTCGCTTCGCTGCGCACCCGCGCCCGCCTCGTCGACGGCGAGTGGGTGATCGACGGGCAGAAGATCTGGACATCCGACGCGCGCACGGCCAACTGGATGTTCCTGCTCGCCCGTACCGACCCCGACGCAGCCAAGCACGCCGGCATCACCATGCTGCTCGTGCCGATGGACCAACCCGGCATCACCGTCCGGCCGATCCACATGATCACCGGCGGGAACAACTTCAACGAGGTCTTCCTCGACGGCGCCCGCACCGCCGAGCACAACGTCGTCATCGGGCCCGGCCAGGGCTGGCGGGCGGCGACGACCCTGCTCGGCCTCGAGCGCGGTGACGAGGCGGCCACGAACCCGATCTTCTTCCGGGCCGAGGTCGATCGGCTGATCGCGCTCGCGCA
>JBKPQY010000301.1:0-17862 GCA_046734315.1 Actinomycetota bacterium | reverse complement strand
GGCAGTCGCGGCGCAGTGTGCGCCGGGTCGCCAGCGCGTACAGGGCGAGGGCCTGCGAGCTGCGCGCGTCACTGTCGGTCAGGAGCTTGCGGCCGGTCTTGTAGTCGACGACTACGAGCTCGCCGTCGCGGTCGTCGATGCGGTCGGCGCGCCCGGAGACGGCGAGCCGCGCCGTGGTGGTGGCGACCATGCGCTCCACGCCCACCGGCTCGTCGTCGGGGTCGAGGTCGGCGACGTAGCGCTCCACCCACCGGCGCGCGATGCCGCGCCACCTGGCTGACTGGCTCTCGTCCCGGAACCCGTCCGACTGCCAGTTCCACTCCACCAGCCGGACACCGTTCGCCGGCGTACGGTCGCGGCGACCCAGCTGCCACCAACGGTGCAGCGCCACGTGCACGACGGCGCCCAGCGTGTTGTGCGCCCACGGCGCTCCGCGCGGCAACTTCGGCCGGTCAAGATAGGTCATCCGGTAGCGGCGCGGGCAGTCGAAGCTCGCCAGCCGTGACGGTGTGCACGCGAACAGCCGACGCGGCATGCCGGCCAGTGACAGCTGCTCGGCACTACCAGGAGCCGCCGGAGTCGCCGCCACCGCCGCCTCCCCAGTCGCCGCCGCCACCTCCCCAGTCGCCGCCGCCACCTCCCCAGTCGCCGCCGGTCGACGTGTCGACGGAGTCGCGGCCTGCCTCGAAGCCGCTGTCGTAGCCTGCGCCGTACCCGCCGCCTCCCCAGCCGCCGAACCCGCCGGCCAGCACGCTGCCGATCAGCAAGGTCTCCCAGAACGGCGTGGAGTACCAGCCGCCCGGCACCCCGTACCCGCCGCCGTAGTAGTACGGCGCACCGGGCCGGTAGTCGGGGTAGCCCTGATACGTCTTGCCCTGGACGCTGACCTCTTGCGGCTCGGTGAGCTGGTCGCCGACTGTGTCGGCGATCGCCGGAAGCGGCGGACCCTCCTCCAGGCCGAGCGCCTTGCGCGCCGTCTGCGCGGCGTAGAGCCCTTCCAGCGTGGCCCGGCGAGCTTGCGCGTATTTCTCCACCGAGTCGGCAGTGTCGAGCAGCATGGTGGCCGCCTCATATCGTTCCGACGCGTCGGCCATTGACCGAACGGCGACGTCGTTGTCTGCCGGCTCGATCGTGTTGACCTCGTTGGCCAACCGGTCGTAGTACGGCATGACCTTGGCGCGCGCGGTCTGGAGCTCGCGCCTACGCTGCCGCCGCCGATACCACGCCAGCCCGCCGATACCGCCTGCGCCGACCACGCCGATGCCGATGATCCACGGCCACACACTGCCGCCGGAATCCTTCCTCGTCCCGGACGCCGCGGCGGTGCCGCCACCACAGGCACTGGTGTGCGCGAGCGGCCCGTCTTGCATGCTCGCCGCGAAGCTGCGTAGCAGTTCGGTGACGTCCTCGGTGGCTCGCAGCTGTGCACGCTTTGCCGTTACGGCGGCTATCGCCTTCTGATCGGCCCAGCCCGCGCAGTACTTCGACGAGGCTGCCCTGAAGCTGTGGTCAGACGTGACCACACCCACCGTCAGGCCTCTCGCGTCCGGGTCGAGCGCTCTACCGATCTGCCCGGCGAGCGAGTCCGCAGCACCGGCACTCGCCGGCAGTATGGCGATCTTCACGTCGTCCGGGAGCGCGCTCTCGACCGCATCCTTGTTGATCTTGAATACCGTCACGGTCGGGTCGACATAGAGGCTCGCGTTGCGGAGGTTCCTCACCGCGTCGCTTACCGGGTCGGCCACAGCGGCCGGCGTGGCCAGGGCCACCATGCCCACGCTCGCCGCGGCGGCGAGCAGCAACCGGGCGCATCTCATGACGCCACGGTAGTGCCTAGCCGGTAACCGGCTCGCGGGCCGTCTCAAAGCTGAACAGTTGCTCATACGCGGCGCGGCTCGTGGTGCACATTCCGAGGCGGATCACCCGGTTCGTGCCGTGGTAATCGGACGAGCCGACGCCCACCAGGCCCACCTCACCGGCAATCGACGCCAGGCGCGCCCGGTCCTCGGGTGCGTGGTCAGGATGCTCGATCTCGATGCCGTGCAAGCCGGACCGTGCCATCGCCGCGATTACGTCCTCGCCGACGACGGGGCCACGGCGCCGAGCCAGCGGATGTGCGAACACGGTCACACCGCGCGCGGCGCGCACCAACGCTATGGCATCGAAGACGTCACTGTCCGCCTTACGGACGTAGTACTTCGAGGAGGCGGAGAGCAGCTGCCGGAACGCCTCGTCCAGCCTCGGCACCACACCGTTTGCGACCAGCACCCGGGCGATGTGTGGCCGGCCGACCGGACTTCCCCGCGCCATCTCGGCGACCTGGTTCCACGTGATGGGCACGCCGTCGGCGGCCAGGTTGTCGACGATCGCGCGGCTCCGATCGAGCCGACTCGCCCGCAGCCGTGCCATCTCGGCGCCCAGCCCTTCATGCTCGGGGTCGAACAGGTAGCCCAGCAGGTGGAGGCTGATCCGCTGTCCGCCGGGGCCGGTGTACACGCAGGAGAACTCGGCGCCGCTCACCAGTGTCGTGCCGCGGCGCACCGCAGCCAGCGCCTCGTCCCAACCGGCCGTCGTGTCGTGATCGGTCAGCCCCAGCACCGACACTCCCGTGGCCGCCGCGTTCGCCACCAGTTCGGATGGGCGGTCAGTCCCGTCCGAGGCCGTCGAGTGGGTGTGCAGGTCAATCATCGAACCCACGGCTTCAGCAGACCGCATCTGCTTGTCGGCCCGCATGCCGGCCTGGGCTGCTCGGTCCTCGCGGGCAAACGTGCGGATGCCCGCTGCGTCAATCCTTCTTCGATTTGATCGTTGGCAGCGGCGCGGTGACGTGCCGCGAGCCGACGTCCTCGGGATCGACGTCGACATCCGTACCGAACAGCAGTGCGGATATCTGGCGGTACCGATGTAGTGGTCGCGGAACGTAGGCAATGCGCGACAGCGCCTGGTCCTGTCCTGCCGACTCGATGATGAACGTGCCGTACCCGAGGAACCGTCCCGAGAACGGCTGGACGAAGGTGAGGTCGGTGACCTTGATCAGCGGCATGACGCCGACCTTGCGGTTGAGCACTCCGCTGACGAGCAGGACCCGCCGATTCGTGACGACGAGCTCCTCGAAGTACCAGTCGAGCACGTACCACAGAAACCACAGAACGCTGAAGATCAGAAAGAAGATCGCGAACGACTCGGAAACAGGGTGCTCCCGGAACAGGACGAGCAGCAGCAACCCGACGAGCAGGAACCCGAGGAAGAGCAAGAACGTGGACGCCAATGCCATCCAGTGCCGCCGGACAGCGAAGACCCGCTGCTCACTACTGAGCAGGTACCGGCTGACCTTTGGCCCCGCCCGTTGCATGGAACCTCAGAGGCTGGTGAGGAAGTCGGAGATACCGTGCGCGATGTTGACCGTCGCATCCCAAAGCGTATGCGTGATGTCGGCGGCCTGAGTCGGTTGCGTCACGATAAAGAAGAGCACGAAGATCAGGGCGAGTACCCCCACCACTTTCTTCGTGTCCACGCCGGCCCCACTTCCATCCGCACACAGGTCCTGTTCTTCTTACCGCATGCAACAGCAACGACGCGGAAGCCGCGCCCGGGCATAAAGCGTGACTTGAGACTAATCCCAGTGTCGCGGATATGGGAGCCCTGTGCGGGCGGAATTGTCCTGGACGATACCGGCCGCCTACTGCTGATCCGGCGGGCCACGCCCCCGTCGGCCGGCCGCTGGTCGATTCCGGGCGGGCGTTGCCGTCCCGGCGAGTCGAGCGCCGCGGCGTGCGTTCGCGAGGTCGCAGAGGAGACCGGGCTGATGGTCCGCGTCGTGCGCCGCGCAGGACGGGTGAGGCGCGCTGGGCCGGACGGCGTTGGCTACGACATTGAGGATTTCGTGTGTTCGGTCGACGGCGGCAGGCTGCGTGCCGGCGACGACGCGGACGAAGCACGCTGGGTAAGCCAGGCTGAGCTGGCCGCGCTGGACCTCGTGCCCGGGCTCCTCGATGCATTGACCTCCTGGGACGCCCTACCCTCCTAACCCCGCTCGACGAGACGCGCTCGACCTGGCTCTACTCGAACCTATGCGACCTTCGAGACCCCGAGCCGGCGTTATGGGCGGGCGGCCGGCTCGGGGCGGCCGGGTTGCTCCCCTCCGTGGGCATCGAGGTACTCGCGAGTCGGCACCATGACCTTGCGGCGAAACGTGCACACGATCGTGCCGTCCTGCTTGTAGCCGATCGTCTCGACCTGCACGATGCCGCGATCGGACTTGGACCGTGACGGCGTCTTGTCGAGCACCCTCGTCTCGCCGTAGATGGTGTCGCCGTGGAAGGTCGGCGCAATATGCCGCAACGTCTCAACCTCGAGGTTCGCGATCGCCTTACCACTGACGTCGGGTACCGACATGCCGAGTAACAGCGAGTAGACGTAGTTGCCTACCACGACATTTCTCCCGAACTCGGTGGACGTCTGGGCATAGTTGGCGTCCATGTGCAGTGGATGGTGGTTCATCGTGATCAGGCAGAACAGGTGGTCGTCGTACTCGGTCACCGTCTTACCCGGCCAGTGCTGGTACACCGCGCCGACCTCGAACTCTTCGTAGTACCTGCCGAACTGCACGTCTGCGCTCCTTCGTCGATGCCGCCGTGGTCCAGCATCCTGCCTCGATCGGCCCAGCCGCGGAGCAGAATGTGGCAGATGCCTTACTGCCCCGCGTATCGGCTGTGCGCGCGCCCAGGGCGTTCCCTTGGTTCTCGCGGGTGCAGGTGACCCTGCTACCGGAACGACGACGCGATCTGCTGCTCCACCTGCGCATATGCGGCGCCGGCGTGTCCCAGCAGCTGCCCGATGCCGTCGAGCGCATCGGACAGGCCACGGGCATGCTGATCGAACTGCTCGTACAGGGACGTGAACTGCGCCGCGGCCTGTCCTGACCAGTCGGCCCCGAACAGTGGGCTCAGCTGAGCCTTGAGGCTCTGGTGAGAGCCGCGGACGTCCGACGAACTGCGTGCCACGTTGCCACTGAGCTGCTGCAGCTGACCCGGCGTGACCTTGAGGCCCGTTGACATGTGCTCATCCTTCCCGGCCGGCCGAACTTACGGCCGTCACTTGATTTGACGTGCCGGAACGCTACGCAGCCGCGACGCTGCCGGGGGGACGAGATGTCCAGGCTGTGGATAAGCAGGAACACTTCCGGAGTTATCCACAGGCCGCCGATTCGGGCACCGTATCGCCGCGCCACGGCCGCAGACTTCGGGCATGGAGATCCGGCTCTCAGTCCGCGACGGCGAGGGCTTTACGCGCGACGTCGCACTTATGGCTCCGTCGGGCGCGGCGCTGCGCGACGTCGCCGGCGGGCTCGCAACCCTGATGCCGGGCGCCGACGACACCAGCGCGCTGTGGAACGGCTCGCAGCGTCTGCCGCCGACCGCTCTGCTCGGTGGGCCCGGCCTGCGAGACGGGGACTTACTGCAGTTGGGACGGCCGGGGACACGCGACCTCAGTGCCGGCGCCGTGCTTCGGGTCCACGTGGTCGGCGGCCCGGATGCGGGCCTAGTCGCGGCGCTCCCTCGGGGAGTCCTGACCGTCGGCCGCAGCCCCGCCTGCGACCTTGTTCTCACCGACCCCGACGTATCGCGGCAGCACGCTGCGATCACCGTCACGACGGCAGGCATCAGCGTGCACGATCTCGGTTCCACCAACGGCACCTACCTCGACGGCACCTCGGTGGACGCCGATGGCGCCGCCGTGACGGCCGGCCAGTTTCTCCGCCTCGGCGAATCGCTGCTGCGCGTCACCGGGGCTGACGAACCAGCTGCGGCGCTGCGGGCCGGCCCGGACGGAGCGCAGCTCGTCAACCGCCCGCCCCGGCTCGCGCCCCAGCTGCCGGATCGTGAGGTGATCGCACCGGTATGCCCGATCGTTTCGGGGCCCCAGCGTGTGCAGTGGCTGGCGGCCTTGCTGCCGACGCTTCTCGGCGTAGGCCTCGCGCTGGCGATGCACAGCATGCAGTTCCTTGCGTTCGCGCTGCTGTCGCCGGTGCTGATCGTGGCCACTGCCGCGGGCGATCGGCTGCACTGGCGGCGCACTCGCCGGCAGGAGGCGCGCGGCTTCCGCCGCCGCGAAGCACGGGCCCAGAGCGAGCGCGCCCGGCTGCTGGCCGCAGAGCTCACCCATCGCCGCCGCGCACATCCCGACCCCGCTGCGCTACTGCGGACGGCGACGATCCCCGACTGCAGGCTGTGGGAACGGCGCCGTACCGACCTGGACATGCTCGATGTACGGCTCGGCGTAGGCGACGCGCCGTCGGCCTTGCGGATTCGCCGCGGATCGCAGATCGAACCGGCGGGCATCGCCTCACTTGTCCCCTCGGTCGTGAGCCTGCGCGCCGGGCCGCTCGGCATTGCCGGTCCGCTCGGCATCGTGCTCGGCACAGCCCGATGGACGCTCGCCCAGGTCGCCGCCCTGCACTCCCCGGCAGACGCCCGCGTCGTGCTGCTGCTCTCCGACGCAGCCTCCCCGGCCTGGACCTGGGCTCGTTGGCTGCCCCACGTCCGGGGCGATGTGGCGACCAGGGCCGAGCAACGCGCGAGCATTGTCGCGGAGCTCGCGCGGGTAGTCGGCGACCGGCTCGCGCATCCGCAGCACGACCCGGCCGGCTGGACCGGCCCATGGATCATCGTCGTGGTCGATCGCGCAGGGGCGCTCGTCGAGATCCCCGGCCTGGCCCATGTCCTCGCAGCTGGCCCGGCTGTCGGTGTGACTGCGATCTGCCTCGATGAAGAGGAGCGGCGGCTGCCCGCAGCGTGCGCGGCGGTTGCCCGCGTGCGCGGTGATACAGGCAGCCGGCTGGGCATCCAGACGGCCGGCAGCGCCGAGGTGACTGATGTGATCGGTGACCGGGTGGGTAGGCCGTGGGCGGAGCGGGTGGCGCGCGCATTGGCGCCGATGGTCGATGCGAGCGCCGATGCGGCATCGACGATTCCCGCACAGTGCCGGCTGCTCGATGTCCTCGGCCTTGGTGAGCCCACCTCGGACGAGCTCATCGCTCGCTGGCGTTCCGGCACCCGGCCCGCAACCGCGCTCGGCGTCGCCGCCGACGGAGTGTTTGCGGTCGATCTCGAACGCGACGGCCCACATGCGCTGATCGCCGGTACGACCGGCGCCGGCAAGTCCGAACTCCTCCAGTCATTGATCGCCGGGCTTGCGGCGGCAAATCCCCCCGACGCCGTGTCGTTCATCCTGATCGACTACAAGGGCGGCGCGGCATTTGCCGACTGCGCTCGGCTCCCGCACAGCGTGGGCTTGGTAACCGACCTCGACTCGCACCTGACGCGGCGCGCGCTGCAGTCGCTTGATGCCGAGCTGCGCCGCCGTGAGGCGCTGTTCGCGGCGGCCGGCGCCACGGATCTCACCGCGTACCGAGCGTCGCAACATCACAGGCACGGCCCGCTGGGACGGCTGGTCCTGGTCGTCGACGAGTTCGCTGCGCTGGCCGAGGAGTTGCCGGATTTCATGACCGGGCTGATCGCCATCGCGCAGCGCGGTCGTTCCCTCGGTGTGCACCTCGTCCTCGCCACCCAGCGCCCCGGTGGGGTGATCTCCCCTGAAATCCGGGCGAACACCGCGCTGCGTGTCGCCTTGCGAGTCACCGACCCGGGTGAGTCCGCGGACATCATCGGCACCGATGTCGCCGCGGCGATAGACAAGAACCGGCCGGGGCGGGCGTTCGTGCGCGCGGGCACCGTGCTCACCGAGATGCAGACGGCACGGGTGAGCCATGCGGCACCGACCGGCGCCGCCCACGCAACGGTGGTGCCACTCGACGCGTGGGCACGCCCTGTTGTCCCCGACCTCACCGGTCAGGGGGAGAAGACCGACCTGCACATCCTGGTGGACGCGATCCGTGAGGCGGCGGCCCGGACCGAGATGGCGGCGGTGACGCGGCCGTGGCTGGAGCCGCTGCCGGTCCGCCTGCCGGTCACTGCGCTCGACGCGCCCAGCCTTGCCTCGGCGGTGCCAGTCGGCCGGATCGACCTGCCTGGTGAACAGCAGCAGCCGGCGCTCTGCGTTGATCTACGAGACGCCGGCCCGCTGCTGGTCGTCGGCAGCCCGCGCTCGGGCCGCAGCACGGCGCTGCGGACCCTCGCCGGTATGGCGGCCGCGAGCCTCTCGCCGGATGACCTGCACGTGTACGGCGTCGACTGCGCGGGTGGCGGCCTGCGCATGCTGGCCGATCTGCCGCACTGCGGTGCCGTGACCGGCCGCGACGAGTTCAGCACGGTCGATCGGATACTCGGTCGGCTGATGTCAGAGATCACCCGGCGGCAGACCCGGCTGATGGAGCTCGGGGTGAGCTCCGTAGCCGAAGCACGCAAACAGGGCGAGGCCATCCCGTTCGTGGTGGTCGTCATCGACGGCTGGGAGGGGTTCGTCGCGGCCGCAGAAGAGCACGACGCCGGGCGGAGCGTCGAGACGCTAATCGCATTGATCCGCGATTCCTCGGCGGCCGGCTTCACCATCGCGATCGCCGGCGACCGCGCGACGCTCACCGGACGCGTCGCCAGCATCGTGGCTCGCAAGTATGTGCTGCGCCTAGCCGACCGGGCTGACTACGCTCTCGCCGGCGTCTCGCCGAGAGCGGTACCGGCATCGATGCCACCGGGCCGGGCCGTCTGCGCAGAGACCGCCGCCGAGGTCCAGCTCGCCTTCCTCGGGGCCGGGCCGAGCGCTGCACAGCAGCACCAGGCGCTACGCCAGCTCGCGGCGATGTCCCGGCCGTCACCTGAGCGCGGGCCGATCCGCATCAGGGCGTTGCCGGCCCGGGTGACGCGGGCTTCGCTCGGCTCCACGGAGCCGGGCATGACGGTTTTGGGCGTGGCCGGCGACGAGCGGAGCGCGGTGGCCGTCGACCTGTTCTCAGGAGATGGGCGGCTGATCGTCGCCGGACCTCCCCGATCCGGCCGCACCAACGTGCTGCGCCTGATTCTCGATCAGGCGCGCAATTGCGATGTCCTGGTCGGCGGGCCGAGACGATCGGCGCTAGTCGGGGCGGCGCAGGCCTCCGGCATCCATGTCCTGAGGCCCGACGAGCCGTCCGCAGCGTTGCCGCCACCCGGCTCGCAGCCGCTGCTGCTGCTTGTCGACGACAGCGAAGTATTCCTCGACACCGACGCTGGCGATGCGCTGACGGAGCTGCTGCGGAGCGGCCGACCCGGCCTCGCCGCGGTCGTCGCTGCGCGCAACGACGAGCTGGCGGTGACGTATCGGGGAGTCGGCTACGAGGCTCGGCGTAGCCGGGCAGGACTATTGCTCCAGCCCGGGCCGGGCGACGGCGAGTTGCTCGGACTGCGCCTGCCCCGCACCTATTCGACGCAGCCGCCCGGGCGGGGGCTGCTGGCCGTTGAGCAGCCCCAACTGCGGACGATCACCGGTGGCCCCGCGGTGCTGCCGATCCAAGTGGCGCTGCGGTGACGCCGCCTGCTGCCCGCGCTCAGCCCAGATGCGGATACCGGTGGTCGGTCGGCGGGACGAAGTTCTCCTTGATCGAGCGAGGTGACAGCCAGCGAATCAGATTCCAGATCGACCCGGCCTTGTCGTTCGTACCCGAGGCCCGACCCCCGCCGAACGGCTGCTGGCCCACGACAGCACCGGTCGGCTTGTCGTTGATGTAGAAGTTGCCGGCCGCGAAGCGAAGCTCCCGCGTCGCCTCGTCGATGGCAGCGCGGTCGGTCGCAAACACCGCACCCGTGAGCGCATACGGCGATACGGCCTCCAACTGCGACATGGTCGCACGCCAGGCCTCGTCCGCCGGGCGGATGATGTCGTCGTAGACATAGACGCCCAGAAGTGGACCGAAGTATTCGCGGCTGAACAGCTCGTGCGTCGGATCGGTCGACTCGACGATCGTTGGTCGCACGAAGTATCCCTCGCTGTCGTCGGCCTTTCCGCCGGCAATCACAGTCGCAGAGGGCTCACCGTGCAGCTTGTCGAGCACTGCGGAGAGCCGGTCGAAGGCGCGACGGTCGATCACCGCGCCGCCGAAGTTCGCGAAGTCGGTCACATCGCCGTAGGTCAGCGACTCTGTGACTGCGACGAGCTCGTCGCGCAGGCCGCCGTCCCACAGCGAGCGCGGCAGGTAGGCGCGCGACGCGGCGGAGCACTTCTGGCCCTGATACTCGAACGCGCCCCGGACCAGCCCCACGGCGAGAGGTGCCGGGTCGGCCGACGGATGGGCGAGTACGAAGTCCTTGCCTCCGGTCTCGCCGACCACCCGTGGATAGCCCGCGTAGGAGCCCATCGAGGCGCCGACGGCGCGCCAAAGGTGCTGGAACGTGGCGGTCGAACCCGTGAAGTGGATGCCGGCCAGCGCCGCGTGCGGCACCGCGACCTCGCTCACGGCGGTACCGTCCCCGGTGACCATGTTGATCACGCCGGCCGGCAGGCCGGCGGCCTCGAGCAGGCGCATCGTCCAGTGGGCGGCGAGCTGTTGCGTCGGGGAGGGCTTCCACACGACGACATTGCCGAGCAATGCCGGCGCGGTGGGAAGGTTGCCGGCGATGGCAGTGAAGTTGAACGGCGTGATGGCCAGCACAAAGCCTTCGAGCGGGCGGTAGTCGGACCGGTTCCACGTGAACGACGCGCTCGTCGGCTGATTCTCCAGAATCTGGCGAGCGAAGTGCACGTTGTAGCGCAGGAAGTCGATCAACTCGCACGCCGAGTCGATCTCGGCTTGCTGCACCGTCTTGGACTGGCCGAGCATCGTGGCCGCGTTCAGCGTGTCCCGCCACATGGTCGAGAGCAAATCGGCAGCGCGCAGGAAGATCGCCGCCCGTTCGTCGAACGGGAGCTCACGCCACGCCGGGGCAGCTGCGAGCGCGGCGTCGATCGCCGCGGCTACGTCGGCGCCGGTCGCTTGCGCGGTGACGCCGAGCACGCCACGGTGCCGATGCGGCTGCACCACGTCGACGAGCGGCCCACCGGCCATCCGCTGCACCCCGCCGATCGTCATTGTCAGGTCCGCACTACCGACTGCCAGGTCCGCGAGCTTGGCTGCGAGCGAGCGGCGCTCGGCGCTGTCGGGTGCGTAAGTGCGTGGCGCCTCGTTGGCCGGAATGGGTGGGTGCGTGACCGCGTCCATGGTGGGTGCCTCCACGTGTCGCGCGGCATCGTTGCCGGTTTCTCGATGGTAGATGCGCCTGGACGTCGACGCGGCTACCCCGCCGACGGTTCGCCCGAGGCGGCAAGCGACCCGAGCAAGGCGGCAATCTCCTGGCTCGCATACCACGCGAGCTCGAATGCCTCGGCGTCGTCGAGCGTGTCGGACGCATCGGGGTCGCCGAGGTCGGCAGCGTCTATTACGGCAGTTGCCGCACGAATGGCCGGCTCGGCGTCGTCGTCGTCGACGTGTACCGACACGACCTGCTGCAGCGAGACCGGGTCGGCGACATGCACGACGCCTACGCCGAGTTCGTCGCGGGCCGCCACGACCGCGTCGGGTAGCTCAGCGGCGATCACCACCCGGCGCGGAACCGCTGCCGGATCGGCCACAATCAGCCGCAGCGACGCACGCGCCGCTTCGAGCATCGCCGCGTACTCCAGGGATTCGAAGTCATCGTCGAGGTACCACTCCCGCAGCCCAGGCGTCACGGCGAATGCCGTAATCGGCGCGGGTCCGCATTCGGAGGTCTCGACGAGTCGGCGCAACATCGAGGTCGTCGCCGGTATATAAGCCCTCACCCGAGCGACTGCCCGGATACCCGGCGGGCGCGTGCCGGTCGAGCTGCCAGCTCGGCCCGCAACCCGACCGCGGCGGTGCGCATCGCTGACTCCAGCACTTCGGTACGCCGCCGAGGGTTCATAAGGTTGGTTCCGATCACCGCAAGATCCTCACGACCCGGGGTGACAACGACAACGCGCATGCCAGACGCGCGAAGGGCGGCAACGTCGGCGACCAGACCGCGCGTGATCGCGCGGCGCAGTGCACGCTCGATCCGCGAGACGGGAGAGCGTGGCCGGTCGAGGTCGATCGACGCCATCGGTGCGAGGACGTATGCCTCGTCGAGGCCGGCGCCCGCGAGAACGTCCACGGACGTGTTCGACACCGCGCCGCCGTCGACATACGGCCGGCCGTCGATCATCGCCGGCGGATACCACGCCGGGATCGCGCACGAGGCGACCACCGCGTCGGCCAGCGCCACCTCACGATCGCGCCCGAACAGCACGCGCCGTCCGGTGCGGTAGTCGGTGGCTGCCAGCCAGATCCGCGGGCGCTGCGGCCAGCGCGAGTCGAGCCCGCTGCTCGCGGCTACCTCCGCGACGAGTCGCCGTATCGGCTCGAGCGTCCCCCGTCCCGCCGGCAATGCACCCGCCAACGTAACGGCCGCACGTGCCTGCCGTGGATGCCGCACCGCGTTCAGGATCAGCCGCGGGGAACCGGGCAGCAGCCGGGGCCGCGGCAGGGCGCGGCTGGTGCCCGCGGAGTAGTCGAACGCGATCGGTGGATCGGTCGGCGCCGGAACGCCCTGGTGATGGCGGCGGATTTCGTCCACCGACACCCCGCACGACAGCAGCGCAGCGGTCACCGAACCGGCCGACGTCCCCACCAGCTGCTGCACGGTGCGCACGTCGAAGCCGGCCTCGGTCTCGAGGGCGGCCAGCGCACCGATCATCCAGGCGAAGCCGAGCACACCGCCACTCCCCAGCACGACCGCCCGCCGCGGCGAGATGCTCCCTGCGCTCGCCGGGTCGCGCGACGGTTCGGGGAGCATCACGGCACCGGTTCCTCCACCACGGCCGGGCGGCGTTGCGTGGTCTCCATGCTCGCTATCACAAGCTCGGCCAGCGACTCCTCGATCAGGGCGGCCAGTACGTCCACGTCGGCCATCGCGTCGCGGTCCGCGTTCAGGCCGTAGTAGACGCCACCGGCGTAGGACGTGAGACCGATCGTGACGGCCTGCCCACTGGCCAGCGGCACGACCGGGAACATCTCCAGCATCCGCGCCCCCGCCGCATACAACGGCACCTGCGGCCCCGGCACGTTCGTGACGACCAGGTTGAACATCCGCCGGGTGAGCCCGTTGGCAAGGCGGGCTCCGACCGCGTGCAACGTCGGCGGCGCGAATCCGGACAACGCCACGAGCGCATCGGCGCCCACCGACTGCCCCGACTCCTTGTGCGCCTTCATCGCGTAGCTCACCTGGGACAGCCGCATCAGCGGGTTCGCCTCGCCGACCGGCAGGTCGACGACCAGCCCCGACACCTGGCTGCCCAGCTCGGCATCGTCGGGGGCCGAGCGCACACTCACCGGCACCATCGCTCGCACCGTGGTCGCGGGCGTCACCGGCTCACCGCGGAAGAGCAGCCAGCCGCGCAGGGCGCCGGCTACCGTCGCGAGCACCACGTCGTTGATCGCCCCACCCCGTTGCCGCCGCACGAGCTTGTAGTCGTCGAGGGAGGTGCGAGCGGTGCCGAAGCGGCGCTGCTCGCCGATCGCGATGTTCAGCGGCGACGACGGGGCGGGGCGCACCACCACCCGCGCCGTGGACACAAGGCCGCCCACCAGGTCAAACACCCGGCAGGCGGCGGTGCGCGCATCGTGCACGCCGAGGCGCACCGTGTCGAGTAGGCCGCTCGGCCGGCGCAGCAATTCGGTCGTCGCGGCGGTGACGAGCTGCGTCGAGCTCGGCTCCGGTGCCGGCATCCACAGGTCGTCCGGGATGGCCCGGGGAGTGGGCGACGTATCGAGGATGACCTGCCCGATATCGATCGCCCGGACGCCGTCGACCATGGCGTGATGCGACTTCGTGATGATCGCGAAGCGATCCTCCTCCAGGCCCTCTACCAGGTACATCTCCCACAGTGGCCGGCTGCGGTCGAGCGGCCGCGACTGGATGCGTGCGCAGAACTCGCGCAACTGCTCGTCCGAGCCGGGCCGTGGCAACGCGGACCGGCGCACGTGATACGTGATGTCGAAGTCGACGTCATCGACCCACACGGGATTGGCGAGGTGCCCTGGCACGAAGCGCACCTTCTGCCGATACCTGGGCACCAGGCTGATGCGGTCCTCGATCAGCACGACAAGTCGCTCGTAGTCGAACCCGTCGCCCGGCACCGCGAAGATCGCCAACCCTCCGGCATGCATCGGCGTGGTGCGCCCTTCGAGGTACAGGAACGACACATCTGTGGCCGAGAGGCGATCGGGCATCTAGCGGGCTCCTTGACGGCGTATGCCTGCCATTGTTGCGCGCAGTTGTTGCGCGGTCATGCATCGTGGCACGCGGTCTTCATACCTGAGTACGTCGCGTGCCGCACTGATTTCGGTAGGCCGTCATGCGCGACGCCGCCGGTGCTTCGCATGCGGTACCCCGGCCAGGGCGGCGGCGAGCTCGACGGTGCCCTGCCTCAGCGCACTGCCCGGACGCGCCTCGCCGAGCGTCTTGCCGACAGCCAGAGCCGCATCGAGCGGGTCCGGGTCGTAGGGAAGCAGCGCTGCCGGCTGGCGTCCGGCGAAGCGGTCCAGGGCGGCGCTCAGCTCGATGCGCGGATCGCCGGGCACGACGCCGCGGCGCACCTTGTTGAGCACCACCCAGATGGGGGCGGCGACTTCGGCGTCGCGCACCTCAGCCAGCCCGCGGACCAGCCGCTGCAGACCGATCGGGTCGGCCGCGCCGACGGCAACGACCACGTCGGCCGCATCGAGGACGGCCAGCGTCGCCCCGTTGCGGCGCGGCGCCAAGGTGTCGTACGACAGCTCCTCGTCCGACTCGAGGGAGAAGGCGCAGTCGACGACAGTAAAGTCGGCTATCCCGCGGGCCGCGTCCAGCACGGACAAGACCGCGGTCGCGCGCAGTTCCGGCCAGCGTTCCGCCCGCGGGATACCGGTCAGCACCCGCAACGTCGGGGTGAGCTGCCAGCACAGCCCGGTGAGCGCGGCCGCGTCCAGGCGGGTCGAGGATGCAAGTCGGCACGCCGCGGCCAGGCCGGGTGATTCGTCGAGCAAGCCCAGCACCGCAGCGATCACGCCGCCGTACACGTCGGCGTCGACGAGCAGGCTGGCGCAGCCGAGGCGGGCGAGCTCGTCGGCCAGGGCGACCGCGACGGTGGTGCGGCCCGGCGCGCCGGTCGGCCCCCAGACGGCAACGATGGAGCCGCGCCTGGTGGGCTGCGCCGGCGCCGGGGCGGTGCCGGTCGGGGGGATCACCTGCGACGTCGCGGTTGCCGGGTCACCGAACGCGCGCGTCAGCCGCAGTCGCAAGGTCCCGCCGTCGGCCAGCGCCACGGCCTCGGAGACCACGGAGCCCACGACGCTCGGCTCGGCGTCGTCCGGCACCAGGAACTCGACTCCGATGGCGCGCAGCCGATCCTCGGCCGCGCCGTCGTTACGGCGCACGACGCCCACCGGTACGACGCCCGCGGCATTGAGCCGGTCGACGGCGTCCGCATCGAGCCTCCGCAGTCCCGCCGCCACGAGCGCCGCCTTCGCCTGCCCGGCGCCGGCCACGGCCAGCAGGTCGACGACGTCGACGCAGCGGCGCACCACAGCGACGCCGTGGTCACCGCGTTCAAGCGCCACGAGCAGTCCGGCTTCCCAGCCTGCCCCGTCCGCAGCGGTCAGGATCGGCAGCTTCACGAGCCCGCGGCGCAGCGCTCGAGGTCCGGCAATACCGTGGCCGGGTCGGGGTCGCCGTCGAGCAGCCCGGCGCGGATCGTCGTTGCCTCCAGCCCGAGTGCTGTGATCACCCGCGTGGCTTGATCACGCGGTACCCGGATGACCAGATTCTCGGTGCTGCTCGTGCCGAACGAGCCGCCGCCCGTCGACTGGACGTCTTGCACCGTGACACCGGGCAACACCACGACCGCCCGACAGGTCTTGCTCGACAGCCACAGCTCGATCTCCTGGCCGCGGGTGATACGCGGCGCCTGATCGCTCGTCAGCGGGACGGTTAGCGTGGTCGCCGCAGGTGTGGCAGCGATCGCCGAGCGCGGCAGCAGTTCGCCCGCGGCGACGGGACGCGACAGGGTCTTGTTCACCGGGTCGTCCGCGGGGCGCTTGCTGCCGGCCGGCAGGTAGCGGCTGCGATCGGATAGGCGCACCTTCACCGCCTGCAGATCGCCCTGGGTTATGACCGTGCCCGCGGCAAGACTGCTCCGAACCGCCCAGACCGGATGCGTGGAGTCCGCCCCGGCCACGACGAGGGCTCCGCCGGCCACCGAGATCAGCACCAGCATGACGCCTGCAAGGAGCCGCAGGTCGAACCAGGACGGAGTCTTCAGGCGGCGCGGGGTCGGGGAAGGCGTAGCCACGGGCAGGACCGTTCAGGTAGGGACGATGTGGGTCACGACCCGCCGCAACGGGTCGAACCGGGTGAGCACCCGCAGAGCGTACTGGACCTGTGAGCCTGATCTCATCGCGTTCGGCCAGCTGTGGATGGCAAGCAGCCAGTCGGCGCAATCGCGCGATACTGACAGCCGCCACACGCAAGTCGGGTCGGCTGAAGGGAATCACGGCATGCCCAGCGATCGGTTCCTGACCCTCGCCGATGTCGCAGACGTCCTGAACATCTCGCCGTCACAGACCTACGCGCTGGTGCGCAGCGGCGAGCTCGAGGCGATAAAGATCGGGGGACGCGGCCAGTGGCGTGTCGAACGCGACAAGCTCGAGAGCTACATCGCCCGGATGTACGACCAGACCAAGCACTTCGTCTCCGAACATCCCTACAGCGACGCCGAGTGAGCGGCGCGCCTACGTCCTGCGCCGGACTACGGCGAGCGCGGAAAGCGGCACGACGGCGACCTCGCGCACCTGGTCCCGGCGGCGCGGTTCGCCTGCCGGGTGCTGGGCAATCTCGACGAAGTCCGCGCCCAGCCGGTCGAGCGTGCCGTCGACGGTCGTGCCGTCGCACAGGCTGATCCGCACCGGGGAACGGTCGCGAGCGATCCCCCGCAACGCGTGACGCAAGCCGAGGCGTGACTCGACAACGCTCTCGGACTCGGGTATCGCCGACATACGCCCGAGCCCGGACACGCTGAGCACGCCCGCCGTTACGACCACCGCTTCGCGGCCGGATTCCTCCCTGACCAGCAGCCAGTCCGGTCCGATGCGTACCAGCCGCCCGGCGACGCCGCCGTCGCCACTGCAGCGCAGCCGCACGTCCGCGCCTACGGCGGGGCGCAAGCGATCGAGCAGCCGTATCCGGCCGACCTCGATCCGGGTGCGCTCCTCGACCTCCACGGCGCGCTCGGCGATGTCCAGCGCCGCAGCCTGGGTCTCCAGGTCCGCGAAGAGGGCCTCCCACCGTGTCGCCACGCGGCTATTAGAGCACTCCGTTGACTGGAAGCTAGCTGTAGCGTATGAAGGCTACTAGAAGCAAATGAAGGGAAATCGGGATGGTGGGCAGGCGGTCGATCCGGCTGGCGGCTGTCGCGGCCGCAGACAGCGTCGCGTTGCTGACGATGTCTCCGGACTGGACGCAGCTGGCCACCGATCTCGGCGCGCCGCATCGCTGGCTCGCCCGCGCCGGCACCGACGAGGCGGCACTGACCGTGGCCGGCGCGGCCGTCTGGTGCACGGCGCTCTGGCTCGCGATCGCGTTGTGCTTCACGGCCGCGGCTGCGCTTCCGGGCCGCTGTGGCGCTCTCGCCCGGGCGGTCGGGGCCCGGCTGGCGCCCGCCGTCGTCATGCGGGCCGTGGCCGGAGTTGCCGGGCTCAGCGTCCTGATCGCCCCGGTGACCGCGGGCGCTGCGACACGTCTGGGCAGCCCTGCCGCCGGGCCCGCCGTTCCCGCACCGAGCTGGCCGGCCGACCCGCAGCACGGCCGAGTGCGCATCGGCTGGCCTACCGATCGCCCGGTGCGCGCCGACCCGCGACCCGCC
>JBKPQY010000300.1:0-38929 GCA_046734315.1 Actinomycetota bacterium | reverse complement strand
AACAACAGAAAGCCGGGGCAGTTCGACGAGGCCGATCCGATGCGGCCTGGTGCTGCCGGCGACGACATTCCCCCCAACCCCGGTCGCTTCGGCACGCCCAGAAGCCTGCAGGGGATTCGCAACCCGGAGCCGCCTACACGGCGGCCGGGCACGCCCGAGACGGAGGAGATGCCGCTACGCCGGCTGCCCACCCTGAACGGCCGGCTCGGTTCCGCCACCGAGTTGGCCGAGGAGGACATGGAGTCGACGCTTTCGGCGCTGCGCCAGGGCTTGACCGGTCGTGGGATGCCTGGTCCTGGCCTGGCCGGCGAGCCCGAGGCAGCCGAGAGCCGTCCAGCCGCGATCGCGCCCCGGCGCCCGGCGGAGGAGACCCGCGACGGGCGGGCGAGTCCGACAGCGGAGGAGTCGCGGATCGACTTCGTCGGCGACACCGAGCTGTTCACCGCCGAGCCGTCGACGCCGGCAGTCATCGAGCGGCCGGCTGAGTCGAAGCCGGATGCCCAACCTGACCCCGCGCTGCGGCCCGGACCTACGGACCCTAGTGTGACGTGACCGGCGGCGGTGTGGCAGGCGGATTTCGAGCGCGAAGGAGACCGACGAGATGGCGCGGCACGGCACCGACGATCCGGCCGAGCCGCCGCGCGACCCGCCGAATGATGCCACCGAGCAGCGACAGCCGGGTGCCGCGCTTTATGCAGCACGCTCAGCCGAACCCGACACCTCGACCCGTTCGTCCCGGAGCGGGATCATCGGTGGCCGGCCACCAGCCGCCGCGGTACCGCAGCCGGCCGACGCCGTACCCGTACCACCGCCGTCCGCGACCGTAGCGAACCCGCACCGCAGCCAGGGCGCGGCGCCGGCGGTTCGGGTTCCGGCGCCGCCGCCGGCCGAGTCGATTGCCGATTCGACCGTTCCTCGCGCGTACGTGGCTGCGGCAGCGCCCGCGGCCGCGTCACGAGGGCTGGCGACGGCAACGGCGGCAAGGGCACCGGCGACAGCGAGGGCCGCGCCCGTCGCGGCGGCATGGAGCAAGCCCCACTACTGGGACGCGGGCGAGGTCGCCGGGACGGCGGCTAAGCCACAGGTGCTCAGTCAGCCCGGCAAGCCGCGCGCGCCGCGCAAGCCGGCGACGGCATGGTCGCTGCACGTGGCGCAGATCGTGGCCTGGCAGGCCGGCATCATCACCGTGCTCATCGCGCTGCAGCAGCGACCCGTCCTGATGATCCCGCTGCTGGTCGGGGCGGTGGCGCTGCTCGCGATCAGCGTCATGCGGTGGAACGGACGCTGGGCGTACCAATGGCTCGGGCTCTGGCTGCGCTTCGTGTGCCGGCGCCGAGGGTGCACGATCGGCGCCGGCGCGTCGGCCGGCGAACTGCTGCGCCCGTTCCTGCGCGGGGTGCGCCTGGACACGATCGAGATCGATGATGTGGAACGGGCGCTGCTCAGCCACGTGGGCGGGCTCAGCCTCGTTCTGGAGCTCTCGCCGGCCGACACAAGCATGGTCGTCGACTCGGCACCCATCGTGCCGCCGCCAACGGTGTTGCTGCCGCCCGCCGACGAGGCCGGACCGCCCGTGGCCGCCCAGTTGGTCGTACAGACCACGCCCGCACCTGGCGCGTACCGCGCACACGGGGTCGTTGCGCGGTCCTACCAGGCGCTCGCGCAGGGCATGGTTCCCGCGCGGCGTCGGTCGTGGATCGCGCTGCAGGCCTTGCGGATGCCTGGCGACGAAGACGCCGACGAGCAGGAGCTCCGGCGCGCGCTGCTCCGCGCGGTCTCGCGGCTCCAGCGTCGGCTGCGGCGAGCCGGCATACGTGGTAACGCGCTCGACCGCACCCAGCTGGCCGTCGACCTGGCGGTGCTGAGCGACGCAATGCCGATGCGCCAGCCGGGTAGCGCGACAGGTGTCCGGCTGCGCGAGCACTGGGACTCGTGGTCGGCCGGATCGCATCCCCAGGTGGCATACCGCCTCCTTGAGTGGCCAGACCTCGGGACGCAGGCCGGCCGCGAGTTCTTCGACCAGTTGGTGACCCTGCCCACCGTTGCCACCACGGTGGGCATCGCGGCCCGCCACGCGATGAAGCCGGCGAGCGCCGACGCCGCTGACATCGAGCTGGAGGCAGCCCTTCGCGTGAGCGTTCCGCTCGACCGGCCGGACCTTGCTGCGAACCAGTTGCGCGACCTCACGCGGCAGCACCGTGTCCGGATACAGCGGATGGACGGAGAGCATGTCTTCGGCGTCGCCGCCTCGCTGCCGTTGGGCGGGTTCGCAACGTGACCGCGGTCGCGTCGTTCACGCAGGTCGGGACCCAGGTCGCCGACGCCGGCACCGCGGACGCGATCCGGGTGCACACCGCCGGTTCAGGGCTGATCCTCGGCACAAACCCCAACGGCCAGCCGGTCATGATCTCGCTGTTCCGTCCGGAACCGACCGTTGTCGCGGTGCTCGGGCGGGTCGGGCTGGCCCAGCTCGTCGCTTTTCGTGCGCTGGCCCTCGGCGCCGCGCTGGTGGTCAAGACCGTCCGGCCGAGCGCCTGGTCGGCGCTGGCCGGTGCCGCGGCCGACACGCGCGGGGCGGTCGAGATCGCGTGGCCGGACCGGCAACCCGACTGGTACGGGTCTAGCCTGCGTCCGCAGCTGCTGCTGGTCGACAGTTACTCGACCTCGGCAGTGGGCGCGATGCCGGCCGTGCACGCGTGGTCGACGCTGATTGCGGCTCGCGAGCAGGTTGGCCGCCTGGACGCGAATCTGCTCGGCCGGACCGATCTGATCCTCGCGCAGACCCTGTCGGTGCAGGAGTCCGTCGTTGTCTGCGGAGCGGTCAACAAGCCCGACTACGTATCTGCCCTCGCGGCGCTGCCCGATCGGACGGTCGCTGTGATCAGCCGCGCCGACATCCGGGTGGCGCGGCTTTCCATGACCACGATCGAGAGTCAACTGATCGCCCAGCAGCCGCGCCGGTGACTCACTGACTCAACACGACGGCGTGCTCGCGCATCGCGCGAACCTCTTCGCGCGGCACCCAGGTGCGGTAGACGCCACGTTCGATCCGCTGCAGTTGCAGGCGTTGAGCAACGGGTACCAGCCCTCCGGTGTACTCCAGCAGAAGTTCGTGATCCTTGTCGCCGTGCACCTGGAAGGGCGCGCCGCGCCACTCGCAGACAACGGTCACGTACAGGATGACCTCGCACTCCATGGCGGGCACAACGCGGACGTGCCGGCGAGGTTCGATCTCGTCGAACCCCGCCGCCGGACTCGACACGTACAGGCGCATCCAGAGCTGGTCCGGTCGCGGGTCGGCACCGGCGTCGTACTCGTCCCCGTGCCAGCGGACGCGGTAGGAGTGCCAGCTAACTGCCATTGCCGGCCCGGGCGGAATCTGGGAAGTCGGGCGGATCGCTGGGCACTATCAACAGCCACTGCGCGAGATCGACGTCGAGTAGGGCACGAGTTTCCGCGGTGCCGGTGGCGGTCAGCTCGCAAATCTCGGCGCCGTGCGGCAGTCCAACGCCGTCGACCTTGTACTCGCGGATCAGCTGATCGGCACTGGGCACGAAGCCGAGGCCGACGAAGGGGGGTTCCTCGATCAGCCAGCCGTTCACGGCCGCCCGGGACGCTTCGTCGATTCCCCCGAACGCGTTGCGATAAAGCTCGAGGCCGACTGCCGGCCACCGCAGCACGTTAACCGAACCCTGGTCGGTGATCAGCTCGGCTGTTTCGTTCTTGCGTCCGAGGGCCTCGACGAGGCCCTCCGGCGCAGCGATATGCGCCACGTCGAGGAGTTGGTGGCAGTAGCCGGAGACGCGGGTCACGCCGAACTGGAGCGTGTGGTGGACGTCGGCGTGGCGCAACAGCTTCTGCATCATGGGGGTTCGCGCCGTGGGCTGCGCGGCCCGGTCCTCCAGCAGCGAGGGCGCGGCGACGCGCGCCAGTGCTGCGGCGTCCAGCGTCACTTGTACGGGCAGGCCGGGATTGATCACCAGCGCCCAGCTGTGGTCGGGCCAGCCCGCGGCGAGCTCCGGCAGCGACGTCGCGCGGGCGTGCTCCAGGGCGCCGCCGCTGCCGAGGTGCATCGATTCGATCGAGGTATAGGCGATGATCCACGTTTGATCGGCTGCCGACACGGTCGGCCAGACGGGCGCCTCGTCACCGGCGGCCGCGGCACCGGTTAACGGCAGGCACAGCTGTGCAGCTTGCAGCACCGCGGCAGCTGCTCCGGCGTCATCTGCGGTCGACGCCTGAAGCAGTCGCTCCTCGAACAGATCGGCCGGTTGCCAGGCTTGCACGGACGCTAACCTACCGAGCGCGACGCGCCTCTGAGGCGGTAGCCCACGACGCCAAGTCCCGTGCGATGCAGCTTCCGGCTACGGTACTGTGGCGGCAAGGTCGCCAACCCTTTTCGGAGCATGAGCCGCATTTTACAAGTATCTCCGGAGCGCCGTGGCGCATTCGGCACGATCAGAGACGCGCTTACAGCAGCGACCTCAGGTGCAACGATTGTTGTCGATCCCGGCGTCTATTCCGAGGTGGTACACGTTTCGGGCGGCGCCATTACGATCGCCGCCGCTGATGACGGTGTGGTGCTCGACGGCGCTGACAGTTACGACCCGGTCGTCGTCTGCCGCGACGGAACGCTTACGTTGCGCGGCCTCACGCTGCGGGCCGAGCAAACCGCGGTGCGCACGCAGAGCGCACGGCTGGAGCTCGACAACTGCACGATCACCGGTGGGTACGGGCCGGCCGTGCTGCTCGCCGACCGGACCGACGTGACGATCAACGAGTGCACGATCAGCAGCGCGCAGCAAGGTGTCGTCATCGAAGACAGTGCAGGCACCGTCAGCAAGTCGACGGTCACCGACATCGGGGACGACGGCATCATCATCCGCCTGGGCGCCGAAATCACCTTCCGCGACTGCCGCATCAGTAATTGTGGTCAGCGCGGCTTGTACGCGTACCAGTCAGGCAAGCCGACACTGGAGGCGTGCGAGATCTCCGCGACCGGTGCGGAGGGCATCGCGGTCGCCTATGAGAGCAGCCCCATCCTGCGCCGGTGTCACGTCCATGACACCCAGGGCGTCGGGGTCTCGTTCGCCGCCACGACTTCGGGTGAGCTCAACGGTTGCAAGATCGAGAACACCGCGGAGCCGGCGGTGCTCATCGCGGACGGTGCGCGCGTCGAGGTGATCGAAGGCAGCGCAGCCGCGGGCGTCGGTGCCGCGAGCGGATCTCGCGGCGACCCGGCCAAGGTCGACAGCCTGCTCGCGGAGCTCGACACGATGGTCGGACTGGCAAGCGTCAAGGCCGAGGTCCGCGCGATAATCGACGAGATCCAAGTGAACGAGTGGCGCCGCAGTGCCGGCCTCAACGTCGGCGGAGTCAGCCATCACCTCATCTTCGCCGGCGCTCCAGGAACCGGTAAGACGACCGTCGCGCGGATCTACGGACAGCTGCTGGCAGCGCTCGGCGTGTTGTCCGGCGGCCCGCTGCGCGAGGTGTCACGCCGCGACCTGGTCGGCCAGTACATCGGGCATACCGCGGAGAAGACGGCGACCGTCTTCGACGAGACTCGCGGTGGCGTCGTGTTTCTGGACGAGGCGTACACGCTGTCGCGGCAGGCCGGCGGTGGCGGCAACGACTTCGGCCAGGAAGCCATCGACACGATCGTCAAGATGATGGAAGACATGCGGAACGAGATCGCCGTCATCGCCGCGGGATATACCCGCGAAATGCACGACTTTCTCGCGGCAAATCCGGGGCTCGCATCTAGATTTGTCAAGACGATCGAATTCGAGAATTATTCGCCGGATGAACTGACCTTGATCGTGAGCCGTATGGTCGATTCCGGCGACTATACGTTGGATGCCGATACGCGCCCGCTACTGATGCGGCATTTCTCTTCGATAAGTCGCGACCCGCATTTCGGCAATGCTCGCGACGCGCGAAAGCTGTTCGAGTCGCTTCGCAAGGCCCAGTCGCAGCGGCTGCGCCAACTCGGCCGCACGCCGACACTGGACGAACTCCGGATGCTCAGCGTGGCCGATCTCGTGGCGGTCATGGACAGTGGGACGGACGCGAGGTCGGCATCGAACCGGGGCGGCAACCCCTTCTGAGTACTGCGGCGCCGAGCCAGCGGCGCACCGCGTCGAGTGGACCCGGCTGAGCACGTTAACGACCTTCCGGCGTCGTGGCGTCGGTGCCGTCGTTCAGCGGCCGCGCCCGTCCGATGACCTTGGCAAATGTTGTGGCAAACGACTGCCTGCCGAGTTTGCCGCGTAACTTCCTCAATCGGACGCAAGGCTCCGGACGGTCGAAAGTGACCAACCGGGGCAGCTGCACACGCAGGTCGCACATTGCCCCGTTGGACGGCGCTTCGGCACCAACCTCCCGCTGCAGACTCCCGTGAGCGTGACCAGTCCGGCCGGCCCGCAGTAGATCCATCCGGCTGGTACAGACTGGACCGTGAGG
The DNA here is from genome assembly GCA_046734315.1 of Actinomycetota bacterium. Taxonomy (GTDB): domain Bacteria; phylum Actinomycetota; class Actinomycetes; order Mycobacteriales; family Jatrophihabitantaceae; genus DASXRA01. Next base: position 32,464 of record JBKPQY010000300.1, on the reverse strand, counting down.
CAGCGGCGCGGCTGCTGACCAGCCAGTTCGAGCCGGTGATGTGAATGCGGTTGAGTCTCAGCACGCTGCCTCGGGTGCCGGTCGAGATGCGGCCGCCGCTGGATCCTGCGGGGGTGCGGATCGGCATCGTTCACCTCGGCATCGGCGCGTTCCACCGGGCGCATCAGGCGGTGCTCACCGAGGACGCCGGCGACGGCTGGGGCATCTGCGGTGTGTCGCAGCGCAGCCGCGCGGTGATCGACGAACTCGCGCCGCAGGACGGGCTGTACAGCGTGCTGATCAAATCGGCGACCCAGGTGGACGCCCGCGTGGTCGGCGCGGTGCGCGAGCTGCGATTCGCCGACGCGTCGCGGATCGCCGACGCCGCCGTGCGTGTGGTGACGTTGACGGTCACCGAGAAGGGGTATCGGCACGATCCCGCGACGGGGCGGCTGCGCCTCGACGACGAGGGCATTCGGGCGGATCTGGCCGGCGCGCCGCCGCGCACGGTAGTGGGTCAGCTGGTTCGTGGCCTCGCGGCGCGCAGGGGCGCCGACGCCGGCCCGGTCACGGTGGTCTGCTGCGACAACCTGTCGCACAACGGCCGCACGCTGGCGGGCCTGGTCGGCGAGTTCGTCGCCGCGTTGCCGGATGAGCCGCTCGCGGAGTGGATCGCGTCGCACGTCAGCTTCCCGTCGACAGTGGTGGACCGGATCGTCCCGGCCACGACGCCCGAGGACCGCGCCCAGGCGCGCCGGCGCATCGGCCTCGACGATTTCGGGACGGTTGTCACCGAGCCGTTCAAACAATGGGTGATCGAGGACGACTTCCCCGGCGGGCGGCCGGCCTGGGAGAAGGCCGGGGCGCAGCTGACGGCCGACGTCACGCCGTACGAGGTGATCAAGCTGCGGATGCTCAACGGCGCACACTCGGCGCTGGCGTATCTCGGTGTGCTGGCGGGCTGCGAGACGATCGCCGAGGCAATGGGACGATTCGGCGAGGTGGCCCGGAGGCTGATGAGCGACGATGTCGTGCCGACTCTCGACGTCCCGGACGGCTTCGACCTGGCCGCGTACGAGCAGCAGCTACTGGACCGCTTCGCCAACCCCGCATTGCGGCACCGCACGGTGCAGGTCGCGATGGACGGCTCGCAGAAGCTGCCACAGCGGCTGCTCACGACGGTTCGGGAGCGGCGCGCCGTGGGCGCGGAACCCCGGTGGGCGGCGCTCGCGGTGGCAGCGTGGATGCGCTGGGTCTGCGTCGCGCCCCGGCTGGAGGACCCGATGGCCGACCGGCTGCGAGCCGCGGTCGCCGGCGCCTCGCCGGAGCAGGTCGTCGACAGGCTGCTCGCAATACCGGAGATCTTCGGCGACGACCTGCGCGAGGACACCGTCGTGCGAGCCCTGCTGGTCGACGCCTTGGAACGGATTACCGCATCGGTGGAAGGGCCCGCATGAAGATCGTCGAGGCGGACGTGATCGTGACCTCTCCGGGTCGCAACTACGTCACGCTCAAGGTGGTCACCGACGACGGCATCGTCGGTTACGGCGACGCGACGCTCAACGGCCGGGAGCTGGCGGTCGCCGCATACCTTCGCGAGCACGTGTGTCCGCTGCTGATCGGCCGGGACGCGAACCGCATCAACGACACGTGGCAATACCTGTACCGCGGCGCGTACTGGCGGCGCGGGCCGGTCACGATGACGGCGATCGGGGCCGTCGACATCGCGCTGTGGGACATCGCAGGCAAGGCAGTCGGGCGCCCCGTGTACCAGCTGCTGGGCGGGGCGGCCCGTGACGGACTCACCATCTACGGCCACGCCAGCGGCGCGACGATCGAGGACACCGTGGCCGATGCGGCGCGGTTCCTGGAAGCCGGCTACCGCGCGGTGCGGGTACAGGCGAAGATCCCTGGTCTGGAGTCCACGTACGGCATCCGCGCCGTCGACACCGGCCTGACCTACGAACCCGCCATCGGTGACCTGCCGGTCGCCGAGCTGTGGGACACGGCGGCCTATCTCGACTTCGTCCCTCGCCTGGTTGCCGCGACCCGCGAGCAGCTCGGGTACGGCTTCCATCTGCTGCACGACGCCCACCACCGGCTGACCCCGACGGAGGCGGCCCGGCTGGGCAGGTCGCTCGAGCCGTACCGGATGTTCTGGCTTGAGGACGCGACGCCCGCCGAGGACCAGGCCGCGTTCCGGCTGATCCGCCAGCACACGATCACCCCACTCGCCGTCGGGGAGGTGTTCAACACGATCTGGGACTCCCAGACGCTGATCAGCGAGCGGCTGATCGACTACATCCGCACCGCGGTGCCGCATGCAGGTGGCATCACGCACGTGCGGCGCATCTTCGACTACGCCGACCTGTACGGGGTGCGCTCCGGCTCGCACGGCCCGGGCGACGTCTCACCTCTCGGCATCGCGGCTGCGCTGCACCTCGACCTCGCCATCGCGAACTTCGGCATACAGGAGTACATGGACCACGTACCACCGGCCGGCGAGGTGTTCCAGCCCGGCTACCACTACGCCGACGGCATGCTGCACCTGTCCGACGCGCCGGGCCTCGGCGTCGCCTTCGACGAGCAGGCCGCGGCGCGCTACCCCTATCAGCGGCGCTACCTGCCCGTGACCCGGCTACGCGACGGCTCGGTGCACGACTGGTGATTCCCCACGACGTCGTGACCCGGAGCAGCGCCTATTCGAGCGTGCTGCGCAGCCACTGCTCGACGCCTGCCACGTGTACGGTCGCCCAGGTGCGGGCCAGCTCCGGGTCGTGGGTGCGGATGGCGTCGTAGATGGCGCGATGCTCTGCGAGGGTGCGTTCCAGCGCACCCTCTTGGGTGACGCCGCGCCATACCCGGGCGCGCTGCGTCGGCCCGGAGAGACTCTCGATGAGCGAGGCGAGGACGCTGTTACCCGCCGCGGTCGCGATCGTCCGGTGAAACTCGATGTCGGCGCTGACCAGGTGGTCGACGCCGGATTCGGGTGTGGTGCGGTCGAGAATCTCACCGAGCTCGGTGAGCGTCTTGTCGTCGATACGGACGGCCGCGCTTGCACTCGCGGCCGGTTCGAGGATGCGCCGTACCTCGAGCAGTTCCAGCACTGACGCGTCGTGGTGGAACTCCACGATGAAGCTGAGCACCTCGAGCAGGGAATCGGGGGCGAGGCTCGAGACGTAGGTGCCGTCGCCCTGCCGGACATCGAGGATGCGCATGACTGACAGGGCGCGCACCGCCTCGCGCAGCGAACTGCGGGAGAGTCCCAGGCTGGCGGCGAGGTCGGCTTCGCGGGGTAATCGCTGCCCAGGGCGCAACCGCCCGGAGACGATCATGTCCTTAAGCTTCTCGATCGCCTCGTCAGTGACCGCCATCCATACCTCCCAGTCATCGGAGCTATCCCGGTGAGATAAGCGTACCGAGAAGCACCGTCTCGTGACGGAATTGTGCTCTGCGATCGGCAGTCTTCCCTTTACATCGGGGATTTCGTGGGCTATACATGCACCCACGAAACATCCGATGTCTCGACCACGCGGTCAGCGGACCGTCCAGTCATCGGAGCACCATACCCGCAGGAGACCGTACGTGACACTGGCCAACACGCCATGACCGAGCGCTTCGTCGACTTCGCCGTGGCGGACGTCCGGTTCCCGACATCGCGGGAGCTGGCCGGTTCGGATGCCATGAACCCCCACCCCGACTACTCGGCGGCCTATGTCACGGTGCGCACGTCCGGTGGCGACGAGGGTTGCGGCTTCGTGTTCACGATCGGCCGGGGCACCGAGGTGGCGGTTGCCGCGATCCGGGCCGTCGAGCGCCTGGTCGTCGGGTTGCCCGTCGACGACGTGCTCGCCGACATGGGCGGATTCTCGCGGCGGCTCACCCACGACAGCCCACTGCGCTGGCTCGGGCCGGAAAAGGGCGTCGTGCACATGGCGATCGGGGCGGTCGTCAATGCGGCGTGGGACCTCGCTGCGCGCCGGGCCGCCAAGCCTCTGTGGCAGCTGCTCGCCGAACTTCGCCCGCGGGAGATCGTCGATCTCGTCGACTTCCGCCACCTCACCGACGCGCTCACCGCGGACGAGGCCCTTGACCTGCTCACCCTGGCTGAGCCGGCCAAGGCCGAGCGCATGCAGCGGCTGCGCGCCGAGGGATATCCGGCCTACACCACATCGGCGGGCTGGCTGGGCTACCCCGACGAGAAGGTGGCGCAGCTGGCCCGGGAAGCGCTCGCCGACGGGTTCGCACACCTGAAGCTCAAGGTCGGCCGCGACATCGAGGACGACGTGCGCCGGATCAAGATGCTGCGCGCGCTGGTGGGCCCGGACGTCACGATCTCCGCCGACGCCAACCAGCACTGGGACGTCGACGAAGCCATCACCAACGTGCGCATGCTCGCCGCGAGCGGCCTCTACTGGATCGAGGAGCCGACCAGTCCTGACGACGTGCTGGGCCACCGGCGCATCGCCGAGGCGGTCGCCCCGGTGCGGGTGGCCACCGGGGAGCACGTCGCCAACCGCGTGCTGTTCAAGCAACTGCTGTCGAGCGGCGCGATCACGGTATGCCAGCTCGACGCCTGCCGGGTGGCGGGCGTCAACGAGAACATCGCGATCATGCTGCTGGCCGCCAAGTACGGCGTGCCGGTGTGCCCGCACGCCGGCGGGGTCGGGCTGTGTGAGGCGGTGCAGCACCTGTCGATGTTCGACTACGTGGCGGTTTCCGGAACGACGGAGGGCCGGTGGATCGAGTACGTCGACCACCTGCACGAGCACTTCGTCGATCCGGTCCGGGTGCGCGACGGGCGGTACCTCACCCCGGAAGCGCCCGGCTCCGGGGCCGCTTTGCGGCCCGAAGCCTTGCAGCGTTTCGAGTATCCGTACGGGCCGGTATGGGATGCCGGCCGCGACCTGGAGGAGCGATCGTGAGACTGGGACACGCCCTCAGCACGGGGCTGCGCGGGGCCGCCGTAGCGTCGGTGACAGCGGTGCTCGCAGCCGGATGCAGCTCGGCGAACAGCGGCAGCGGCAGCGGCGGCGGCGGCGGTGGCGGTGGCGGCAGCTCGCATCCACTGGTCGGGGTCGACTATCCGCGTTCGGACTCCGACTTCTGGAACGCCTACATCAAGTACGTTCCGCAGATGGCCGGCCAGCTGGGTCTGAAGCTGAAGACCACCAACTCGCAGAACGACATCAGCAAGCTCGCCGACAACGTGCAGACGCTGGTGGCGCAGGGCGTCAAGGGCGTCGTCATCGCGCCACAGGACACCGCGGCGGTGATACCCACCCTGGCGCAGTTGGACAGCAAGCACATCCCGGTGGTATCCGTGGACACCCGTCCGGACAGCGGCAAGGTCTACATGGTGGTTCGCGCCGATAACAAGGCTTACGGCACCAAGGCGTGCAAGTACATCGGCGACACCCTGCACGGCACGGGCACCGTCGTCATGTTCGAAGGCGACCTCGCGTCGATCAACGGACGTGACCGCACCGAGGCGTTCAACGCCTGCATGAAGCAGAACTACCCGAACATGAAGGTCTTCGGTGAGCCCACCAAGTGGGATCCACCGACCGCCGTCTCCAAGCTCAACGCGGTGCTCGCCGGCAACAAGATCAACGCGATCTACATGCAGGCCAGCATCTTCCTTCCCGCGACCATGCAGGCGCTGCAGCAGAAGGGGCTCGTCAAACCGCGCGGCCAGGCCGGGCACATCGTCATCGTGTCCAACGACGGCGTGCCCGCCGAGTACAAGGCGATCAAGGACGGCACGATGGACGCCACCGTGTCGCAGCCGGCCGACCTGTACGCGAAGTACGCGCTGCAGTATGTGCAGGAGGCCATTGACGGAAAGACGCAGCAGCCGGGCTCGGACGGCCACGGCGGGCAGATCGTGCAGGTGAGCTCGGACATCCTCGAGGACCAGATTCCCGCTCCGCTGGTGACGCCGGACGGCAAGTACCCCGGTTCGCTGAGCGTGGACGACAAGTCGCTGTGGGGCAACCAGATCACCTGATGAGCGAGCACCGCGGAGTCGATGCGCCGGTCGCCGAGGTCATCGGCGTGAGCAAGCGTTTCGGCGCCACTGTCGCACTGGAGGACGTGCATCTGGCCGTCGCGCCCGGCGAGGTGCACGCCCTCGTCGGGCGCAACGGGGCGGGCAAGTCCACGCTGGTATCGATCCTGACCGGATTGACCGCCCCGGATGCCGGCACCGTGCGCTTCAGTGGCGAGCCGGCGCCGGCGATCAGCGATCGGCAGGCGTGGCGGCGTCTCGTGGCCTGCGTGTACCAGAAGCTGACGATCATCCCCGCCCTGTCGGTGGCGGAGAACCTCTTCCTGAATCGGCAGGCCGCGTCGTGCCGCCCGATCGGCTGGATCGGGGTGCGCCGCCAGGCCGGCGCGCTGCTGGACGCGTGGGGACTTGACGTCGACCCGCGGATGCCGGCCGGCGAGCTGAACGTCGAGCAGCGGCAACTGCTCGAGATCGCCCGCGCGCTGTCGTTCGGAGTGCGGTTCATCATCCTCGACGAACCCACCGCGCGGCTCGACGCCGCCGGCATCGCGCGGCTGTTCCGACGCATCCGTGCCCTGCAGCGGCAGGGCGTCACGTTCCTGTTCATCAGCCACCACCTACAGGAGATCTTCGAGCTCTGCGAGCGGGTCACGGTGTTCCGCGACGCACGGCGCATCATCACCGCGCCCGTCGGCGAGATCAGCCACAGCGCGCTGGTGGAGGCGATGACGGGTGAGCCGGTGAGCGACGCGTCCGACCCCCGGCCGCCGCAGCCGACCGCGGCAGCGGCGATGCTGTCGGTGCGGGGTCTGGCCGTGGGAAGCCAGTGCCGGGACGTATCGTTCGACGTCGCCGCCGGTGAGGTCGTCGGGCTGGCCGGCGCCGGTGCGAGCGGCAAGTTCGCGGTAGCCGATGCCATCGTGGGTTTCGCCCGGCCGGATGCCGGCACGATCCACGTCGCGGGGCGGCCGCTTCGGCCGGGCAGCGTGCCCCGTGTCCTTTCTGCCGGCGTGGGCGTGGTTCCGCGCGACCGCCACCGGGAAGGATTCGTCGGCGGCCTCTCGGTGGCGGAGAACGCGACGATGACGGTGCCACGCCGGCTCGGCCGGCACGGGTTCGTCAGCCCGAGGCGACGTACCGCCCTGGCTCGCGAGCTGATCAGCGTACTCGACATCGTGCCGCCGCGGCCTGACCTCGCCGTTGCGGATCTCTCGGGCGGAAACCAGCAGAAGGTCGTCATGGCGCGGGCGCTGGTCGACCGGCCCCGCGTGCTCGTGCTCATGGCGCCGACGCTCGGCGTGGACGTCAAGTCCAAGCAGGCCGTGATGGATCAGGCGGCAGCGGCCGCTCGCAACGGCGCCGCCGTGCTGCTCGTCACCGACGATCTCGACGACCTGCGCTACTGCCATCGCATTCTCGTCATGTTCCGCGGAGACGTGGTCGCAGCCATGGCCGGGACATGGGTCGACCGCGACGTCGTCGCGGCCATGGAGGGGGTCGAAATCAGCCGTGACTGACACGCTTGCGACCGCGAAGAAAGTGCTCGGCGGCACCGACTCGGCATACTCGCTGCGCATCGCCGCGGCGCGCCTGCGCGACCTCGCGCTGATCCCGCCGATCATCGTGATCATCATCATCGGCGCCGTGGTGTCTCCGGCCTTCCTGACCCGCAGCAACCTGCAGGACGTACTGGTGTCGATGTCCTGGGTGGCACTGCTCGTGCTGGCGGAGGGCATCATCCTGCTCACCGGCAAGATGGACCTCTCGCTGGAGTCCACAGTCGGCCTCGCCCCGGGCGTCGCGGCGTGGCTCACCCTGCCCAAGGGCATCAACCACGGCGTGCACCTAGTGCCGTCCGCCTGGGCGGTACCGATCGCGCTGGCCGTCGGCGTGCTCGTCGGCCTCGTCAACGGCGTGCTCGTCGTGTGGCTCGGCCTGAACGCCTTCATCGTGACGCTCGGCATGCTGATAACCCTGCGCGGGCTGCTCACGGGCATCTCTTCCGGGCAGACGTTCTTCGGCATGGGCAAGTCGATGATGTACCTGGGCACCGCGAACTGGTTCGGAATCCCCGCCCCGATATGGGTTTTCGTCATCGCGTACGCAGTCGCGATCTTCGCGCTGCGTTATCTGCGCGCCGGTCGGTCCCTCTACGCGATCGGTGGCAACCCGGAAGCCGCCCGTGCTGCCGGGATCCGCACCAACCGCACGATCTTCAGCACACTCGTGCTCGGCGGCCTGCTTGCCGCGCTGGCCGGCATCATGCTGTCCGGCCACCTCGCGTCGGTGGCGTCCAACCAGGGCAGCGGCGCGATCTTCACGGTGTTCGCCGCCGCGGTGATCGGCGGCATCAGCCTGAACGGCGGGAAGGGCAGTATCTTCGGTGCCCTCACCGGCATCCTGCTGCTGTTCCTCGTGCAGAACGTGCTCACGTTCGCCGGAGTGAGCGGAGAGTGGTTCGATTTCCTCGACGGCGCGGTAATCCTCGCCGTCCTGGTGATCACCCGGCTCGTGAGCGGAAAGGCATCCGATTGATGGCTGATGTGGCGCGCTTCGAGGGGACGCGCGCGCTGGTCACCGGCGGGGCGTCCGGCATCGGCCTTGCCACCGCGTCGCTGCTCGCTGCCCAGGGCGCCGCGGTGACGGTGCTCGACGTCGCCGCGTCCGGCCCGCACGGCTTGCGCTACGTGCGCGCCGACGTCACGGACGATGCCGCCGTGCGCGCAGCGGTCGGCTCGGCCGTCGCGGCGCTCGGCGGGCTCGACGTGCTCGTGAACAACGCAGGCATCGGCGCACAGGGCGGCGTCGAGGCGAACGACGACGCGGAGTGGCACCGCGTGCTGGACGTCAACGTCGTCGGCATCGTCCGGGTGACCCGCGCTGCGTTGCCGGCACTGCGCGAATCGCAACGCGCGGCGATCGTCAACACCTGCTCCGTCGCGGCCACCGCGGGACTGCCGAACCGCGCACTGTACTCGGCCAGCAAGGGTGCGGTGCTGTCGCTGACGCTGGCCATGGCGGCCGACCTGCTACCCGAGGGCGTCCGCGTCAACGCCGTCAACCCCGGGACGGCCGACACACCCTGGGTGGGGCGGCTGCTCGATGCCGCGTCCGACCCGGCTGCGGAGCGGGCGGCCCTCGAGGCCCGCCAGCCGCACGGCCGGCTGGTCACCGCCTCGGAGGTGGCCGCGGCGATCTGTTACCTCGCCGACCCGACCTCAGGCTCGACCACCGGTACGTGGATCGCCGTGGACGGCGGCATGGATCGGCTCCGCCTCCGGCGATGATGAGACGAGTTGCGGGGGTGATCCGGCTGCGGCCGGAGAAGGAGGCCGAGTACCGGCGGCTGCACGCGGCAGTATGGCCCGCCGTGCTGGAGACGCTGCGCCGTGCCAACATCACCAACTACTCGATCTTCCAGCGCGACGGGCTGCTGTTCAGCTACCTCGAGTACGTCGGCGAGGACTACGACGCCGACACCGCGCGGATCGCCGACGATCCAGAGACACGGCGCTGGTGGCAACTGACCGACCCGTGCCAGCAGCCGCTCGCGACCGCCACCGAAGGGGAGTGGTGGGCGCCCGCCGAGGAGGTCTTCCATGCGGATTGAGGACCCCCAGGACGAACCGTGGCGGCCGTGAACCGGCGCTGCCTAGGGCGCACCGGGCTCGCCGTCACCGAGCTGAGCTTCGGTGGCGCACCCATCGGAAACCTCTATGCGTCACTCGACGACGAGACGGCCGCCGCCACGGTGGATACCGCCTGGCGGTCCGGCATCCGGTTCTTCGACACGGCGCCCCACTACGGGCTGGGACTCTCGGAACGCCGCCTCGGCGCCGCGCTCGCCGGCCGGCCGCGCGGGGAGTTCGCCGTCTCGACCAAGGTCGGTCGGCTGCTTGCTCCGAACACGCACGCGTCCGGCAGCGACCTGGCCGCCGGCTTCGACGTCCCCGACGACCTGACCCGGGTGTTCGACTTCAGCCGCGACGGCGTGCTGCGGTCGCTCGATGCCAGCCTGCGGCGTTTGGGCATGGACTGCGTGGACGTCGTTCTCGTCCACGACCCCGACGAGCACCTGGACCGGACGATCGCCGAGACGATCCCCGCGCTGGTCGAACTTCGCGAGCAAGGGGTGATCAGCGCGGTCGGCGCCGGCATGAACCACTGGCAGCCGCTGCGGCAGATCGTGGCCGAGTCCGACGTGGACACCGTCATGATCGCCGGTCGATGGACGCTCGCGGACCGCTCCGCCGCGCCGTTGCTCGATGCCTGCGCCGAGCGCGGCGTCGGCGTCCTCGCCGCGGCCGCGTACAACTCCGGGCTGCTCGCAGACCCCTGGCCGGCCGACGGTGCGTACTTCGACTACGCGCCGGCGCCGGCCGAACGGCTCGCCCGAGCCCGTCAGTACGCCGACGTATGCCGCACGCACGGCACGACGCTGCCGCACGCCGCCGTGCAGTTCCCGTTGCGGCATCCCGCCGTGGCCGCTGTGGTGGTCGGCATGCGCAGCCCTGCTGAGGTCGAGACGAACACGTGTCGGCTCGCCGAAGCCGTGCCCGACGCCGCGTGGGCGGAACTCGAGTAGCCGCGGCGGGCCCGCTTATCGCACGGACACCTGCGTGGACAACGGCAGGTCGCGCGAGGACGTCCCGGCGTAGATGGTGTAGTTGCCGGCCGGCGTTACCCAGGACTGCGTCGCCGTGTACCAATGCGCGAAGGCATGCGCGTCGAGCCGCACGACCACATGCCGGTGCTGGCCGGGTCGCAGCGACACCTTCGCGAAGCCTTCCAGGCGCCGCGGTGGATCTGTGCCGTCTGCGCCGCCGACGTCCACCTGAACCACCTGTGTGCCGGCGCGCTGCCCGGTATTCGTCACGTCGACGCCGACCGCAGGCCCGTATACGGACAGGTCATCGAGGCTGAACGTCGTGTGGGCTGAGCCGCGCGACGCAGTACGGCTACTCGATCTATGAACTGCAGGCCTACCCATCTGCGTGATCGCAGCGCGTCATCGCGACGTGTCCTCCTCTGCGGCAGAGGCCTCGTCGGCGGGCGACTGGTCGCGCGGAGGTGATACCTCGTGCCCGGCTCGCAGCGCTCGCACGCTGGTGTTCACGAACGACACGAGCGGCACCGCGATCAAAGCTCCGGGGATGCCCCCCAGCGTCGTTCCGGTGACGACCGCGAGGACCACGGCTAGGGGGTGGAGGTGCACCGTACGACTCTGGATGATCGGTTGCAGCAAGTGGCCCTCTAGTTGCACAAGGACCACGATCGCCACGGTCACCGCCAACGCCGTCACCCAGCCGTGTTCCAGCAGTGTGAACCCCACTGCGATCGCGCCGGTGATGGTGAGGCCCACCAGTGGGATGAAGGAGCCGAGGAAGATCAGCACGCCCAAGGGAGCGGCCAGCGACACGCGCAGCACCAGCAATACGATCGTGATGGAGACCCCGTGGATCAGTGCGATCAGCAGCTGTCCGCGCATGTAACCGCCGAACGCGCCCCACCCGGCTCGGCCCGCATCGTCAACCCGGGCGTGCACCGAGCGGGGGAACAGGCGTACGACCCACTGCCACACAATCGGACCGTCGCGGAGCAGATAGAAGGTTATTAGGAGGATCAGCAGCAGGGCGGCGATACCTTCGGCGACGGTGCGCACGGTGGTGATCGCGCCGCTGATCAGTTGGCCCGGATGCCCGGTGATCGCGTCGGTGATCCTGGACGACAGTTTGTTGAGGTCCGCGGTGTTCATGTGTACCGGCCCGGTCTGCAGCCAGTGTTTGGTCCGCGTTACCAAATTGGATAGTTGGTTGCCCAACTGCGTGGCGTGCGTGGTGATCTGCCACACGACGAAGTAGGCGATCCCGCCGAGCACAATGACACCGGAGAGCAGCGCGAGCAGCGGCGACAAGGACTTCGGGCGCGGGAAGAAGCGCTGGTACAGACGCTGCAGCGGCTGCAGCACGGCAGTCAGGAACAGCGCGATAATGACGGCAAGCAGAACCCACTCGACGCGTGTCGACACCCGGAATACGACGTACCCCGCCGCAGCAAGGACCAGCAACCGCCAAGTCCAGGCCGTGGCCACCCGGACGGGCCAGGTGACCGCTTCCGCAGCGTTGCGGCGGCTGTCGGACAGGATCGGGGTCGTGGACTGCGGAGGTGCCGACGGCGGCGTGGGTTCCGTGCCCGGGCCCACCTGACGGCCTGTCATCGGAGCGCTGCCTCGCGACCATGCCAGGCCGCTTCAGGCGACGCGTCGCTCGTCGGGTACTCCCACACGGCATTGGGTATACCCGCCCTGCCGTGCTGCAACCGGCATTGAATGTCTCAGCGTGGCGTGTCCGACTCGCTGCCGGCGCGGCCATCGACGGCACTCCGCCGATGATGACCACCGACCCCGCAGCGACGTCACGCAACTCCTACGAACCCACGGCGTCCCCGACGAGGTCGCTTAGGGCGATAGCGCACGAGATCTGGGTATACCCCTTGACGTGAGCGCGACGGACTGGCTGCTGACACCGAACGAGCGGGGCAATCCACACACCGTGATCGACTGCCGCCACCAGGGTCTTGCGTGGACGGAGGGCAACGATGTTCGCGCTCTGGTTCACGGCACGGCGTACTTCGCGGAGTTGCTGCGCCGCATCGAGGACATGCGCGCCGGCGACGTTGTGATGTTCACCGACTGGCGTGGCGATCCTGACGAGCGTCTCGACGGGCCGGGCACGGAGGTGGAGCATGTGCTGGGTTCCGCAGCTGAACGCGGCGTGATCGTGAAGGGGCTCGTCTGGCGCTCGCACCTCGACCGGTTCGGGTTCAGTGAGGAGGAGAACCGCCACCTCGGTGAGCACATTGAGTCCGCGGGCGGTGAGTGCCTCCGGGACATGCGCGTACGACCGGGCGGCTCCCATCACCAGAAGCTCGTCGTGCTCCGGCATCCGGGACGGCCGGAGTCGGACGTCGCGTTCGTCGGCGGCATCGACCTCTGCCACAGCCGCCGTGACGACGCCGCGCACGCGGGCGACCCACAAAGCCAGCCCATGGCTGCCGTGTACGGCGAGCGTCCGCCTTGGCACGACGTGCAGCTCGCGGTGCGCGGTCCTGCCGTCGGCGACCTCGAGGCCTCCTTCCGGGAGCGCTGGGAGGACGACGCCGCGCTGACCCGTAACCCGATCAACCGGTTGATCGACCTCGGACGCCGCGAGGACGACACCCCCGATCCACTTCCGGACCAGCTCCCGGACCCGGTCGGGCACGGCACGGCAACCGTACAGCTCCTGCGCACGTACCCGGCCCGGCTGCTCGGCTACCCGTTCGCTGCGCAGGGCGAACGCAGCGTCGCACGCGCCTATCAGAAGGCGATCTCCCGTGCCCGCAGTTTGATCTACCTCGAGGACCAGTACTTCTGGGCTGCATCCGTGGTTCGCTCCTTCGCCGAAGCGCTCGCCGCGAACCCACGACTGCGGCTCATCGTCGTCGTCCCGCATCACCCCGACCAGGACGGCCGATGGTCCCTGCCACCGAATCTGGTGGGCCGCCAGGACGCGCTTCGGATGGTGCGCGACGCCGGCGGCGACCGGGTCGCGATATACGGCGTCGAGAACCGCGCCGGCACGCCGGTGTACGTGCATGCGAAGGTGTGCGTGATCGACGACGTATGGGCTGCGATCGGCTCGGACAACGTCAACCGGCGCTCCTGGACACACGACTCCGAGATCTCGTGCGCCGTGCTTGACGAGGCGCTCGATGAGCGGGAGCCGCGTGTAGTGGACGGATTCGGAGTCGGCGCGCGCGCGTTCGCACGCGGACTGCGCCTGGAGCTCGCGCGGGAGCACCTCGACCGCGCCGACGGCGAGGATGCGGACCTTGTCGACCCCGAGTCTGCATTCGAGCAGTTCGCCGACAGCGCCCGTCGCCTTTCGTTGTGGCACGACACCGGGCGCCGTGGCGAACGCCCTCCGGGGCGCCTCCGCCCGTACGCGGACACTCCGCTGCCGCGCCGCACGATGCTCTGGGCGCGCCCGCTCTACCGCACGATCTACGACCCGGACGGGCGGCCGCTGTGGATGCGCATCCGCAACAAGTTCTAGCGGATCCCCGTTGTTGCCGACGCGAAAGGCGGCTCGGTCCGCTAAGAGTCGATCACTGCGAGGTCGAGGCCGGCCAGGCGTTCCGGATCGGCGAGGAAGTCCATCTCCGCAATCCTTCCGTTGCGGACGATGACCGAGGCGATCGCGAACACCGTTCCGTTGCGGGTCACGACGGCACCAGCCGCGCCGTTGACCAGTGCGGGGCGCATGGTGAGCTCGACCTGGGACCACAGGGCGGCCTGTCGCGCAACGTTCACCGCGCCACGCACCTCGGCCGACAGGGCGGCAAGTGCGGCACCGCCGTCGGCCCGCAGCACGACATCCGGGTCGAGCGTGGCCACGAGTGCGTCGAAGTCGCCGGTGCGCGCTGCGGTTAGGAACGCGTCGATGACCTCGCGTTGGGCGCTGACGTCGACGTCGGGAGTGGTCGGCTGGGCGCGGACGCGCCGCCGGGCTCGGCTGGCCAACTGGCGTGCCGCCTGCGGAGAGCGGTCGAGAAGGGTGGCGATCTGCTCGAACGGGACGCCGAACATGTCGTGCAGCACGAACGCGAGCCGCTCAGGTGGGGTCAATGTCTCGAGCACCACGAGCAGCGCGAGCCCGACCGAGTCGGCGAGTAGCGCTTCGTGCTCCGGATCGACGCCGTCCACGCGGTCGATGATCGGGTCGGGCAGGTGCGGGCTCAGCGGCTGCTCGCGGCGCGCCGCACGGGAGCGCAGCATGTTCAGCGACACCCGGGCGACGACGGTGGTCAGCCATCCGGACAGGTTCTCGATCTCACCCGGTTCGGAGCCGCTGAGCCGCAGCCACGCCTCCTGCACGGCGTCCTCGGCCTCGCTCATCGAGCCCAGCATCCGGTAGGCGACCGCCCGCAGGCGGCGGCGGTGCTCCTCGAACCGTTGCGCAAGCCAGTCCTGCTCGCTCATCCGCTCAGAATCCTCCCCTCGGCGACGGGTCACCCAGATAGACCCGCCAGGGGCGGGCTATGTGACTGATCACGCTCCTGCCGGTCACATCGGCGGGTTCCGAAGTGTCTCCCCAGTGACCGCACAGGCCTAGTGAGAGGAACACATGATGCGAGTCTTCGTTGCCGGGGCGAGCGGGGCGCTCGGAAGCCGCCTTGTCCCGCAGCTGCTCGACGCCGGGCACGCGGTGGTCGGAACGCATAATTCGCCGACGAGTGCCGAGCTGCTCGCGGAGCTGGGCGCCGAACCCGTCAGAGTCGACCTGCTCGACGTCCGCGCCGTGCGCAAAGCCGTCGTGGACAATAGGCCGGACGCGATCGTGCACCAGGCAACCGCACTGGCGAACGTCAAGTTCGGCCGGAATCTGGACAAGACTTTCGCCATTACGAACCGGTTGCGCACCGAGGGAACGGACGCGCTGTTAGCGGCGGCCCGCGAGGCCGGGGTGCGACGGTTCGTGGCGCAGAGCTTCGCGCCCTACATCTACAAGCGTCAGGGCGGACCGATCAAGACCGAGGCCGACCCGGTCGATGACACCCCGCCGCCGAACACCGCGAAGACGTACGCCGCAATCATGCACCTGGAGAAGGCGACAACTGAATTCGGCGGCATCGCCCTGCGCTATGGCGGCTTCTACGGTGCCGCCAACGACGCGCTGATCGAGCCGGTCCGGAAGCGGCAGTTCCCGGTTGTCGGCGACGGCGGCGGCATCTTCTCGTGGCTGCACCTCGACGACGGTGCCGCGGCGACGGTGCTCGCCCTCGAGCACGCTGACCATTCCGCGCACGCGATCTACAACATCGTCGATGACGAACCCGCCCCGGTGCGCGACTGGCTCCCGGTGCTCGCCAACGCGCTGGGCGCCAAGCCGCCGCGCCACGCGCCGGCCTGGCTGGCCCGCCTGATCGCCGGCACAGCGACTGCGGTGCTCGCCACCCAGGCGCGTGGCGCCTCCAACGCCAAGGCCAAGCGGGAACTCGGCTGGACCCCGCGCTACCCGTCCTGGCGCCTCGGTTTCCCGGTGACGTATTCGGCGATCACAGTTGCCGACCAGCAGGCGCCCAGCAGGTAACGGCGCCCTGACGTACGTCAGCCGAGTTGCTCGTCTCGTCCCACACGCGGACGAGCAGGCACTCGTGGCCGCCGTTGACGAACGTCGGGGACCACGGGGTCGGGCACTTGACGACGGCATATGACCGACCGCTGCCTCGGGCGCCGAGCGCTACCGTGGTGACGCCCTCGTGGCACAAGCGTTCTGCCCATACCGTGCCCGTTAGTGCGGGGTGATCAAAGGCTGGTGGCCCGGGGATGCCGCGGCTCGTACATCCCGATCTCGCCATCGCTTGGAAGACGCAGCCGGGTAAGCCGCCCCCAACGCTCCTCGGTGACGGCCGCGCACGTGACGCCCTTGGCGGCCAACTGGCTCATCGTCGTGTCAAGGTCGTCGCACATCAGGTACAGCTCATGAGCAGCCGGACCCTCGACGGGGTGCACCGCGATCTCGGTTGGCGGAACCTTGAAGATCAGCCAGCCGGCACCGGCATCGACGTGCGCGAATTCGAGCACGTCTCGAAGGAACGCCCGGTCGGCATCTGCGTCCTGGCTGTAGATGATGACGTGCCCACCGTTGATCACGCCGCAAGCGTACCCAGCACGTCCCGCGACGAGTCGATCAGCTCAGCGCTCAGACGTACTCGTCATGCCGGCGGATCCAGGTCTGGAATCCATCGCCCTCGTCGCGTCCGTTGGGTACTCGGTCGAGGATCGGGTAATAGGGCATGACGAATTCGACTCCGCGCCCGCCCGTGGCGTAGGTCTGGTGGACCACGCCGTCCTCGATCGTGAAGACGGTGACCGCCGGCGCCTCCGAGAGGTAGCCGAGGACGTCCGTGCCGGTCGCGGCCGCGTTCTGACGCACGATCGGCGGCAGCGTGTCCTCGATCGGCGCGATCCACTCACGCACCTGGTCTGGGGTGAACGCGGCATCGAGGTCGCGATTGAAGTCGCTGTTCGCCGAGGACACCCAGGGCAGGGCCCAGCCCATCCGTTGCTTGTACGTCCGCAGCCTCGGCAGCGGAGCCGACGAGACGAGCATGAGAGTCACGTCGCGGGCGTGCAGATGCGGCAGCAGGCCGTCGAGCGCGTCGGCGATCGAGGAGTTGACGGGGCACCCCGCCGTGTAGCTCGGCCCAAACATGAAGTGATAGCAGACCAGCTGGGAGCGTCCGTCGAAGAGCTCGGCCAACGCCCGGGGCCCTTCGTCGGTGTCGAGCACGTACTCTTTGCCGACCGTGACCCACGGCAGATCGCGGCGCCGGCGGGCCAGCTCATCGCCCGCACGAGTGTGCTCCTTCTCCAGCCGGAGCAGCTCCGCACGCGCCGCCTGCCACTCTTCCCGGCCGACAATCTCATGACTGGGCATCGCGTCCCCTATGACTCGACAGGAATGAGGGCCATGTTCTGGCGCTCGAACTGCTTGGCGACTCCGGCGCGCCAACCCTCGGCCAGGGCCTGTGACAGCGGGTCCGGAAAGATGTCCTCGTCGCCGTTCTCGATGCCGTCGAAGATCGCTCGCGCTACGGACTCGGGCGCACTCTTGGGAATGTCGAGGTCTCGGGTCATCTCCGTGTCGGTAGGGCCGGTGAGGACGCTGTGGACGTTCACGCCGCGCCGTGCCAGAAGCATCCGCAGCGACTGGGTCAACGAGAACGCGGCCGCCTTCGAGATCGAGTACCCCGGCGCGAAGGGCACAGGGGCGAGTGCCGACAACGACACGTTGTTGACGATCGTTCCGCGAGAACGCGTCAGTGACGGCAGGAACGCCTGGGTCACGCGGTAGGTGCCGAACAAGTTGACGGACAGGGCATGCTCGAGGGCCGCAGGATCGCTCAGGTCGTCGACGGGCTGGACACCGGCGTTGTTGATCAGCAGATCGACGACCTCGACGCTGCCCGCAGCTGCCCGGATCTGCACGGGATTCGTGACGTCCAGGGTGACGGGAGTGACGCGCTCGTCAGGGTGCGGCACGGGCTGCCGGGCGCCGGCGTACACCCGCGTGGCGCCGCGCCTGAGCGCCTCCTCGACCAGTGCCCGGCCGATGCCACGACTCGCACCGGTCACCAGGACCGTCTTTCCGTGGATGGTCATCTTCGTGCCTTCCGCTTGTGCGCCGCCCGGTGCGGCGCCCTACTTATGCAGACCAGACGGACCCCTCGGAATCGCCGCGGAACGGCTGCCGGCCGAGGAACGCGACGAGTTCGTCGCCGGGCCGGGCCGGGTAATGCAGCCGGACCGGGTCGGCGAACAGCCCGGCGCGGACATGCGCGGGGATCAGAAGTGGAGCGGTCGCCAGCAGGGCGGTGGCCAGGCCCGTGGGCACGGGCCGGTCGGCGCCGCATGCGACGGCGATGTCCCAGCCGTGGACGCTGATCTCCATGGCACCGGCAACCGCGATCCTGCTCGTCGCGAGCTCGCGGTCCCAGATGGCGACCGGGCGGTCTGCCGGCCCGGCTCTGGCCGTCGCGGCGAGCAGCGCCACCAGCTTCGCGCGCAGCCGCCGGACGGGGTCGGATGATCGCGCAGGCATGACGGGAGCGGCGGTGATCGCCTGGTGCAACACGTCGGCCGAGTCGCCGACGTGGTCCAGCAACGTCGCCAGGTTCCAGCCTGTGCATGGCGTGGGTCGCGACAGCAGTTCTGGCCCGACAGTCGCCGTGGTGGTCAGCGCATAGCCGGCCGCCGATTCGAGAAGCTCCAGCCCCCTGGTCAGCGCTGCCACCACATGCCTACGTCTGTGTCGGTCCAGCCGGGTACTCCGACGGCAGGCCGAAGGAGGTGAACCGTCTCACCTCGGTGAAGGCGACGATCCGTGCGATCCGTGTCGCCGTGAGTGTCAGCACCTGCAGCGCGTGTGCGTGGTACGTCCCGCGGTCGCCGCGCCGGTAGACGGCGAACGCCGGCTGTCCGTTGGCGCTCACCGGCACCAGCCGTAGGTCGCCCGGCGCCGAGAGCAGCTGCGACCCGACGAAGCCGGCTACGGCATCCCGGCCGGCGAACCACGTCAAGAACGGCGGCATCTCCAGGACGGCGTCGGTGCGCAAGAGCTCGGCCAGGGCGCCGGCATCGGCTCCCTCGATGGCCGCCGCAAACCGCTCCACCACGGCCCGTTGCTCCGTATCGGCCGGCTCGGCGAGGTCGTCCTCGACCGGCATAGCTCGCGTGAGCTGGGCCCGGGCGCGACGCAGCCCGCTGTTCACCGCGGTGGTCGTCGTGCCGAGTAGCTCCGCCACATCGGCAGCCGGCCACTCCAGCACATCGCGCAAGATCAGCATCGCGCGCTGGCGTGCGGACAGGTACTGCAGCGCCGCGACGAAGGCCAGCCGGACACCCGCCCGCGAGGCGGTGACGTCCGCCGGATCCCGGTCTTGCGTGATCAGCGCGTCGGGGAGCGGCTGCAGCCACGGCACCTCCCGCGCCGCCTCGAGCGGTGCCTCGGGGTCGTCGCTAGGAGCGCCCAGACCGGACGGCAGCGGCCGGCGCGCACGCCGCTCGATCGCGGTGAGGCACACGTTGGTCGCGATCCGATACAGCCAGGTACGGATGGATGACCGGCCCTCGAATGCTTCGTAGGACCGCCACGCCCGCAGGAACGTCTCCTGGACCAGGTCCTCTGCCTCGTCAACCGAACCCAGCATCCGATAACAGTGCGCCAGCAACTCCCCCCGGAACCGGCTGGTGAGACCGGTGAAATCCTCGCTGACCGTCATCGGCCACTCCAACTGATCGGCGGCACCGCCAGCGACACGCCGGCCCGCTATGTATAGACCCGATGACGAGCGCACATTCGCCGCGCGCTGCGTCGAGTTGGTCGCCGACTTATCGGCCTGCGGAGTCAGGCCCGATCGCCATAGGCGGAGGACTCCGCGGCCCGGTGGTTGTCCTGCGCCTGACCGGCGGCGTGACCGATCGAATTCAGCACGGTCGCGAGGTTCGCAGCCGCCTCGTCCCACTGCTTCTTGGACTCGGAGTACGCCTGGCGAGCCGGGCCGGTCCACATCTCGATCAGAGGGTTGAGGCGGTTTTCAAGTTCCTCGAGTGCGCTCGTGAGACGGCTGTAGGTCTGCGCGATGCCAACCTGACCTTGCAGCAGCGAGTCGAATTGGTCACCCATGGGCAGGATCTCCTCCCTGGAAGTCGATCACGCAGGTCAGTTGTAGATCTAGCCGCTCAGGTCCCGAATGTCCGTGCCTGGTCGGGGTCTTGCGCGACCAGTGCTTCGTGCACGTGGGCCAGCGCCGAGTTGATGCGGGTGGCGTTCTCCTCGAACGAGGTGTGGACGCTCGTGACGACCGAGGCCGCCTCGCCGCGCCAGCCCCCCGTCAGCTGCCGGACCTCACTGCGCAGGGTGCCGAGATGCTCTGTTATCGCCTGCTGCGCTTCCGCGACCGCGTTCGCACCGGCGAGCATGGCCTCGTGACTGATACCGAGTCCGCTCACGATGCTCCTCACCGTCCCTGGTGGTCGTTGGCGCCCCGCAAGCGCGACGCAGTCGGCGGTGAATAACGTACAGAACAGACACGAGGGATGCGAGTAGTTGCACCACGTACCGGCTGACGCGGCTCTCCGGCCGACTGGCGGGCGGCGCATCCTGGCGGCTGCTGGCGACTAAATGGCTGGAGCGCACTGGTTAAGGTGCGGTTGTGGCGGCGCGGTTCGACCGGGCCTGGACGTCGGTACGTCAATGGCCGGGCATGCGTTCGGAGTACAGCTGGATTCCGCCCGGCGGTGAGCCGACGTGTACGGCCCCCGACCAGATCGGCGTCTCCTTCAGTGCGCACAACGCCCTGGTTTACGAGTCGGGCCGTCGAACGGTCGAAACCGACCTCGCGGCCGGGTCGGTGATCGTCACCGGACGCGATCCGAACACCTGGCTGCGCGTGCGTGAGACCACCGAGGCGCTGGAGATCTACCCGGACCTGAACCTCCTGCAGAGGCTTGTTCCTGGTGCGGCGCCGTTCGAGCCGGTGCCACCCGCCAGGGACGCGACCGTGCTCGGCATCGCCTCCATCCTCAAGCGCGCGCACGCCACCGGCTCGACGCTCAGCGACGTCGCTGCAAGCACGCTGGCACACAAGCTGGCCGGGCACCTTCTCGACTACTACTGCCACCGCCGCGGCCGGGACGCCGCCCCGTGGGTGCCTGCGCGGCTCGACCGCCGCACGGTCGACCGAGTGGCCGCGTTCGTCGACGCGGAGCTGTCCGGCGTGCTGACCCTCGATCGCCTTGCGGCCGTCGCGCAGCTCAGCCCGTTCCACTTCGCCCGCGCGTTCAAGGCGACCACCGGGCTGGCCCCGCACCAGTTCGTGACGTTCCGCCGTATGCACAGAGCCACGACCCTGCTCGTGCAGTCCACAGCCCGTGTCGATCAGGTCGCGCACGCGGTGGGCCTGTCCAACATCAGCCATTTCCGAAGGGTGTTCCGCACTCACCTGGGCGTCACGCCGGGACGCCTGCGCGAAGACAGCAAGTTCGGACCCTCCGCATGACGTCGCGGGCTGCAAGCATCGGAGCATGCAACCTCGTCCCTACCTGATGTTCAGCGGTGATGTCCCGCTGTCTGTCCGGATTTACCGCGACACGGACGACCTCACCGAACGCCAACCCGCAGTGATCGTCACCGGTTCCTGGCTGACCGTGAAGGAGCAGATGGCCGATCATTACGCACGTCGGCTCGCCGAGCGCGGCTACACGGCATTCACGTTCGACTTCAGCGGCTTCGGTGAGAGCGGCGGTGCGCCACGGCAGGCGGAGATCCCGGAGCGCAAGATCGCCGACATCACCGCGGCAGCGCGCAGCGTCGCGGGCCTGTCGTTCGTCCGGCCGGACTCGGTGGGCTATCTCGCGATCTGCGCGAGCGCCCAGTACGCCCTGCGGGCGATCGCCGAGGGAGCCGCGGTCACCTCGTTCGTCAGCGTCGCCGGCTGGTATCACGACACCGAGTCGGTGGCACCCTTCTACGGCGGCATGGACGGGGTCACCGAGCGGATCGACCGCGCCCGGCACGCGTTCGACGACTTCTTGCGGGACGGCGCGGTGCGCACCGTACCCGCGTATGAGAACGGCAACGACCGCGCGGGCATGTTCTTCGAGCTCGATTACTACGCGTCCGCCGACCGCGGGGCGGTTCCCGAGTGGCGCAACGAGATGGCCGAACTCAGCTGGCTGTATTGGCTTGCCTTCGACGGACTCTCGCCCGCGGGGCGGGTCGCGGTGCCGTCGCTGTTCGTGCACGGCGATGACTGCGTGCTGCCCGATAACGCGCGGTCCGTCCAGCAGCGCGTGCCGGGGCCGAGCGAACTGGTCTGGGCCGACGGGACGCAGACCGACTTCTACGACCAGCCCAAACAGGTCGACCTGGCCGTCGAGGCGGCCGATCGACACTTCCGGGAAACGCTGTGAACGAAGCCGACGTGATCAGCCGCATGCTGCACGCCATCGACCGGCTCGACTGGGCGGTGGTCCGGGAGTCGTTCGCTCCCGTGGTCGCTACCGACTACACGTCACTGTGGGGCGGCGAGCCTGCCGACATGGCGGCCGAGCTGCTCATCGCGCAATGGCAGGAATTCACTGCCACCCTCGCGGCCACCCACCACCAGACCGGCCCGATCGTCGTCTCGGACGGGCGCGCGGAGACGCACGTCACGGCTTTCCACTGGCTGCCGAATGGTGACGCCTGGACCGTGCACGGCCACTACATCGCCCAACTCGCGAACGGGAGGGTCGCCGCGCTCACGCTGCAGACGTTCCGTGCGTCCGGTCACGAGGGCCTGCCGACGGTCGAGGCTCGCCGGCCGTAGGACGGTGCCCGTCGGGACTAGACCCTTCGCAGCACGCTGACGACTTTGCCGAGGATGGTCGCGTCGGTGGCGTCGATGGGCTGATACGCGGCGTTGTGCGGCAGCAGCCACGCCTGCCCGTCGCGCCGTTGCAACGTCTTGACCGTGGCCTCGCCGTCGATCATGGCCGCCACGATGTCGCCGTTCTCCGCGTCGGGCTGCTGCCGGACGACAACCCAGTCGCCATCCGAAATCGCGGCGTCGATCATCGAATCACCGGCGACCCGGAGAAGGAACAGGGTGCCCTCGCCGACGAGGGCCCGGGGGAGCGGGAAGACGTCTTCGATCATCTCCTCGGCGAGGATCGGGCCGCCCGCGGCAATCCGCCCCACGAGCGGGACGAAGACGGGTGCGGCTGCTCCCGCGGGCGCCTCGCTCGGGTTCCGGGAACGCTTGGCCCGGCCGGAACGCACGTCGACCGCCCGCGGCCGGTTAGGGTCACGGCGCAGGTAGCCCTTGCGCTCGAGAACGGACAACTGGTGCGCGACGCTTGACGTCGAGGCGAGGCCGGCGGCCTCGCAGATCTCACGGATGCTCGGTGGATAGCCGCGCTTGTGCACCGAGTCGCGGATGACGTCGAGGATCACTTGCTGGCGTTCGGTCAGTCCCTCACTGCGCCGGCGGCTGGACAGGTCGGTGACCTTCGCGACGTCGGCCTGCTTGCGCGCCGACGTGCGGGCGTGGGTGCGTTCGGACGTCGACGTGGGTTGCGATTGTCGCGACACTGGCTCAGCTCCCTCGGTCGTCCGGCGGCTGTCGTCCGGATGGCTAGACGGTAGCCGGACAGCCGCCGAATCCCAAACATTTGTTCGAGAACACGCCGGACGATTCTGGATTCTGTCAGACCGCGGTGGTAAACCATCGTACAGACGTTCGATCGAACGGTCGTTCGAGATTCAGCATACCGCCGCGGCCCGTGCTGCGGCAGCGCACGGAGGAGTCACCATGTCAGTGGCCACCGAGTTCCCCCCGGACGTCTGGCTACCGGCGCGCGCCCGGCCGGAGCGGGACGCCACCGTCTTGCCCTTCCGTACCCGGCAGACGGCCGGGGAACCGGCGCTGCCAGCCGGGACGGCACCACCGGCGGTGCTGCGTGACGCGGCTCGGGCGACGTCACGGCTCTATCCCGTGCGGGCGGCGCCCGCAGGCAGTCGGGCTCGGACCGGTGAGGTTCCCTTGCGCCTGACCCGACGCGGCTATGCGCTGGTCGGCCTGCTGGCGGCCACCCTGGTTGCCGGGCTGCTGTGGCTGGCGCACGCGTCGGTGCCCGCGAGTCCGCGCGCCCCCGACGTCGGCGCGGTCACGGTCCGCGAGGGCGACACGCTCTGGTCGATCGCCTCGCGGATCGCGCCGCAGCGCGACCCGCGCCTGGTGGTGGCCGAGCTCGAAGACGTCAACCACCTGTCGAGCCCGATGGTGGCGCCGGGCGAGATCCTCCGCACCCGCTGACTGCTCGGCAGTCCGTCGCACGCCGGGCTGCGACGCCCCGCGTTTCGCCTTGCGTTCCGAGCCTGGGCGTTCTACGGTCGACCCCTAGATGTAGTAGTTACACTTGTGTAAGTCATCAACAGATTGGGGTCACGGGTCCACAGCTTGGGACCAGCGATCCACAGATCGTCCCCATGTTGTCCGCTACGCCATCCACAAGCGCAGCAGGCGATGTGGGTATCGGGCAACATTCGAGAGGAGGCGGCCCGAGGATGAGGTGTCCGTACTGCCGTCACCCGGATTCACGGGTCGTGGACTCGCGGGAGCAGGACGAGGGCCAGGTCATTCGCCGGCGGCGCAGCTGCCAGGAGTGCGGGCGGCGGTTCACCACCGTCGAGGAGGCCACCCTCGCGGTGATCAAGCGCAGCGGTGTGACAGAACCGTTCAGCCGGCAGAAGGTGATCAACGGCGTTCGGCGCGCCTGCCAGGGCCGCCCTGTCGACGAGGACGCGCTGGCCCAGCTGGCCCAGGCCGTCGAGGAGGCCATCCGGGCCACCGGCGTTGCGGAGGTGCCCAGCGACGAGGTCGGCTTGGCGATCCTCGGGCCGTTGCGCGAGCTCGACGAGGTCGCCTACCTGCGATTCGCGAGCGTGTACCAGGCGTTCAGCTCGGTCGACGATTTCGAAAAGGCAATCTCCGAGTTGCGGCACGCGCACCGCGCAGCCGGGCACAAACCATGACGCCCGAACCCAGCAACGACATCAGCGCGCCGATGAGAGGGAGCAGGCGAATGACCGAGGCAGTCGAAAAGCACGGCACGGCCGGGGGGGAGCGAGACGGGCGAGCAAGCGGCGGCGGTCCGGTGTTTGCGGAGGACGGTTTGGCCGTCGAGCGCGTCTACACCACTGCGGGCGTGCACCCGTACGACGAGGTCACCTGGGAGCGCCGCGACATCGTCATGACCAACTGGCGCGACGGCTCGATCAACTTCGAGCAGCGCGGCGTAGAGTTCCCGGACTTCTGGTCGGTCAACGCGGCCAACATCGTCACAACCAAGTACTTCCGAGGCGCGCTGGGCACCGACGCTCGGGAGTGGTCGCTACGCCAGCTCATCGACCGGGTCGTCAAGACCTACCGGACCGCTGGCGAGGAGCACGGCTACATCCGCTCTGCCGCCGATGCCGAGGTGTTCGAACACGAGCTCACCTCGATGCTGCTGCACCAGGTGTTCAGCTTCAACTCGCCGGTGTGGTTCAACGTCGGGACGAACTCGCCGCAACAGGTGTCGGCCTGCTTCATCTTGGCTGTGGACGACACGATGGACTCGATCCTGAACTGGTACCGGGAGGAGGGCCTGATCTTCAAGGGCGGCTCCGGCGCGGGGCTGAACCTGTCACGGATCCGCTCGTCGCGTGAACTGCTGTCGTCCGGCGGCACCGCGTCCGGCCCGGTCAGCTTCATGCGGGGCGCCGACGCGTCAGCCGGCACGATCAAGTCAGGCGGCGCCACCCGCCGTGCGGCGAAGATGGTCGTGCTCGACATCGATCATCCGGACATCGAGGAGTTCATCGAGACGAAGGCGCGCGAGGAGGACAAGATCCGCGTGCTGCGCGACGCCGGTTTCGATATGGACCTCGGCGGTCACGACATCACCAGTGTCCAGTATCAGAACGCCAACAACTCGGTGCGCGTATCGGATGAGTTCATGCGCGCCGTCGAGGACGACGGCACGTTCGGCCTGCGGGCCCGCGCGACGCACGAGGTACTCGAGACCGTCCAAGCCAGGGCGCTGTTCCGCAAGGTGGCTCAGGCGGCGTGGGAGTGCGCCGACCCGGGCATCCAGTACGACGACACAATCAACGACTGGCACACCAACCCCGAGACCGGGCGGATCACCGCGTCCAACCCGTGCTCGGAGTACATGAGCCTCGACAACACGTCGTGCAACCTCGCGTCGCTCAACCTGCTGAAGTTCCTGCGTACCGACAACACATTCGATGTCGACAGATTCGTGAAGGCCGTGGAGCTTGTCATCACGGCGATGGACATCTCGATCTGCTTCGCCGACTTCCCGACCGAGGCGATCGGCGTCAACACCCGCGCCTACCGCCAATTGGGAATCGGCTACGCGAACCTCGGTGCGCTGCTGATGGCGTCGGGTCTGGCCTACGACTCCGACGGCGGCCGGGCGCTGGCAGGAGCGGTCACGTCGCTGATGACCGCGGTGTCGTACCGCCGCTCGGCCGAGCTTGCCGGCATCGCCGGGCCGTACGAGGGCTTCGCCCGCAACGCCGCCGCGCACGCCCGCGTCATGCGCAAGCACGCGGCCGCGAACGACGCCGCCCGTCCGATACATGACAACGACCGGGCGCTGTTCAAGGCGGCAGCCGCCGAGTGGGCGCGCGGAAACACGCTGGGGGAGGCGAACGGCTGGCGCAACGCGCAGGCGTCGGTTCTCGCGCCGACCGGCACGATCGGACTGATGATGGACTGCGACACCACCGGCATCGAGCCCGATCTGGCGTTGGTCAAGTTCAAGAAGCTCGTCGGCGGCGGGTCGATGCAGATCGTCAATCAGACCGTGCCACGGGCGCTGCGGGTGCTGGGCTACCAGGACGAGCAGGTCGAAGCCATCGTCGAATACATCGCCGAGAACGGCCAGGTCGTCGACTCGCCGGGCCTGCGGCCCGAGCACTACGAGGTGTTCGACTGCGCGATGGGCACCCGGGCGATCAAGCCGATGGGTCACGTGCGGATGATGGCCGCAGTGCAGCCGTTCCTGTCCGGCGCAATCAGCAAGACGGTCAACATGCCCGAGTCGGCGACTGTCGAGGACATCGAGGACATCTACTTCAAGGGCTGGAAGCTCGGCCTGAAAGCGCTGGCCGTTTACCGCGACAACTGCAAGGTCGGCCAGCCGTTGTCCGCAGGCAAGGGTGGCGCCGGCAAGGTCGAGGTGGAGAAGGTCGTCGAATACCGGCCGACCCGCAGGCGCCTGCCCAAGTCGCGGCCATCGCGCACCACGTCGTTCACCGTGGGCGGTGCCGAGGGCTACATCACGGCCGGCTCCTACCCCGACGACGGCCTCGGCGAAGTGTTCCTCAAGTTGGGTAAGCAGGGCTCGACGCTCGCGGGTGTGATGGACGCGTTCTCGATCGCCATCTCCATCGCGCTCCAGTACGGCGTGCCGCTCGAGACGTACGTGCAGAAGTTCACCAACATGCGCTTCGAGCCGGCAGGGCTGACCGACGACGCGGACATCCGGATGGCGCAGTCGGTGCTCGACTACATTTTCCGGCGGCTGGCGCTCGACTACCTGCCGTATGAGACCCGGGCCGCGCTGGGCATCCACACCGTCGCCGAGCGCACGCGTCAGGTCGAGACGGGCTCGTACGCGCCCCCCGAGGAATCGGAGGACCTGGAGGGTCTTGCCCAGTCCGCGCCGGTCAATCCGTCGCCGGCTTCGCCCGACCCGGTCGTCGCCCACACAGCGCACGGCGCACCGCCGCAGGTGCACAGCTCGACTGAACTGCTCGAGTCGATCACCGGCTCGTCGGCCGATGCGCCGCTGTGCATGAACTGCGGCACGAAGATGCGCCCGGCGGGCAGCTGCTTCGTCTGCGAGGGGTGCGGCAGCACCAGCGGCTGCAGCTGAGCAGGGCCAGCCGGCCGGTCACAGACCGGTTGCGATCATCGGCGGACAGTGGTCATTCGCTGGCCCGCCGGGTACACCGGATGCTGTGGCGGGCGCGGTCGCGGGTTGGCGAGGCGGCAATGCGCGCGCCCTCAGCAGCGCCGCACGGGCAGGCGTGCCCGGCGGCGCGCGGGCGGTCGCGCGATTTCCACGGCCTGGCGCGACGGCGAGAAGTTCTACGACATCGTGGTGCTGCTGTCGGTCGCGCTCTTCTTCCTGCTTGCCGTCGGCGTGGGGATCATCGCGCTGCAGTTGCGCTGAGTCACCCGACGTCGATGAGCACCTTGCCGACGGCGCCGTGTTCGACGGCATCGTGGGCGGCTCCGGTCTGGTCGAGCGGGAAGTGGGTCAGCGGCAGGCCGGCGTCTTCTCCGACCCGAACCGCGCCCGCCCGGACAGCGGCGCTGATCGCGGCGATGCCGTCCGCCTTCGTGGTATTCGTCATCGTGTAGACCAGGATGTACTGCCAGCGGGCGTTCAGCGTCATGAGCTCGCGGACCGGGGTCGCGACGATATCGCCGGGCGTGCCGGCATAGATCGCGACGGCGCCTTGCCGAGCGAGCACGGCCACGTCGAGGGGCGCGTTGGCGGCTGCGGCCACCTCGACCACCGTGTCGACACCGCCCGAGGCGATTCGGCGCACCTCGGCGGCGACGTCCTGAGCCCGATAGTTGATCACGTGCTGGGCACCGGCCGACGTGGCGAGCGCCGCTTTCTCAGCGCTGCTCACGGTGGCAATGACGGTGGCGCCGGCCCACCGGGCCAGCTGGATGGCGGCGTTGCCCACCGCACCGGCGCCGCCCGCGACGAGCACGGTACGTCCGTCGAGCGTGCCGGGTGCCAGCTGTCGCGGTCCGCCCTCGTTGATCGTCAACGTGCGGTGCGCGGTCAGGAACGGCACGCCGAGGCTCGCGCCGAGCTCGAACGGCGCGCCATCCGGCAGCGTCACAGCATGCACCGAGGGCACGACGAGGTATTCCGCAGCGGTGCCGCCGGTGCGCTGGCGGGCGGCCTCCCAGAGCCAGACGCGTTCACCGAGCCGGTCCGGTTCGACGCCCGGCCCGACGGAGTCGATCACTCCGGCACCGTCCTGGTTCGGCACCTGTTCCGGGGACGAGAGCGGCGTGCCGGCACGTGACTTCCAGTCCGTGGGGTTGACGCCGGAGACGTGCACCCGGACCCGGACCTCGCCAGGCTCCGGTTCCGGCATTGGACGTTCGACCAGCCGCAGCACGCTCGACGGGCCGTTCTCGCGATAGACGACAGCTCGCATGAGCCGAAGGCTACGACCCCTCTGGTAGGACGGTGCCGTGAGCGTTATCGCAACGGACGTGGTCGTGGTCGGCGGCGGAGTCATGGGCTCGGCGGCTGCATGGCAGCTGGCGTCGCGGGGAGCCGACACGGTGCTTCTGGAGCGGTTCGAGCCGGGCCACGTGCGCGGTGCGTCGCACGGAGCCTCGCGGATGTTCCGCTTCGCCTACCCGGACCCGTTCTACGCGCGGCTCGCGGTCCAGGCACTGCCGGCCTGGCGCGACATCGAGGCGGCGGCGGGTGTCGGCCTGCTGGCCGTCACGGGCGGGGTCGACCACGGCGTCGACGCAGCCACGTGTGCGATAGCCGAGGCGCTCGAGGCCGTCGGCGTGCCCGGCCGGTGGCTGGACCCCGCCGAGGCCACCCGGCGCTGGCCCGGCCTGCGCTTCGACAGCCGCGTGCTGTTGCACCCGGCGAGCGGTCGCCTCGACGCCGACGCCGCGGTCGCCGCACTGCAGAAGCTCGTCGTCGCCGCGGGTGCGCAGGTGCACCACCACGTGCGGGTAACGGGCATCGACGAGGGTGAGGTCGTGACCGAGACGGGCGACACGTATCGGTCCGAACGGGTGGTGGTGTGCGCGGGCGCGTGGACTGGGCGCCTGCTCGGAGAGCACCTGCGGCTGCCCGCGCTTCGAGTGACCCAGGAGCAGCCGCTGCACTTCCCGCCGCGCGTCACGGGTGAGTGGCCCAGCTTCATCCATTACCGCGGACAGGACGCCGCGCCGTTCACCTTCGGCTACGGCATGCGCACGCCGGGCGAGGGCATCAAGGTCGGCTTCCATCACTCCGGCCCGGAGTGCGATCCCGACGCGCGCGATTTCGCCCCCGAGGCGTCGCGGCTCACTGTTCTGCTCGACTATGTGCGGGAGTGGGTGCCAGGCGTGGACGCCACGGCGTGGACGCCGATCAGCTGCACCTACACGTCCACGCCCACCGAGGACTTCGTCATCGACGCGGTCGACACGATTGTTGTTGCCGCGGGCTTCTCCGGGCACGGCTTCAAGTTCGCTCCGGTCGTCGGGGGCATGCTCGCCGACCTGGCACTCGGTGGGCCGCGCCCGCCGGAGCGGTTCGCGTTACCCGGCTCGCGATGAGCGGTTGCGCGAAGAGCCCCGCCGCCGCGGCGCGGCCCGCGCCGAAGGCGCGGAGCGGAGCCCTGGATCCACCCGAGCGCAGCGAGCGGTGGAAACAGGGATCCGCGCAGGCGGGTTGAGTTAGGCAGGATGTGACGAGTCGCTCGATGCCTCGCCGCGCCGCTCACCGCCGATGACGTGCAGCACGGCGTTGATCAAGGCCAGGTGGGTGAACGCCTGGGGGAAGTTGCCCAGCTGCTGGCCGGTATGCACGTCGATCTCCTCGGCGTAGAGCTCCAGCGGCCCGGCGAAGGACAGCAACTTCGCGCAAAGCTCGCGCGCCCTCTTGTGCTCGCCGATCTCGCACAACGCCGAGACGAGCCAGAACGAGCAAATCGTGAACGTGCCCTCTTGGCCGCTGAAGCCGTCGTCGGTTTCCTCCACCTTGTAACGCAGCACCATGCCGTCGACGGTGAGCTCGTCGGCGATGGCCAGCACCGTGGCACGGATTCGCGGGTCCTCGGGCGGCAGGAAGCGCAGCAGCGGAGCAAGCAGCAACGACGCGTCCAGCGCCTTGGTGTCGTAGTGCTGGGTGAACACTCCGCGCTCATCCACGCCGTTAGCCAGGATGTCGGCCTTGATCTCGTCGGCGTGCATCTCCCACTCAGTGGCCATCGCATCCTGGCCTATGTACGCGGCGAGCTTCGCAGCCCGGTCGACAGCCACCCAGCACATGATCTTCGACGAGGTGAAGTGCTGCAGCTTCCCGCGCACCTCCCAGAGGCCGGCGTCCGGCTCGCGCCAGTGCTTGAGCGCCTGGTCGACCTGCTTGCCGAGAATGCCCCACACCCGGTTGTCGAGGTGGTCGGCAGCCTTGCTGTGTAGGTACACCGAATCGAGCAGTGCGCCCCACACGTCGTGCTGCTTCTGCGCGTATGCGGCGTTTCCGATGCGGACCGGTCGGGAGTTGGCGTAGCCCGGCAAGTGGTCGAGCGTCGACTCGTGCAGATCGCGCTCGCCGCCGATGCCGTACATGATCTGCAGGTCGTCCTCGGTAGCGGCAACGTCGCCGATGAACGACAGGAAGTCGATCGCCTCCCAGTCGAATCCCAGCGAGTACAGGCCCCATAAGGCGAACGTCGCGTCGCGGATCCAGCTGTAGCGGTAGTCGTAGTTGCGCTGTCCGCCGAGCGTTTCGGGTAGTGACGTCGTCGCCGCGGCCGCGATCGCCCCGGTGGGCGAGTACGTCAGGCCCTTCAGGGTGAGCGCGCTGCGCTGCAGGTAGCTACGCCACGGGTGGTCCGGGAACTGCCCCCGGCCCAGCCAGTGCTGCCAATGGTGGGCCGTCCAGACCACTCGCCGATAGGCATCGTCATACGTCAGCGGCGGTTCCTTGCTGCTCCAGGACAGGGCAACGAACCGGACATCACCCTCTTTTAGCAGCGTCCGCGCCGTGGCCCGGCCCCCCTCGAAACCCAGCCGCAGGTCGGTGGTCAGCGTCAATTCGACGTCGCAATTCTCGGCCGTCGCGATGCCCTGGTGGTAGATGTGGTCGGTGTAGCTCCACTGCGCGAACCGCCGGCCGTAGTCGAACACCGGCTCGCACTCCACCACCGTTTGCACCTCGCCGTTTACGCAACGGATCGTGCGCAGCATGATGTGCTCGGAGTCGTAGTCGGTCGGGGTGCGGCGATGCGTGTGCGAGAGTTCGTCCTCGTGCCGCCACGGCCCGATCACCAGTAGGTCGCGCACGATGATCCAGCCCGTGGCGGTTCCCCAACTGGTCTCCAGGATCATCGTGCCCGGCAGGTAGCGCCGAGCCGACGGCACGAGGACGTCGGAGGGGGCGACACGGAAGTTGCCGGCGTGCCGGCCCAGGATCGAGCCGAACACGCTGGGGGAATCCATGCGGGGCAGGCACATCCACTCGACCGATCCGCCCGGTGCGACCAGCGCCACCGACTCGCCGTCGGAGAGAAAGCCGTAGTCACCGATCGGCACCCGCATCGGCGT
>JBKPQY010000299.1:0-13693 GCA_046734315.1 Actinomycetota bacterium | reverse complement strand
GAGACCTTCGAGGGCACGGCACGGGTGTTCGACCGCGAGCAGGCTGCCATGGACGCTCTCGCCGCAGGCACGCTCTCGGCGGGCGATGTCGTCGTGATCCGCTACGAGGGCCCCAAGGGCGGGCCGGGCATGCGCGAGATGCTCCAGATCACCAGCGCGATCAAGGGCGCCGGGCTCGGCAAGGACGTGCTACTGCTCACCGACGGCCGCTTCTCCGGCGGGACCACGGGCCCGTGCGTCGGCCATGTGGCGCCCGAGGCAGCGGTGGGTGGCCCGATCGCCCTGGTGCGCGACGGCGACCGCATCCGGCTCGACCTCGCGGCGCGCACGCTGGACCTGCTCGTCGACGAGGCGGACCTGGAACGCCGCCGCGCCGAGTGGAAGCCGCCGCCGCAGCCGTTCGATTACGGCGTCCTCGGCAAGTACGCGAAGCTGGTGGGCTCGGCCGCACACGGCGCCATCTGCTGATTCATCTGCTGACTTGTCCGCCGGGCGCGTCGCTCGGGCACCGCTCCCAGGGGGCGGATGCCTCGCGCCGCTCCGCGCCTTCGGCGCGGGCCGCGTGGCGGCCGGCGGCTCTTCGCGCGAGCGCTCATCGGTGCCACGTCTCTCGGAATGTGGGACGCCCGTCTCGCTGGGTTGAACTGGCTCGCGGGCCGCGTGTATCGTCACGGCCGTGCGTCATCTCGTACTTATCGACACGCGCGTCGGCTGAGCTCCACCGCACCCGACGCGCAGACCCTTCGTGCCAGGCACGGAGGGTTTTTTAGTGCAGCGACGACTCTCAGGAAGGCGCCCATGGACGGCCCAGGTAGCGCAGAGAACATCACCGGCGCGCAGGCGCTCGTGCGGTCACTCGAACGGGTTGGCGCCGATGTCGTATTCGGTATCCCCGGGGGAGCGATCCTTCCCGCGTACGACCCCCTCTACGACTCCACGAGGGTGCGGCACATCCTCGTCCGCCACGAGCAGGGCGCGGGCCACGCCGCGGAGGGGTACGCGCAGGCGACCGGCAAGGTCGGCGTCTGCATGGCGACGTCAGGGCCGGGGGCCACGAACCTCGTCACGCCGATTGCCGACGCCTACATGGACTCGGTGCCGATCGTCGCGATCACGGGACAGGTCGGCCGCGCGTTCATCGGCACGGACGCCTTCCAGGAGGCGGACATCTCCGGCATCACATTGCCGATCACCAAGCACAACTTCCTGGTGCAGTCGGCCGCCGAAGTGCCGCAGGCGATCGCGGCGGCGTTCCACCTCGCCTCGACGGGACGTCCCGGGCCGGTGCTGGTGGACGTGCCGAAGGACGTGCTCCAGGAGCGGGCCCCGTTCGTCTGGCCGCCGCGGATCGACCTGCCCGGCTACCGCCCCGTGACCCGCCCGCACGGCAAGCAGGTCCGTGAGGCAGCACGGTTGATCGCGACCGCGCGACGGCCGGTGCTCTACGTCGGGGGCGGAGTGCTCAAGTCGCGGGCGGTCGCCGAACTGCGGCAGCTCGCCGAGCTGACCGGCATTCCGATCGTCACCACCCTGATGGCGCGGGGCGCGTTCCCGGACAGCCATCGCCAGCACCTGGGCATGCCGGGTATGCACGGCAACGTCACCGCGGTCACCGCCCTGCAGAAGGCGGACCTGCTCATCGCTCTGGGCACCCGGTTCGACGACCGGGTCACCGGCAAGCTCGATACGTTCGCCCCCGGCGCGGCCGTCATCCACGCCGACATCGACCCGGCTGAGATCGGCAAAAACCGCATCGCGGACGTGCCGATCGTCGGCGACGCCCGCGAAGTGCTGATCGAGCTGATCCCCGCGGTGCGGGCCGAGTACGAGGCGGGCAATCGTGCCGACCTGACCGGGTGGTGGCAGCAGCTCGACCAGTGGCGCACGACGTACCCGGTCGGCTACGAGGACCCACCGGACGGCGCGCTGTCCCCGCAGTACGTGATCGAACGGCTCGGCAGGATCGTCGGCCCGGAGACGATCTTCGCCGCGGGAGTGGGCCAGCACCAGATGTGGGCGTCGCAGTTCATCAGCTACGAGAACCCGTACACGTGGCTGAACTCGGGTGGCGCCGGCACGATGGGCTACGCCGTACCGGCGGCGATGGGTGCGAAGGTCGGCCGTCCGGACAAACTCGTGTGGGCCATCGACGGCGACGGCTGCTTCCAGATGACCAACCAGGAGCTGGCGACCTGCGCCATCGAGGGCATTCCGATCAAGGTCGCCGTGATCAACAACGGCAACCTCGGGATGGTGCGCCAGTGGCAGGCGCTGTTCTACGACGAGCGGTACTCGCACACGGACCTCAGCACACACAAGCTCATCCCGGACTTCGTCAAGCTGGCCGACGCCCTGGGCTGCGTCGGGCTGCGCTGCGAGGCCAAGGACGACGTCGACGGCGCGATCGAGAAGGCGATGTCGATCAACGACGCTCCGGTGGTGGTCGACTTCACGGTTGGCAAGGACGCGATGGTGTGGCCGATGGTGCCCGCCGGCACCAGCAACGACGACATTCAGGCGGCCCGGGGCATCCGGCCCACATTCGACGAGGACGAGTGACCGATCGCGCAACATTCGCTCGCCTCAGGCGAGGAAATCTTGCGCAATCGGAGAAAGGTTGGCCATGACGACACACACCCTCTCGGTTCTCGTTGAGAACAAGCCGGGCGTGCTGGCCCGGGTGTCGGGGCTCTTCAGCCGCCGCGGGTTCAACATCGAGTCGCTCGCGGTCGGGCCGACCGAGCACCCGGAGATCTCGCGCATCACGATCCTCGTCAGCGTCGAGGGCACCGCGCTCGAGCAGGTGACCAAGCAGCTCAACAAGCTCATCAACGTGATCAAGATCGTCGAGCTGGAGGACGCGGCCTCGGTCCAGCGAGAGCTGCTGCTCGTCAAGGTGCGCGCCGACGACACGACGCGCCGCGGCGTCCTCGAGACGGTCGAGCTGTTCCGGGCGAAGGTGGTCGACGTCGGGCCGGAGGCGCTCACGATCGAGGTCACCGGCCAGCCGGCCAAGCTCGAAGCCATGCTGCGGATGCTGGAGCCGGCAGGTATCCGCGAGATGGTCCAATCAGGCGTGGTCGCGCTCGGGCGCGGACCCAGGTCGATGACGCAAGCCGCGTTGCGCTCGGTCGAGCGCAGCGCCTAGGAGAGGAACGCAGTGGCAGTAGAGATCTATTACGACGAGGACGCCGACCTGTCGATCGTCCAGGGACGCAAGGTCGCCGTGCTCGGCTACGGCAGTCAGGGGCACGCGCACGCGCTGTCGTTGCGGGATTCCGGCGTGGACGTCCGGGTCGGCTTGCCCGAGGGCTCGAAGTCGCGGCCGAAGGCAGAGGATCAGGGCCTGCGTGTGGTGACACCGGCCGAGGCGTCGGCCGAGGCGGACCTGATCATGGTGCTTGCCCCGGACCCCGCGCAGCGCAAGCTCTATGCCGAGTCGATCGAGCCGAATCTGCGTGACGGCGACGCGATCTTCTTCGGGCACGGGTTCAACATCCGCTTCGGCTACATCAAGCCGCCGGGCAACGTCGACGTGGCGATGGTGGCGCCGAAGGGTCCCGGCCACCTCGTGCGGCGGCAGTTCGTCGACGGCAAGGGCGTGCCGGTGCTCGTAGCCGTCGAGCAGGACGCCACGGGCAGCGCGTTCCCGCTTGCGCTGTCATACGCAAAGGCGATCGGCGGCAGCCGCGCCGGCGCGATCAAGACGACGTTCACCGAGGAGACCGAGACCGACCTGTTCGGCGAGCAGGCGGTGTTGTGCGGCGGCGTATCGGCGCTGGTCCAGCGGGCTTTCGAGACGCTGACGGAGGCCGGCTACGCCCCCGAAGTCGCGTATTTCGAGTGCCTGCACGAGCTGAAACTGATCGTCGACCTCATGTACGAGGGTGGCATTGCCAAGATGCGATGGTCGGTCTCCGATACCGCGGAGTACGGCGACTACGTGTCCGGGCCGCGGGTTATCGACGAGCACGTCAAGGACAACATGCAACACATCCTCGGTGAGATCCGCGACGGCTCGTTCGCGGCGCGGTTCATCGCCGACCAGGACGCCGGCGCGCCGGAGTTCACGGCACTACGCGCCAAGGCCGAACAGCACCCGATCGAAGACGTCGGCAAGAGACTGCGGGGGCTGATGAGCTGGGTCACCACGGATGACGACTACACCGAGGGAACCGCCGCCCGATGAGGGCCGATGGCGACAGCGAGCGAGCATCGCAGCGAGTACCGCAGCGAGCGCCAGCGAGCGAGGAACGCAGCGAGGAGCGGAACGAGCGCGGAGCCGAGCAATGAAATTGGCGGTCATTCCCGGCGACGGCATCGGCGTCGAGGTCACCGAACAGGCGTTGCGGGTGCTGACAGCCGTGGTTCCCCAGGTCGAGGTCGATCGTTACGACCTGGGTGCCGCGCGCTGGCATCGCACCGGCGAGACGCTGCCCGACTCGGTGCTCTCCGAGCTGCGTGGGCACGACGCGATCTTGCTCGGGGCGGTGGGCGATCCCTCGGTGCCGGCGGGCGTTCTGGAGCGAGGGCTGTTGCTGCGACTGCGCTTCGAACTTGACCACTACGTCAACCTTCGTCCAGCCAAGCTGTATCCGGGCGTACCGACGCCGCTTGCCGGATCACCAGAGATCGACTTCGTGGTGTACCGCGAGGGCACCGAGGGACCGTACCTGGGCAACGGCGGGGTCGTCCGGAAGGGCACCCCACACGAAGTCGCGACCGAGGTCAGCGTCAATACCGCATTCGGCGTCGAGCGCGTCGTGCGCGCCGCGTTCGACCGCGCCCGGACGCGGCCACGCAAGCATCTGACCCTGGTGCACAAAAACAATGTGCTCGTCTACGCGGGCGGCCTGTGGAAGCGGACAGTGGACACAGTGGCCGCGGAGTACCCGGACGTCACGGTGGCGTATCAGCATGTCGACGCCGCGACGATCTACCTGGTTACCGACCCCGGTCGCTACGACGTGGTCGTCACCGACAACCTGTTCGGCGACATCATCACCGACCTGGCGGCTGCCGTGTCCGGCGGCATCGGGCTCGCCGCGTCGGGCAACGTCGATCCGTCACGGCGTAACCCGTCGATGTTCGAGCCGGTGCACGGCTCGGCGCCCGACATCGCCGGCCAGGGGAAGGCCGATCCGACGGCAGCCGTCCTGTCTACAGCCATGC
The DNA here is from genome assembly GCA_046734315.1 of Actinomycetota bacterium. Taxonomy (GTDB): domain Bacteria; phylum Actinomycetota; class Actinomycetes; order Mycobacteriales; family Jatrophihabitantaceae; genus DASXRA01. The sequence goes on along the minus strand of JBKPQY010000299.1, from coordinate 8,521 downwards.
TGCTCGATCACCTGGGCTTGTCGGACGCCGCCAATCGGCTCGAGGCCGCCGTGGCTGCCGACCTCGCGAGCCGCGATTCCCGCAACCCGGGCACCACGTCCGAGATCGGCGAGCGACTCGCCAAGGCGGCGGCATGACGGACACACTCGGCCTCCTCGAACGCGCGGTCGGCCAAACCGAGACGATCATCGCGGCGATCCGGCCGGAACAGGCGACGCTGCCCACGCCGTGTCCACAGTGGACGGTCCGTGACCTCGTCGAGCACGTAGTCGGCAAGGACCTGCGTAACTACACCGTGATTGCGCGGGGCGAGACGGTCGACTGGCTGGCGCCGCCGGAACCCCTCGGCGACCATTGGGTGGCGCAGTACCGGGCCGGCGCCGACGGGTTGCTCGCGGCGTGGGGCCGGCCAGATGCGCCGGTCGGCCGTGCCGACCAGCAGATCGCCGAGCTGGCCGTCCACGGCTGGGACCTCGCCACCGCCGCCGGCGTCGACGTGCCACTCGACGACGAGATCGCTGAACACGCGCTCGCGTGGTCGCACGGCATGCTCCGGCCGGAACATCGCGGCCCGGACAAGGCGTTCGGGCGCGAGATCCCGGTGCCGGCTGACGCCCCCGCGTATGCCCGTTTGGCGGGATGGTTCGGCCGCGATCCGGCGTGGCGTCCCGCATAGAGGACGTCAGGCCGCCGCGTCCAGCCGTGCGCGCTGGTCGGTCGTCAGTGTCAGCCGGACGCCGCCGAGCGCCTCGTCCAGCTGCGCCACGGAGCTGCATCCGACCATCGGTGTGATCGGCGCTCCGCCGCCGACCAGCCACGCCAGCACGACCTGATTGCGGGTCGTCTCGAGCTCGGCTGCCACCTCGTCGAGGACGGCCAGCCGGCGCGTGTTGCCGACATGGTCGTACGCGTCGGGCATCCGGTCGCGATGCACATAGCCGCCCTTGAGCAGCGGGCTGTACACCCAGATGGAAAGCCCCACTGTTGTCGCATAGTCGAGCGTCTCGTCGGTGACCCAGCCGAAGCGCTGCGACTGGAAGGCAACCGGAGCACTCGGGCGGGGCTGCAGGTACGAGTGCATCAGCTGCAGGACGGTGAACCCGGGCCAGCCCCGGGCCGCGTGCCGAGCCTGCTCGACCCGCCAGGTCGGCCAGTTCGAGCAGCCGATCCGCCCCACCACCCCGTCCGCGACCAGCGATCCGAATGCGTCCATCGTCTCCTCGACGGGCACGGAGCGATCCTCGACATGCGCCCAGTACAGGTCGAGGTGGTCGGTGCCCAGTTGCCCGAGGCTGCGCTGCACCGCATCCTTAATCGTCGCGGCGGAGAGCCCTTCGAGGTTGTCCGGGTAGCCGCCGGGGACGAGCGGCTGTGCCCCGACCTTGGTGCTCAGGTACACGCGGTCGCGCATTCCGGGACGCGCGGCGAGCCAGCGGCCGATTACCGCCTCACTCTGGCCGCCGAACCCGCTGGGATCGGACCAGAACGAGTAGTTGTCGGACGTGTCGATCATGGTGCCGCCGGCCTCGACGAACCGGTCGAGGAGCTCGACGGACGTGCGCTCGTCGGTGCGCGTGCCGAAGTACATGGCGCCCAGTACGAGTGGTGTCATGCCAGTCAGTGTGCCGCGTCCATCCGGGCGCGCTGCTCGGCGGTCAGCGTCAGCCGCGCCCCGGCCAGCGCCTCGTCGAGCTGCGACGCGGTGCTGACGCGGACGATCGGCGTGATGGCCGGACTCCCGCCGATGAGCCAGGCCAACACGACCTGGTTGCGCGTCACGCCCAGTTCGGAGGCCACCTCGTTCAGGACGGCCAGCCGCCGGGTCGTGCCGGGATGGTCGTAGCCCTCGGGCAGCGGCCGGTCCGCGCGTACGTACGCGCCCTCGATCAGCGTCGTGTACGCCCAGATGTCGAGGTGCTCGGACGTGGCGTAGTCGAGTGTCTCGTCGCTCACCGACCCGAACCGGTGGCCATGCACCAGCACGCCCGGACGTGGCACCACGTACGAGTACCGCAGCTGGAGGGCGGTGTAGCCGGCGACGCCGAGTGAGCGGGCAGCCGCTCTGGCCTGTTCGACCCGCCATGTCGCGTGGTTGGACGCGCCGACGCGGCCCACCACGCCGCTTGCAACGAGCTCGCCGAAGGCGCCGACCGTCTCGTCGATCGGCACCGACCGGTCCTCCATGTGCGCCCAGTACAGATCGACCCGGTCGGTGCGCAGCCGCTCCAGGCTGGCCTGGATCGCCTCCTTGATCGCCGTGGCCGACAGACCCTCGCGGTTGACGGGGTAGCCGCCGGGAACCCGGGGCTCGGCGCCCATCTTCGTGCTGAGATACACCCGATCGCGCAGCCCCGGCCGGGCAGCGAACCACGCGCCGAGCACGGTCTCGGCCGCGCCGCCGCGGCCGGTCGGGTGTTCCCAGAATGCGTAGTTGTTCGCAGTGTCGATCATCGTGCCGCCACCGTCTACGAACCGATCCAACAGCTCGAAGGAGGTGTGCTCGTCTTGCCGAGTTCCGAAGAACATCGCGCCTAGTACAAGATTCATACGATCGAGCGTGCAACCCGGAGTGCGCTCCAGGTCAAGCGTTATTCTGCGCGCATGTACTCGCCCGGACAGGTTGCCGACAAGACCGGATTCAGCCTCGACACGCTGCGCTACTACGAACGCATCGGCCTGCTCGACGGCATCGCCCGTACGTCGGGTGGGCGGCGCTCGTTCACCGACAACGACCTCGACTGGCTCGGGGTGTTGCGCTGCCTACGCGACACGGGCATGCCCATCGCGCACATGCTGCGGTACGCCGAACTGTGCCGCTTCGGCGACGGCACCATCGCCGAGCGGATCACCCTCCTCGAAGAACACGACCAGGCGGTCGACCGGCAAATCCGCGAGCTGCGCGCCCAGCAGCGGCACATCCGCGACAAGATCGCCTGGTATCGAACGCAGGGTTGACCACTCAGGGATGCGTGGCAGAATGCTCGTCGTGCACCGCAACTTCGTCATTATCAGTTAGCGCGTCGGACCAGCTCGATTCCGACGCGCAGACCCTTCGCCATCCGGCGGGGGGTCTTTTCTATTGGAGGCATCCATGCTCACCGACGGCTTTCACGTCTTCGACACGACGCTGCGCGACGGGGCCCAGCGCGAGGGCATCACCTACTCGGTCGCCGACAAGCTCGCGGTCGCCCGGCTGCTCGACCAGGTCGGCGTCGGCTTCATCGAAGGCGGCTGGCCCGGAGCGCTCCCCAAGGACACCGAGTTCTTCGCCCGTGCGGCAGACGGCGAGCTCGTGCTCAAGAACGCGGTCCTCGTCGCGTTCGGCGCGACGCGCAAGGCCGGCGTAAGGGTAGAGGACGACCCGCAGGTGCGCGCCCTGCTCGATTCGCGCGCTCCGGTCGTCACGCTCGTTGCGAAGTCCGACGTGTGGCACGTCGAACGGGCGCTGCGCACCACGCTGGAGGAGAACCTCGCGATGGTGCGCGACACGGTTGCATACCTGCGCGAGCAGGGGCGGCGGGTGTTCCTCGACTGCGAGCACTTCTTCGACGGGTACAAACACGACCCCGACTACGGGGTACGGGTGCTGGACGCGGCTGCCGAAGCCGGCGCCGACGTCGGCGTGCTGTGCGACACGAACGGCGGCATGTTGCCGATGGGCGTCCATGCGACTGTCCACGCCGTACGCCGGCGTACGGGAATACGGCTCGGCATCCACACCCAGGACGACACAGGCTGCGCCGTGGCCAATACGCTGGCCGCCGTCGATGCCGGCGCCACACACGCGCAGGGCACCGCGAACGGCTACGGCGAACGTGCCGGCAACGCCGACATCTTCGCGGTGATCGGAGGGCTGGTCACCAAGATGGGGCTGGACGTCCTGCCCGACGGCTGCCTCGCCGAGATGGTGCGCGTCTCCCACGCCATCGCCGAGATCGCCAACCTCGCCCCGAACACCCACCAGCCGTACGTCGGCTCCTCGGCGTTCGCGCACAAGGCGGGGCTGCACGCGTCCGCGATCAAGGTGTCGCCGGAGCTGTACAACCACCTCGATCCGGCCGTGGTCGGCAACGACCAGCGCATCCTCGTCACCGAGATGGCCGGCCGCGCGTCGGTCGAACTGAAATCGCGTGAGCTCGGCGTGGACGTGACGTCGCGGCCCGACGTGGTCGGCAAGGTCGTCGACCGAGTCAAGCAGCGCGAAGCCGAGGGCTGGTCGTACGAGGCGGCAGACGCGTCGTTCGAGCTGCTGCTGCGCGAGGAGTTGGACGGCGCCACGACTCCCTTCAGTGTCGAGTCGTACCGGGTGATCGTCGAGCGGCGCGACGACGGCTCGCTCGTCAGCGAGGCCACCGTCAAACTGCACGCCGGCGGGCAGCGAGTGATCTCGACCGACGAGGGCAACGGGCCGGTGAACGCCCTCGACCGGGCGCTGCGCTCAGCGTTGGAGACCGCCTACCCCCGTCTGGCAGAACTCGAGCTCACCGACTACAAGGTGCGCATCCTGCCCGGCAGGCACGGCACCGACGCGGTGACCCGGGTACTCGTCGAGACGTCGGACGGCCACCGCGAGTGGACCACGGTCGGCGTGCACGGCAACGTGATCGAGGCGTCGTGGCTCGCCCTTTCCGACGCGGTGCGCTACGGCCTGCTGCACGAGTAGCGCAAGAACACCACACCGCCCGCGAACCTGCATTGCTCGAGCAGCTCGAGATCGAGGCGGATACCGTCGGGGAGCGCGGCTGTTCCGCCACCGACGACCACCGGGTTGAGGAACAGCTGCAGCTCGTCGACCAGGTCAGCCGCGAGCGCCGCCGCGGCAAGGCTCGGACCGCCGACCGTGAGGTCGCGTACGGCCGTCCGCTTCAGCTCGCGCACCATGTCGGGATCGAAACGTCGCTCCAGGCGCGTGCTTGGGCCGGACACCGTCTGCTGCGTCGTGGAGTAGACGATTTTGTCGGTGCCCTGCCACATCTCGGCGAAGTCGCGCATGACCTGCGGACCCTCGTCGGTCGGCACGGTGTCCCAGGGGCGCAGCACGTCGTACATCCGCCGCCCGAGCAGGTGCGTGCCGATCGGCCGCGTCACGTCGTTGACGAAGGCGTGCACCTCATCGTCCGGCGCGGCCCATTCGAAATGGCCGTCCTTGTCGGCGATGTAGCCGTCGAGGGAGGTGATCGCCGAGTAGATCAGCTTCGCAGGCATGCGGCGCAGTCGTGGGTGCAGGCGTCCACGGACGTGCAGGCATCCGCCACCGCGGCGGCTATCGCGGCGTCAAGCCGTGCCTCGGCACGGTCGGCACGGATGCTCGTGAGCAGCCCCCAGGTGACCAGGGCGACCGGGACGGCCGCGACCAGCGCGATCGTCGCCAGCACTCGCAGCACGCTCGGTGCCGGGCCCACCCACGGCATGACTCCGGCGGCGACCAGCAGCGCCGCGATCAGCCCGGCCGTCGCGGCGGCGCGGCGGCGCCGTTCGATCGGCACGGCCGACAGCTGCGAAGCCATGACCGGTAGCGTAGTTGCTCGTGCGCATCGCCCGCTTCGTGGCCCCGACCGGCTTGTCCTGGGGGATTGTGGAGGGCGACGACGTCGCCGCGATCGACGGCCACCCATTCGGTGCGATCACGTTCACCGGCGCGCGGTGGCCGCTCACCGAGGTGCGCATGTTGTCGCCGATTCTGCCGAGCAAGGTCGTGGCGGTGGGGCGCAACTACGCCGAGCACGCCCGCGAGCTCGGTAACGAGGTGCCGGCGACACCGCTGCTGTTCCTCAAGCCGTCGACGTCGGTGATCGGCACCGGCGACGTGATCCGGCTGCCACCCGACTCCGCGCGGGTGGAGCACGAGGCCGAGCTCGCCGCGGTGATCGGCCGCCCCGCCAAGGACGTCGATCGCGAGAAGGCACTCGACCACGTGCTCGGCTATACCGCCGCCAACGACGTGACTGCCCGCGATCAGCAGCGCGCCGACGGGCAGTTCACCCGGGCGAAGGGCTACGACTCGTTCTGCCCGATCGGTCCGTGGATCGAGACGGTGCTCGACCCGTCCGACCTGCGCATCACGGCGTCGGTGAACGGTGAGCTGCGTCAGGACGGGCGGACCAGCCAGATGGTCCACGACGTCGCCGCGCTGATCGCGTTCGTGTCGAACGTCATGACGCTGCTGCCCGGCGACGTGATCCTCACCGGAACGCCGGCGGGTGTCGGCCCGCTGCGCGACGGTGACCGGGTCAGCATCGAGATCGAGGGGATCGGCACGCTGATGAACGAGGTGCGGGCGAAATGAGCCACGTCAGGGTGCGGTTTAGCCCTTCGCCGACCGGCAATCCGCACGTCGGGCTGATCCGTACCTGCCTGTTCAACTGGGTCTACGCGCGGCATGTCGGCGGTACGTTCGTCCTTCGGATCGAGGACACCGACGCGGCTCGCGACTCTGAGGAGAGCTACCGCGCGCTGCTCGACTCGTTGCGCTGGCTGGGCCTGGACTGGGACGAGGGGCCCGAAGTCGGCGGCCCGCACGCGCCGTACCGGCAAAGCGAGCGCCGTGCCATCTATGCCGACATCGCCGATCGCCTCCTGAAGGCCGGCCATGTCTACGAGTCGTACTCGACGCCCGAGGAGACGGAGGCTCGCCACCGTGCGGCGGGGCGCGACCCGAAGCTCGGCTACGACAACTTCGACCGTTCGCTCACAGATGAGCAACGCGCGGCCTATCGAGCCGAGGCCCGCCAACCGGTGCTGCGGGTGCGTATGCCTGACGAGGACGTCGGCTGGCACGACCTCGTGCGCGGCGAGGTCACGTTCGCGACCGGCAGTGTCGCCGACTTCGTCGTCGTGCGGGCCAACGGCGATCCGCTCTACACGCTGACCAATCCGGTCGACGACGCGCTGATGCGGATCACCCACGTGCTGCGCGGCGAGGACCTGCTGCCGTCGACGCCCAGGCAGATCGCGCTGTACCGCGCACTGATCGACATCGGGGTCACCGACTTCGTCCCGTCGTTCGGGCACCTGCCCTACGTCATGGGCGAGGGCAACAAAAAGCTGTCCAAGCGCGACCCGCAGTCGTCGCTGAACCTCTATCGCGAGCAGGGCTATCTGCCCGAAGGGCTGCTGAACTACCTCGCGCTACTCGGCTGGTCCATCGCCGCCGACCGCGATGTGTTCAGCGTGGACGAGATGGTGGCCGCGTTCGACATCGCCGACGTCAACGCCAACCCGGCGCGGTTCGACCCGAAGAAGTGCGAAGCCATCAACGCCGCGCACATCCGCCTGCTCGACCCCGCCGAGTTCGCACGGCGGCTCGCCGACTGGCTGCCCGGCGTGCCGTTCGAGCTCGTCGCCGCGGCCGCGCCGCTCGTGCAAGAGCGCGTCCAGACCCTCGGCGAGGCCGCGGACATGCTCCGCTTCCTGGTCGTGGACGACATCGTGATCGACGCCACCGCGGCGAAACAGCTCGACACGGAGGTGCTCGGCGCGGCGATTCCCGCCCTTTCGAGGCTGCAGGTATGGGGCGCCACCCCGATCGAGGAGGCGCTTCGGGCGGTCCTGGTCGACGGTCTGGGTCTCAAGCCACGCAACGCGTTCGGCCCGATCCGGGTGGCGGTCACCGGCCGGACGGTGTCGCCGCCGTTGTTCGAGTCGCTCGAGCTGCTCGGCCGCGACCGGGCACTGGCGAGGCTGCAGGCGGCGCGCGGGTGATCGAGGCCGTCTTCTTCGACGTTGACGACACGTTGGTCGATTACACGTCGACGGCCCGCCGCGCCCTGGACGACGCGATGGGTGCCGGCGACTCGTACCCGCTGTGGGAGGCGATCTCCGCCCCGTACTTCGAGCGTCATGCCCGCGGTGAGATCGGGTTCGAGCCGATGCGCATCGCACGGACGGCCGCTTTTCTGCGTGCCCTCGGTCGCAATGCGGACGCCGGTTGCGCTGCCGCGTTCGAGCAGGCTCGCTTCACCGCCCTCAACCGCGCCTTCGTGCTGTTCGACGACGCCCTGGCCTGCCTCGACGCGCTGCGGGCCCAGTCGCTGCGACTCGGCGTGATCACCAACAACGACGGGCCGCATCAACGCCGCAAGCTGGCCATGGTGGGGCTCCTCGATGCGTTCGACGCCGTCGCGATCTCCGGAGAGGTCGGCGCCGGCAAACCCGATCCGGCGATCTTCGCGCACGCCTGCGCGGCGCTTGGCGTCGCGCCCGCTGCCGCGGTCCACGTCGGAGACCGCCTCGACGCCGACGCCCTGGGGGCTTTCGGCGCAGGACTGCACGGCGTCTGGCTCGACCGGCTGGGCGTGGCCGGGGTCGAGCGACGCGTACCGGTGGTCAGCACGCTCTCCGCGGTGCCGGCATTGGTGGCATGAGCCGTTTTGGTCGGGCCTCACGGAGTCCGGTAGCATTACCCGGCGGCCCGCGAACACTCATCGAGCGGGCTGCAGTGGGGTATGGGGTAATTGGCAGCCCGACGGATTCTGGCTCCGTTAGTCTAGGTTCGAGTCCTGGTACCCCAGCGCCACACAGT
>JBKPQY010000298.1:0-16873 GCA_046734315.1 Actinomycetota bacterium | reverse complement strand
ACGTAGACGTTCGCCGCCGGCGCCATCGTGCGCAGTACTCCAGCAACGAATGCGCCATGGCCGGCGTACGGAAGGATGTTCCCGTCTGGGCCGATGGGGTTCTCGGGATCACCGTCGACACCGTGGAGCCACTCGTGAGCGGCTTCGGCTTCGGGTAGCCAGCCGCTGTCCAGCACCGATACGAAAATGCCCGTCCCGTTGCATCGATCCCCAGGGGCAACGTCCACGCCCGGATCGGGCTGGGCACCTCGAGGCACTTCTTCCGGCTCGGTGGCGGGGCAGGTGTTGTTGTTGCAGACATAGAGGATGTGGTCAGGTGTGGCAATTCCTTCGCCCAGTTCGGTATCGATGAACGCGCACGTCTCTGGGGTGCTGCGGGTTGCAGGGTGCTCGAAGAGGGTAAGTCCGCGGATGTTGTTCTCCGTTCGCCTCGGTTCGCCGCCACCCAAGAGCGTGCGTACGCGCTCAACGTCTTCATCACGGATCAGGATCGCCCCCTGCCGATACAGGTAGTCGACCTCCACCTCCTCGTCCCGGTTGGGTGGGTAGATGGCAGACTCCTCGAGGTTCTCTAGGATGAGCGCTAGCTGGGCGTCCAGCCGATTCCGTGGATTCAACTGCCAACTCGGCCGCTTCTTGCTTGCGCGTTTGCTGCTGGTCATTTCTAACGCCCCCTGGACCGAAGCCAAATTTTCTGTGCATGTCTAGCATTTGGTGAGTGCGCAGGCTAGCTCCCGAAGCCACGAATGCGGCGGCAGAGCCGAGCCAGTTGCTCGCGCTCGCGCTCGCGCGTCCGCAAGAGGCGCTGGTAGCTGCTCGCGCCATACTCGCCGCGCAACCCCGCGCGTACGAGGCCTCGGTGGCACGTCAGGCGGCGGCGATCGTCTTGCGTGACAGAGGCGACGTCGCCGCTGCTATTGCTGAGCTGAGGATCGCTCTGCGGCTGGCCGTCGCGTCGGGAGATCCGGCTCGGCAGGCAGATGTGCGTGCGACACTCGGCGTCGCGCTGGCGTGGATCGGGCGCCCCACGCAGGGATTGGCCGCGCTCGACAAAGCGGCAGCACAGGTACGCGGAGCCGCGCTGGCACGCGTTCTGTTGCGTCGCGCTTCGACACTGAAGCGCCTGGGCCGCTACGAGGAAGCGCTCAAAGATCTCAATCGAGCGCTGCCCCTCCTCCGGCGGGCTGCCGACACGGTGTGGGAGGCGCGCTCCTTGACGCACCGTGCCGAGGTGTATCTGGCCTTCGGCAATGCCGTGCGGGCGGAGGCCGACTTTGCACGTGCCGAGGTGCTGTTCGCGAGCAGTGGCCAGGAGCGGGAGTATGCGGTAGCTCTGCACAATCGTGGACTGGTCGCCATCGTGCGTGGTGATCTACCCACGGCGCTGTCGTACCTCGACGTGGCCGGTCGGCGCTATGACGCGCTGGGCGTCCCGGATCCGCAGCTCGCGATCGATCGCTGCTCGACCCTACTGGCCGCAGGGTTAGCGGCGGACGCGATGCGGGAAGCGGACGCGGCCGTGGTTCAATTCGGCGCGCGCGGTGGAGATGTTCTCAAGCGAACTGAGCTCATCTATGTCGCCGCCACCGCAGCACTTTCCGCGGCGGATCCCGCGGGTGCCCTCGAGCGGGCCGGGCGCGCTCGTCGCCTGTTTCGCGCCCACGGCCGCGACCTCTGGGAGTCGCGCGCGCAGCTCGTCGTCGTGAGGGCTCGCTACGCCAACGGTGAACGTAGTGCGAGATTGCTGGCCCAGACCGAACAGGTCGCATCGCGGCTGGACAATTTCAGAGACGAGGACGCTTCGCGTGCACATCTGCTCGCTGGACGGATTGCTCTGCGTCGCGGCGGTGGTGCCATAGCTGAGGAGCACCTCGAACGTGCCGCCCGGTCGCGGCGACGAGGCTCCGCGCTGAACCGCAGCATTGGCTGGCTCGGACAGGCGTCGCGCTGCGAAGCGGCAGGCAACGCGCGCGCCACGTTGGCTGCATGTGCTCGTGGCCTGGACGCGTTGGACGAATACCAGTCGACGCTTGGGGCGACCGAGCTGCGTGCCTACGCCACGGCGCACGGCGCCGAGCTTGCGCTGGTCGCGCAGCGGGAAGCCCTGCGCCGAAGCGATCCGCGCCTGCTCCTTGCCTGGACCGAACGTTGGCGCGCCACGGCACTGGGACATGGGCTGACGATGCCACCACACGACAAGGAACAGATCGCAGAGCTGGCGGCGTTGCGGGCAGTCACGCGCATGCACGACGAGGCACGCACCGCGCGCGGGAACACCGTCGTAGCGCTCGACCGGGAACGGCGCCGGCTCGAACACGCCGTACGGGCTCGCGCCTTGAGGACTCAGGGCAGCCTGACGACAGAGGCAAAGAAGTTCGACGTAGACGAGTTGATCGCCGGCCTCGGCGACACCCGGCTGGTCGAGCTGATCGAGATCGACGACACGTTGCACGTCATCACGATCGTCGACCGGCGGGTACGCAGGCATGCGCTCGGGAGCATGCCCGCCACCGACGTGGGCATGGCCAGGGCCGTTCTGGCACGCGCCGCCGTCGGTTCGCCGGCTCGACACCTAAATCTGCGCCTGAATCAGGTAGGCACGCGACTCGAGCGCTTCCTCCTCGGCCCAGGCGCCGATGATCTCGGTGACGGCCCAGTCGTCGTCATACCACCAGGACGGCTGCATGCGGTTCCATGGTCGCTGCTGCCAAGTCTGCGAAACCGGGTCGTCAGCGTGGCACCCTCGGCGTCGACCTGGCTGCACGCCCATAGAACTCAGCCACCCCGAAATGACCGAGTCACCCTCATCGTCGGACCTGGGCTCGAGACCGGGGGAGCAGAGATACCCCAGCTTGTTCGCCACTACCCCGGCGCAACGATGTTGGGTCACGGGACAGCGACCGCCGACAACGCCCTGGCGGCCCTCGACGGCGCATGGCTCGCGCACATCGCGGCGCACGGCACCTTCCGCGCCGACAACCCGCTGTTTTCGTCGCTGCGACTCGATGACGGACCGCTGATCGTGCACGACTTCGAGCGACTGCGACGCGCTCCTTACCGGCTGGTGTTGTCCAGTTGCGACTCCGGCGTCGCAGCTCCCGTCGGCGCCGACGAGCTTCTCGGACTGGTCAGCAGCCTCATACCGCTCGGCGCGGCCGGCATCCTCGCCAGTGTCGTGCCGGTAAACGACCGTGCCTCAGTGCCACTCATGGTGGCGCTGCACGACAAACTACAAACCGGTGCCACCTTGCCAGAAGCCCTCTTCGCGGCCCGCTCTGAAACCGGTCACGACCCAGTGAGCCTTGCCACCGGCGTGTCCTTCATCGCGCTGGGTACATGACGCCGCTCAGCAGCACGCCGGGTGCTCGCCGCATCCTCGCGCGAGATCAGTGCACATCACAGCAGTGACCAGATTGCAGCTCGGCGCACATTCGCGTAGAAAGTATGAATGTTCCGGTAGAAAGTGTGACGCGACCGAACCGAGCGACTTATAGACGTTCAGTGTGCTTTGTGGGATCTGATCCGGTCGCTCGAGCCAAAAGCGGACCTGTATCAGCGACGAGTTAAGGCCTCTCTATAAGAGGCAGCGGAGCCTCGACCGCCGGCGTCACCATAAGTAAGTATCCGGCTACGGCCGGATGAGCAAGGTATCGATTTGGGGGGGCTCGATGGCCCAATCACCCGACGACGAGCACCACCAACTGGTCGCCAGACAGCTCATGGCCGGTGCCGTTGTTCCTTTCCTTGGCGCCGGCGTCAGCGTGTGCGGCCGACCGCCCGCCACGGGCTGGGAGCGTGGGCGCTACCTGCCAAGCGGCGCAGAATTGACCGAGTACCTTGCCGAAGAGGCCGGTTATCCGACTGACGATCCTCGGGACTTGCTGCGCGTATCCCAGTACTTCGACGTGAAGTTAGGCAGCGGCCCGTTGTATGAGGCCCTGCACACCGTCTTCGACGCCGACTACAGCCCGACGCCGATGCATCGATTCCTCGCGTCGCTCCCCGCCATGATCAGGCACCATCGCAGCGACAAGGCCAAAGCCTTCCCGCTCTATGTTTCGACCAACTACGACACGCTGCTCGAGCAAGCACTTCGCGATGCAGGCGAAGAATACGATCTCGTCACCTACCTTGCTGATGGTCCCGACAAGAGCAGGTTCGTACACACGCGCCCCAACGGCGAGACGACTGTGATTGCCGTGCCCAACACATATCCAGAGCTCACGTGCACTGACCGGCCGGTCGTCGCGAAGATTCACGGTGCCGTGGGCCGTGCACCAAAGGAACGCGACAGCTTCGTTATTACCGAGAACCACTACATCGCCTATCTAAGCCACTCTGACATCGCAAAACTCATTCCTGTACACGTGACCAAACGCATGCAGAAAAGCCATTTCCTGTTCCTAGGCTACAACCTCAAGGATTGGAATCTTCGAGTAATTCTGCACCGGTTATGGGGTGATGAGGGCCTCACATACAACTCTTGGGCTATCCAAGCGCATCCCGACAAGATCGAAGAGCGCGCCTGGTACAAGCGCGGCGTCGAACTCCTCGACTCAAGACTGGAGGACTATGCCGACGACTTGCGGCGCGCCATCGAGGCATTTGCTCCGGTAGGAGTGGCAGAATGATGATCGAAATCGTGCCTCCGGTGCGGTATATCGGAAGACACGCACGGCGCGTGTGCCCCTACAACGGACTTCAGCCATACACCGAAAGCGACAGCGAGTATTTCTTCGGACGCGACGGTGACCGCGACCTGGTCATCGCGAACCTAATGGCGAGTAGGCTCACTGTGCTTTACGGGCCGAGCGGCGTTGGCAAGAGTTCCCTGCTCCAGGCCGCCGTCATGCCGCACCTGCGGCGCCTCGATGATGAGACGTTCTCCTACGTCGCCACCGACAATGCGATCGTCGTCTACCACGCATCATGGCGCGACGACCCTCTGGCCGACCTTACGGAGAGCCTTCGTGCAGCACTGCCCGACGACCTCGATCCAGACGTCCTGCCACCCGGCCCGTTGTCAGCTGATCTGCTCCGCACCGTCACGCGTCGTCTCGACGCCGACGTCTACCTGCTGTGTGATCAATTCGAGGAAGAGACTCTCTACCAGGAGGGTGCCCGGGCGGACGCTTTCGCTGCCGAACTCGGTCGCATTGTCAGTACTGCGGGCCTGCGCGTGAATGTTCTCATCGGCGTGCGCGAGGATGCCCTGGCCAAACTCGATCGGCTCGAGGCTTACGTCCCAGAACTGTTCAGCAACAGCCTGCGGCTCGACCACCTCAGCGTGGCGGCGGCGCGTGAGGCGATCGAGCAACCGCTGGCGCGCCACAACGAAGAGCATCCGTCGCGCCCGATGACGATCGAGCCTGGATTGGTCGACCGGCTCCTCAACGAGCTCCGCACAGGCCGCGTGTCGGTAACCGACAGCGCCGACACTTCGTCCACAGGGCCGGCGAGCACAACGATCGAGACTCCGTTCCTGCAACTCGTCATGACGCGGCTGTGGTCAGAGGAAACCGCGCGAGGCTCCCAGGTCCTGACCGAGTCGATGTTGCGGTCTCTGGGAGGCGCCAGCCGGATCGTACGCACGCATCTCGACTCGGTGATGGCCCGCCTCACCGACGAGCAGCGAGCGATCGCTGCAGACGTTTTCCGGCACCTCGTCACACCCTCAGGAACCAAGATCGCGCACACGGCAGCAGACCTTGCCGACTACGCTGGGCTGTCCGATTCGGCAAAGCTGGCGGGCATGCTCGAGGAGCTGGCCTCCGGAGAGGATCGCGTACTGCGCCCGGTGCCGCCCCCGGTCGACCAACCCGGACCGCCTCGGTACGAAATCTTCCACGATGTCATGGCGCCCGCTGTGCTCGACTGGCGCCGACGTTATGTCGCCGAACAGGACCGACTGGCGTCCGAAGCAGCTCTGGAACGCGCACGCCTCGAATCCGAGCAGGAGCACCGGCGCACGAAGCGGCGGCTACGACGTTCACGTCTGGTATCGGCGACGCTCGCCCTGCTGCTGGTGGCCGTCGTCGTGGCAGTCGTGTATGCCAGGCGCAGCAGAGCCGAGGGCCAGGCCGCTCGTAACCTGGCGGAGTACGAGAAGCTCCTTGGTACATCCGAGCGCCTGCTTTCCTCCGACCCTGCCGCGGCGTTGCACACAGCACTTCAGGCATACGACAAACGACAGGGGTCCGCGGCCGAGGCCGCCGTACGAAACGCGTTCGATGCGGACAACCAACTACGTGTCCTGAGAGGCCACTCGGGCACGGTGGCCAGCAGCGAGTTCTCGCCCAACGGGACGCTGATCGTCACTGCGGGGTGGGACAGCACGGCGCGCATCTTCGACGCCGCCAGCGGACGGAGCTTGCACACGCTAGTTCCCGCGGGTCGGACCAGAACGCAGCTCACCCAAGCGTCCTTCAGCCCTGACGGTCGCCTGGTGGCAACTGCCGCGAACGACGGATCCGTTCGCGTGTACACGAGCACCGGCGGCCGCTTCGTCGACTCACTGACCACGTTCAAGAAAGCCGTCGTGGCGAGATGGACGGAGCGCGGCGGCAACCAGCTGCTGCTCGTCTCGAGCGCCGGTGACGAACTCCGGCCGGCCGTCCTGTGGGATCCACGCGGATCCACACCACTCCGCTACTACGGCGACTCCAGTACCGGCGCTTACGACGCGAGTCCGAGCCCCGACGGGACACACATTGTGACCGACGGGCTCGCCTCCGACGAAACCGGGATGCGGGTGACAGTCTGGGACGCTGATTCGGATGTGGCGCTCGCGACTTCGACGTCGTTCGACTCCGTCGTTTATCCGCATTTCGCCGGGCCGAGCTCCGGTCGGATCGCATTGGTCGAACGCACTAACCAAGTGTGGAGCCTCTCCCTCTGGGACTGGCAGGACTCGGCAGCTCCCGTCGAGATGACAGGTGCCACGAGAACGCCCTCCGACCTGACTGTGAGCCGCGACGGCACACGGGTCGCGATGATCGCCGACAGGGCCGCGTACGTCTACGATGCCAGCGCCGGGACCGGCCATACAGCACCGATCGGGTACACGTCGGTGCAGCCTGACTGGATCGAGACCGCTGACTTCAGCCCCGACGGGCGGTGGCTGGTCACCGCTGACGACGGCGGAATCGCTCAGATCTGGCGGGCCGACCAGGGCAACGACCGTCCACTGGCGCAGTTCGCCGGTCACCACGGCGCGGTTACGTCCGCAGCGTTCAACCCCGCGAACCCCGCGCAGCTGACCACGGCGAGCACCGACGGTACCGCGCGTGTCTGGACGTTCGGCCGGCATTCGCTGCTGACGACCTCTAATTGGTGGGTTCTTGACGCCGAATTCAGCAAGGACGGTCGTCGCATAGTGACGGCGCAGGACAACGGCACTTACCAGATATGGAACACGGCTACCCGCCGAATGGAAAAACAATGGGAAGACGTCGACACCGCTCCGGAACCCGGCCGGAGCGCGCAGTTCACGCCGAGTGGCGACGCCGTCATCACGGCAACTGCGTACGCTTATGCGCCCAGGCTGTGGAATTCGCAGAACGGGACGTCGAAGCTGACGTTCGACGAGAATAACGACTTCATCTCGAGCGCCGCTGTCGTGAACGCGGGCGGAACCCTTGTGGCCGCTGGCGACCGTCAGAACCGGGTCATCGAGTGGGACCTGCACACTGGCCGGATTGTCGGCAAGTCTCCAGCGTCGAGTGCCGGCTCGCTCATCATGGCCGTGTCGTACATCCCGAATTCCACCTTGATCGCGGCAGCCAGCACCGACGGCACTATCCGCATCTCGGACTCATTACACCTCAATCGCCAGCCGCGGAATGTTCTCGGCAGGTCCGGTTCGTCACTTGCCCAGGCATTGGCGGCGTCCCCGGACGGCTCGCAGCTTGCTGTCGTCGACTTCGCGCACACGATCAGCATATGGAGAGTGCAGCAGGCGCAGATCGTCCAGCAGATCGTGGGGCCGAGCACGACGGTCACATCCGCGAGCTTTAGCCCCGATGGCCGTCTGTTAGCCGTGGCGGGTGCCGACGCAGCCATTCACATATGGGATGTGCAGAGCGGCCATCCGGTGGCGACACTTCGCGCGCACGCCGACCTCGTGAATTCGGTGCATTTCGCCAACGACGGGACACAGATTCTTGCGAGTAGTGATGACGGCACTGCCGCGCTGGTCGCCTGCGACACCTGCGGTTCGTTCCAGGCCGTGCTCGACCAGGCAAAGAAACTGGATGGGCAGTCGTGACAATGGCGATCGTTCGCCCTGCGGGCGAGCCGCGCTGTACCTGGCCAACGGCAGGTTGTACAACGGAGTCGCGGACATCGAGGCCTTCGACGTCACCGCCACAGGGCTCAGCTTGCCACGCTAACTCCAGAACCCCGACGACGCTGCCCGCGACACGTGAGCGCCGCGCCCGACCCGGCTATATTCTGCCGCTGCTCGGATCGTCGCCGAGGCGCTGCGAGAGCCACACCGGCACGACCGCGAGCACGATGAGGACGGCGGCGACCACGTCCACGATCGGCGCCTGGTTGGGCCGGAACAGGTTGGCGAAGATCCACAGTGGCAGCGTCTGCACGTCCGGGCTGGACGTGAACGTCGTAACGACGATCTCGTCGAACGACAGCCCGAATGCGAGCAGGGCGCCGGCCACCAGCGCGGTGCGGATCATCGGGAACGTCACGAAGCGAAACGTCTGCCACCCCGTCGCGCCGAGGTCGGACGAGGCCTCCACCAGCGAGCTGCCGGTCCGTCGCAGCCGAGCCTGGATGTTGTTGTAGACGATGACGATGCAGAACGTCGCGTGCCCGATGATCACGGTCGTCAGGCCGAATCCGATGCCGAGCGGATCGAACACGGTACGAAAGGCCGCGTTGAGCGCGATGCCGGTGATGATGCCGGGCAGCGCGATCGGCAGGATCACCAGGAAACTCACGGTGTTCTTGCCGAAGAAGTTGTAACGCTGCACAGCGAACGCAGCCATCGTCCCGAGCACGATCGCTATCGCGGTGGCCCCGAGCCCCGCCTTGACGCTCGTCCACAGCGCGTCCAGCGCCCCGCTCGAGTGCGCCGCGGCGTGCCACCACTTGAGCGTCACGCCGGTGGGCGGGAAAGCGAACGTACGAGACTTGTTGAACGAGTTCATGACGACGATCGCGAGCGGCGCGTAGAGGAACAGCATCACGAGCCAGGTGATGACCCGAAGCGTCCAGCGCAGGCCGGCGGAGAGTCTCACACGTTCTCCAATGCTCCGGTGCGCCGCATCGCCAGCAGGTACAGCACGATCGCGATCAGCGGCATGGTTGCCAGCGCCGCCGCGAGCGGTTGGTTGTTTGCGGTGATCAACTGTCCGTAGATCACGTTGGCCAGCAGCTGCGTCTTCCCGCCTACGATGCCCACCGCGATGTAGTCGCCCAGCGACAGTGAGAACGTGAAGATCGACCCGGCGGCGACGGCAGGAAACACCATCGGCAGCACGACGGACCGAATCGTGCGCATCGGCTTCGCACCCAGGTCCGACGATGCCTCGAGCAGCCCGTTCGGCAGCCGCTCGAAGCCGGCGAACACCGGCAGCACCATGAACGGCAACCACAGGTAGGCCAGAGTGATGACCGTGGCGGTGAAGCCGTACCCGGGCGTATGACCGGCGAACACCCAGCTAACCGGCCCGTCCGGCGCCAGCAGGGTCCGCCACGCGTACGCCTTCACCAGGTAGCTCGCCCACAGCGGCGTCAGGACGGCGACGACCATGAACAGCCGGGTCCGCCGCGACGCGATCTTGCTCATGTAGAAGGCCACCGGCAGCGCGATGATCGCGTCGATCACCGTGACGGCCAGCGCAGCCTCAACCGTCCGCCACGCGACGCGCCAATACACCGGGCTGGTGTAGACCGCGTGGAGGTTGTCGCCGCTGACCGTCTTGACGACGTTGCCGGTGAACGAGTCGGTCGTCCACAGCGCCGACGCGAACATGACGCCGAGCGAGCCGAGGTAGGCGACGACCAGCCACAGCATGGGTGCGGACAGCAGGATCGCCAGCCGCGTCCGTCGCTTGGTTGCGAAGAACGCGGAAAGCGATCCCCTGTTCCGCGGTGCGGCAGCGGTCAGCTCTTGAGCGCCTGCCACTTCGTGACCCATTCGCTGTAGTCGGTGCAGTTGTTGCCGCTGCCGTCGACACACTGCTTGCGCGGGGTGGTCCAGTAGGCAAGCGACTTGGCGAACGTCGCATCGAGCGCCTTGTACGTCGCGCAGAAGTTCTTGTCCGTCGTCTCGTCACACGCCTTCGTCTGGGCGGGTGACTCGCCGAACCACTCCGCCACCTGCGCGTTGACGTTCGGCGAGATGATGTAGTTCATCCACTTGTACATGCAGTTCGGGTGCTTGGCCTTCGACGAGATCATCCACGTGTCCGACCAGCCGGTGGCGCCCTCCTTCGGCAGGACGGTTTTCACCGTGGTCTTGCCGCCGCCGTTGATCGTGTTCGCGATGACCTGCCACGTGGTGCCGACGGTGGACGTCCCCGCCTCGAACGCCTGCACCTCCTTGGTGTAGTCCGACCAGTACTCGCCGACGTTCGCCTTCTGCTTACTCAGCAGACTCATCGCCGCGTCGAGTTGCTTCTCGGTCAGCGCGTACGGGTCCTTGATGCCGAGGTCGGGTTGAGTGGACTTGAGGTAGAGCGCGGCGTCGGCGATGTAGATCGGCGAGTCGTACGCGGTGACGTGGCCCTTGTACTGGCCGGACTGGTCGAAGACCGCCGACCACGAGTCCAGGTTGCTGGGCACCCGCTTGGTGTCCCACATGAGCAGGTTCGCGCCCCACCCGTGTGGGATGCCGTACATCTGGCCGTTCACCGAGTTCCACGCCCCCTTCTTCAGGAAGTCGGAGACCGTGGCGTAGTTCGGCACGAGCGACGTGTCGACCGGCGCGACGTCGCCGCCGTAGATGAGCCGCAGCGTGGCGTCGCCGGACGCGGAGACCCCGTCGTACTGTCCGGTCTTCATGAGCGCGACCATCTCGTCTGACGTGTTGCCGATCTTCACGTGGACGGTGCAGCCGGTCTGCTGCTCGAACGGGTGCACCCAGTCGACCTTCGGGTCATCCGAGCCGTCCTCGGCGTAGCCGGCCCAGGCGATGATGTTCAACGCGCCCTCGCCGGCGCCGACCGATTTCTGCATCGGGACGTTGGGCAGCTTCTCCCCGCCGGACTTGGAACTGCTGCACGCGGCCACGAGACACAGCGCCGCCGCGATCGCGACGGCTGGACGAGTGATGATCATGGTTACCCCCAATAGACATTCACGAGCCCAGGGAGACGGCCTGGCGCCGGCTCCAGGAAAGCCAGACCTGCTGGCCGCGCCGCAGCGCGTGATGACCGTCCTCGGCGACGTTGTGCCTGACGGCCACGACCGTGTCGCCGGTGTCGAGTTCGACGAACACCCGGGTCTCGGCACCGGCGTACACGAGTTCGCGGACGCTGCCGGTGACGCAGACATCGCCTCCAGCGCAAGACTGGCCGCGGTCCGGCGACGCCTCGGACACCGTGATCCGCTCCGGGCGGATCGCGAAAGTTCCGGCCTCGCGGTACACCTGCTGCGCCGACGCGCCGGAGAGGACGTTCGACGTCCCGACGAATCCCGCCACGAACGCGGTCGCCGGCTGCTCGTACACCACACGCGGCGTACCGACCTGCTCGATGCGGCCGGCGTTGAAGACCGCGAGCCGGTCGCTCAGGGTCAGCGCCTCGTCCTGGTCGTGCGTGACGAACATGAAGGTGATGCCGACCTCACGCTGGATCGCCTTGAGTTCGATCTGCATCTGCTCGCGCAGCTTCAGGTCGAGCGCGCCGAGCGGCTCGTCGAGCAGCAGGACGTGTGGCCGGTTGACCAGGGCACGGGCGAGCGCGACGCGCTGCCGCTGGCCCCCAGACAGCTGGGACGGCCGGCGCTCGCCGTAGCCGGGCAGCCGCACCATCTCCAGCGCCTCGTCGGTGCGGCGCCGGCGTGCGGCCCGGTCGACGCCGCGCACCCGCATTCCGTAGCCGATGTTCTGTGCGACCGTCATATGCGGAAACAGCGCGTAGTCCTGGAAGACGGTGTTCACGTCGCGCCGGAACGGGGGATCACGGGTGACGTCGATGCCG
The DNA here is from genome assembly GCA_046734315.1 of Actinomycetota bacterium. GTDB lineage: Bacteria > Actinomycetota > Actinomycetes > Mycobacteriales > Jatrophihabitantaceae > DASXRA01. The sequence continues at coordinate 4,709 of JBKPQY010000298.1, read as the reverse complement.
CTCAGGCGCACCGTGCCGGCGGTCGGCTCCTCGAAACCCGCGATCATCCGCAAAACGGTGGTCTTGCCCGACCCGGACGGTCCGAGCATTGCGAAGAATTCGCCACTCGAGACGTCGAGGTCGACGCCGTCGACGGCGACCACCAGGCCGAACGTCTTGCGTAAGCCCGACAACTGAATTCGTGGAATCTCGGCCGACTCACGACCGATTTCCACCTGCTCGGTGCCGCTAGCCACGCAATCCCCCATCACCACGTGAGGTTGTGCACACTAGCGCCCTCGGGCGCGGCCGGCCACATCATCTCCGATCAGGCGCCGCCAGCGCGCCGCAGCGCGGGACTCCCACCCGGTTCCGCTCACGCCGGAAATGGCGCGGACAGTCACGTTACGGTGCGGGGGCGGCAACGTCGATCTTCGACATGTTCCATCCGGAGACGCTGATAACCGGGGTGGCGCCCTGCAGATCCGTGGACTTGTAGGTAGCGGTCAACGTCTCGGACTCGCCAGGCCACAGCGTGATGTCGTTGTCGTTCCAGATCGAGGACTGCAACTCGTTGTCGCCGGCGAGCTCGGTTCCTGCCGCGGTGCCCCTGCGCACGTCGGCGCGCAGGAAGAACCCGACCGTGGGGCCCGGCGAATTATTGGTGATGGTCACCGTGGTGGCCAGGTCGGCACCGTTCGGTCCGGCCTGCCGTGTGGTGGTGGCGGTCGCCGCGATTCTCGCCTGCGGCAGCGTCTTGAGCGCCTGGAGATTCGCGTACTGCGACAGGGTGGCCTGGGGTTGTCCGAGCGTCTGCGACCAGTTCGTGACGTCCTGCTGGGTGGACAGCCAGTAGACATTGCGGTCGACGATGGTGCCGCTTTGCCGCAGCACCAGCTCGACGAAGTAGGTCTGCGCCGGGGCCGGCGCGATGGTCGGCCCTGGCACCTTCGGTGTGAGCACCGAGTTCGCGACCTGTTGGCTCGCGAGAGTAATGTTGCTCGCTTGCTGATCGTCGAGCAGGGCACCAGCGACGCTGTAAACCCGGGACTCGATCGACAGTCCGGACTGGGTGCCCGCGCCGAGGTTATCCAGGGTGACGGTGCCGTCGTCCAGGGCGTAGAGCGCGTGCAGCTTCGCGTTCGCTTGCTGCGCACCGAAGTAGCTGCCGGCCTGGTCGCCGTCGTTGTTGTACAGCGTCCACAGCAGGCTCGGCCAGCCCTTGTTCATCTGCCAGTAGATCGTTCCGGTCGAGGGGACCGGCTGGTTGGTGGCATGGTCGATGAACGCCTCGAACTGGGCGCGGGCGTTCTCGTAGTTTTGGACCTGCGCCTCCTGGACGTAGGTGGCGAGATCCGGCCACGAGCCGTATCGGCTGGTAAGTGCGGTATCGAAGTTGTAGAGCGTCCCGAAGTTGTAGCCGCTGTGCTGGGTCCCCTCGTAGTTGGTGTGGAACTGGTTGTAGCTCGGCTTCTGCCACAGGTTGGCCTGCTCCGACGCGGACATAAACCGGTTGATCGAATCGAGCGTGGGGACGGTATCCCCGGCACTCTGCTCGCTGTCGTAGCCCCACGAGCCACCTGCGTTGGTCTCGTCGCCCCCGCCGAAGTGCGTCGTGTCGTACCAATAGTTGGGGGGCACCCAGTCGTACGGGCCTTCCTTCTCGCCCGACGGCCCGAGCTGCGGGCTGCTCTTGTACTCGGCGGATGAGATCAGGGGAGCCTGGAAGTCAGCTTGAGAGAAGCCTGCCAGCGACACGGACTCCTGTTCTGCGGTCGGCGCGTTGTCGCTCCACTGGAAGCTGAACACACTCGGGTGGTTACGCAGGTTCTCGCCGATGGTCAGCGCGGACAGCTGCAAGATCGCGAGCTGCGCGGGGCTCAGGGTGCCGGACACCTCCCACGCGTCGCAGCACTGGTAGCCCGCATTGATCAAGAACCCGGCCTGGTCCATCTGCTGGAACCAGTCCTCGGGCATGATGTGCCCCTCCAGGCGGATCGCGTTGACGCCCATGTTCTTCATCAACGCGATCTGCTTGGCGGTGTCGGCTGCCGAATAGTGCAGGAACAGGTCTGGGTCGAACCCGCCGCCACGGATGACGATCGGCACGCCGTTGACCTTGAAAGCGCGGACCCCGTCCGGCGCTCCCGCCGAGGTCCCGGCGGTCAGGTACGAGGTGATATTGCGGATGCCGAACGTCTCGCTGGTGGTGTTCAAGACCACGTTGTTCTGCGACACCGACGTCGTCAACGTGTACAGGGGTTGCACGCCGAGCTGGTAGGGCCACCAGACCTGCGGGGCGGCGATGGTCAGGCTGGGGAACTGGGCCGGCGCGAACGAGACCGTCTCAGTGGTATTCGCCGCCACCGTCACCGCCTGGCTCACAGCTACCGGCGTCCCCGCGGCCGGCGGGGTGATGGTCGCCGTCACCGTGCCGGTCTGCGGCGAGCTCGCCGTGTTGGTGATGTCTGCCTTGACGGTCAGCGCCGAACTGCTCAGATCGGCCGCGTTGTTCTGGAGCACGTGCGCGTTGCTGTCGATCAATGCGCCGCCGACCTGGAGCTGAACCGGGAACTGGATGCCAGTGTTGTTGTCCGGCGGGATCTGGGTCCAGTCCACGTTGTCCAGCGTGTACATCGAGGTTGGGTCATTCGGGTGCATCTCGATGGCCAGTGAGTTCGTCCCACTCACCAGCAGGTGCGTGATGTCGAATGCGAACCGGGTGTAGGCGCCCGTCACCGTCGCCGAGGTCGCCACCTGCTGGCCGTTCACCCACACGTCCGCGGCACCGACGACGCCGTTAACGATCAGCGTCGCATCCTGGCCAGGCACCAGATCCGGGGTGAAGTCGGTCCGGAACCACCACGGGACGCCGAACTGCTTGATCTTGTCCGGGCCGATCCTCTTCATGAAGCCGAAGCATGTCTTCATGTTGGTCGAGACGAACACGTCCGGGCAGGAGCCGTTCTGCAGCAAGGCTTCGATCTCGGTCCCCGGGGCGCCGGCGTCATCGTTCGTGACCGAAAGCCAGCCGTTGGTGTCAAACCCGGGCGCGGAGATCTGCTGCCCGGGTTCGTTGGCGGTTGCACTGGTCAGCACCTTCCAGCCGGCCGACCCCAGATCCGATACCGCGCTCGAGCCCGTCGCCGCCGCAGCGGCGCCCGCTTGGCCCGTGAACGCATCGGGCTCGCCCGTCCGTGCCGCTGCGCCCACACCCGAGCCCGCTGCAAGGACCGCTGCGGCCGCGAAGCCCAGGCCAGCTCGCATTACTCGCTTCATGGTCAGCACTCCAGCCCTGGGGATAGACCTGCGACTCACCGACCTCCGGCGAACCAATCGGTTGTAAACCTTCCTAACGCTCTCGTCAACCAGGCCATGGCTGTCAGGGCCGGCAATCTCGTGTGCGGCCCCCCTCTGGGCGTCGTGGCGGTGCCGCGCCGATACGGCGAACGTTGGGCGGCGCTGCCCTGCTGCCCGTCATCGAGGTCCTGGCTGGGCCAGGCCGGCGATGGGCTCTGTGACTCCTAAGACGTTCGGCACCCGAACAAAGAAGCCAAGCGTGATCACAGCAATTAAAAGCCACCACAGACGAATGAAGAAATTCCATTGCTCGTGGACGAGCCCGGCGCACTTCAAGTCGCGGTCATTGATGTCCGCGAGCACCCGCTGGACTTCCCGGCTCTGGTTCTCGCCAGTAAAGAGACCGACCCAACCTGCGCGGCAACGTGTCGCAACAACGCTATTACCCTGTCGTGAGCGCGGTCACTGCCCAACCCTCCTTAGCCGCAACGGTTTCTCGATGTGCCCGCTCCTTACATCGCGTGATATCGCGTACCGGGCCTGCGAAAGCATCGAGCACGGCGCTGCTTTGATCTTAAAGCGTTCTGGGCAACTTACGTCGCTGCAATTGCGGACCACTCCAGCCTAAGGATGTTCACGCGCCTGGTCCGGACTGATCCTTGCGCCTAACGATCAACAGTGGAAGCCTTGAATTAACGGGACGGGCTTCCTGGTTCGCCGGCACGGGGATCGTGGAGGTAGGCCATGGTCCGCAGTGCAGCCGCATTCGTTGCCGGGGCAGCCACAGCCATCGTTGTCACCGCAAGCTGCACGAGTCCATCGAAGCCGTCCTCCGCGTCTGTCACGTCGACTCCAACCGCCGCCGTGAGAACCCCGACTCCACAACCCACCTCCGCTTCGCCACGCGCATCCCCGACGACTACCAGCCACCCAACCGACGGCGGCTCCACGTTTCCGATGCCCAACGTCGTCGGCAAGGTGCTGCAGGACGCTCAGGACGAGATTCAGCGGGTCTCAGGCAACCCTTTCTTCATCACGTCATCGACCGATGCCACCGGCCAGGGTCGACACCAAGTACTGGACCGCAACTGGAAGGTATGCAGTCAGAATGTTCCTGCGGGACAACACGTCAGCGCGACGACTCACATAACGTTCAGCGTGGTGAAACTCGATGAGTCCTGCCCCTGATTGCCATCCGGCGTGGAAGCTGGCCCTAAGGCCACGCGATCCCTTGCCGAACGACATGAAAACGCCGACGGGGCGGGCGAGATACGCGGTACGTCGCCGCTGGTTATGGCAGCGACGTACCGCGACCCCCCCGAAACCCCCCGGCTATTTCGGGATGCGCTCCTCCGCGGTGTCCGGCGGCGCAGTGGAAAGCAGCTCGAGCAGCTCTACGCCGGTGGTGAACGCAGTGCGGCGGCCGGTGG
>JBKPQY010000297.1:0-16156 GCA_046734315.1 Actinomycetota bacterium | reverse complement strand
CTGCCGCTCTCATCGCAGCCGAGTGACAGCCGAGGCTCGGGCCGCGATCACCGAGCCGGATGATCAGGCACCGCCGACCGAGCGAGCCCGACGCCGCCCGGCAGCCGAGAATGCCGGCCCCTCGATCCCCCAGCTGGCGGTCCGCCGCGGCAGGATGCGTATGCATGCCGCGTCCCGCCCGGCGTCGAATCTCTCGCCGCCCTCCGCGTGCAATTCAGCGCGGCCGCGGACCTGCAGCCCTCGCGGAGTCCAAGGGTTCACCCGCTCGAGATCTTCGATGACGAAGGCAACTCGCGAGTCGGCCGTCAAGTCGCGCTGAACGACACGTCGCGGAGCGGAGATCACTGGAATCTCGCCGGGGTCGAGGTGGTGCCGACCACCGCTAGTGCTGCAGCGGATACCGCCGCGCCGACAGCACGCGAGCGGCGCCAATGCGGCGTGGCAGCTCGTGCGCCGGGCCGACAGGCAAACCGGCGTGAGTGAGGTGTGGCAGGCACGGGCCGCGAGCGTCCTGTCCAACACGACGGTGCGTTCCACGGCGCTCGTCGCCGGCTATGAGCAGACGCTCAGGGTGATCGCCGTGGAGGGAACTGACGGCATTGGCGCGGCAGTGTCCGCTTCCGGCGTCGGGAGTCGCCCGCTTGCCTACCTGCAGAGGACACGATCCACGTCGCTGGTATTCGCCGTCGGCGACGAGACGATCGGGCCACTCGGCGATGACCCGCCACCCGGCTGGGTGCAGCTGGCGGGGTTGCGGGGCCCTCGCCCACCTTCTGGTCGCAGTACACCAATCAGCCGACGGGAGATGCCGGTTACCTTGTGCCCGTGGCGCGTCAGACGGCGACGGCCGGGTCCTGGAACGTGGTGGCCGTCGAGGTCCGGGGCGACGATCGAACCCCACCGTGCGGGTCTGCGCGGGCTACCACTGGGCGCTTCGTCGGCGCGTCAGGCCTGGCCGAGGAGCTTCGCCTTCTGGGCTGCGAATTCCTCATCGGTGAGCAGGCCCTGCTGTTTCAATGCCCCCAGCTTGGTCAGCTGATCGATCGGATCCGCCGCTGGTGCCGGACTGGGCGCAGCGGGCGCCGGTTCGGGTGCAGGTGCCGGTGCGGGTTCTGCCGGAGCCTGCCGCGCCGCTTGGCGGCGGGCCACGTTGCCGGAGACCGCGGTCGCGGTGCCGGCCACGACGGCGGTACGGGCCGCCGTACGGGCCAGCGAACGTCGTCTGAGCATGATCAGTCTCCTTGTCTCGAGCTCAACGCTCGGCGCTCGCCAGCTCGCTGAAAGCTGTCTCGATCAGTTCGCGCGGGATCCGGGCGCCCTCGAGAAGGACACCGTCGGCGCGGCGCACTGCGTCGACGAACGGAGTAGCCCACACGTCCTCCCACACCAGCAACGCCTCCGAGCAGTTCGGCTCCAGCAGCGCGGCGGCGTGCTCGATGTCCTCTTTAGAGATCAATCCGCCGACCTCACCATCGACGGCAGCGAACGCCGCCAGCTCATCGAGCTGATCGAATTCAAACGTGGCCACGCTGCCATCAGCGTCCTTCAATATGAAGACCAGATCGAGGATGCGGATGGTGCCCGCATTCACCAGCTTGGCGAGCTCGGGAGCGATCTCTCCCCGGAACCGGTTCCCCGGAAACCCCACAATCATGTATTCAACTGGCCCGATGGCCATCTCAACCCTCCAGTTTCGTCGACCACTCACTTCCCGAACACTCACCGCGCTTGTCTCGCACCGAGCGTGGCCGCCTGTGCCGCCACCCGCGCGTGGCGGCGGCACACAGACGGCTGTGGCTGCCTCGCCTAGCCGAGCACCTTCGCCTTCTGCGTCTCGAATTCCTGCTCGGTCAACACCCCCTGATCACGCAGCGCGGCCAGCTTGTTGACCTCCTCGGCGACACTCGTCGAGGCGCCCGCCGCGGACTGAATATAGCTACGCGCGGCCTGATCGGCGGCGACGGCCTGCTGCTGATCCCGTTTCGCCATCCCCGACCCGCGGGCGATCACATACACCAGCACCCCGAGGAACGGCACGATGATCACGAAGATCGACCATCCGGCCTTGGCCCAGCCGCCCATGTCGTCGCTGCGGAAGATGTCGATGAAGATCCGGATCAGCAGGAAAATCCACAGGATCCACAAGAAAAACCACAGCATCGTCCAGAACACGTTGAGCAACGGATAATTCTGCGATGCGGCTTGCGGCAACGCGGCACTCATCACGTCAATCCTCTCGACACGGCCCCTATCGAGCCTTCGGCTGCAAAGCTAGGAGCTTGGACCCCCACCGGCCTCACATCACGCGGGTGAACCGGTCACGAATCGGGAACCGGTGCCCGACCACCAGATCCGCATCGTTACGGCGACTGCCTAGGGCCATGACGCCACCTACGAAGGGCGACCCAGGCGAGGGTGCCCAGAGCCGACACAACGATCAGCAGAATCAGGGCCGTCCAGAACGGGCTGATGCCGAGATCGAGATTCGCCGCCAGTGCGATCACGGCGACCCCGACGGGAAGCACCGTTAGCGCCAGCATTCGCAGTAGTGCGCCGGTGATTTCGACTCGCACCGCTCGGGACTTTCTCACGGCGACCCCGGCCTCGGCGCTGCTGCGCTCCGCATAGAACTGCCTTGCCCGCTCACCTACTCGTAGTGCGCTTCGCCGAATCGCGACCGTCATATATGGCACCCAGACAAGCGGCAGCACCAGGCCAACCACGAATGCGATCCCGAGCAGACACCATTGCATGATCCTGCTCAGCAGGCTCGGCTTCTCCTCGCTGGTGTCCAATAGCCCGAGCAGGTAAGCCATACGCCTGATCATGGCGAGGTGCGCGCCGGACGGTGACCGTCGATCTTTGGCGTCGGGCTGCTCGCGCGTCACCTCTGCCAACGCGGCGCTCGCCTCGTCCGTTGACGTGTACGCGCCTTGCATCACGAGCAGGTCGGCCGCACGCATCTCGTCATCGGGGGCGCAGCCGGCGAGGGCTGCCAGCTCCAGCGCCATCTGTGCTTGCGCCAGCAATGCCGCGCAGAACGCCACAGGAATCAGCACGAGAAAAGGGCCACCCACACAGGCGCCGTCGACCATTGCAACCCGGGTCTGCCTCTCGATCACCATTCGTTCCAGGTCGTCCGGTTCGGCGCCATGGTGATCCCGGCGGAGCTTGTAAACTGCAGACGATGCTCGGGAAGCGAAATGCTTGAGCGACCACAGCGCGAGATGTTCCGGCATGTGTTCCGGATCGGCCCAGATGACGCGCAGCACAGCAGGCGCCTCGAACACTTCGGCGTTCTCGACCGGCGACAACGATGCAGGCGTCCGATCGGTTGCCACGGTCCACATACCTTTCGCTGGATGCCGCGACTCGACCGGGTCGAGGGGGCCGGCGTCACATGTCCTTCACGGCATCGTTCGCGAAGCATCCCGCTCAGCGGTTGGGGTCGCGCCACCCACCGAGGGTGAGCCGGGCGCTCGACGAAGCGGCTCAGCAGCGGCCAACTACCCGGCCAACCACACTTGGCCGCGATCTACAGCAAACCGGCCGTCGCCGGCGGCGCGATGCGGTGTCACGAGTCCGGGATTCGAACCCGCCGTGACGAAGCTCGTAGCAGTCATGCCTCGCGAATGAGGAACTCGGGAGCGGAAACGTGCACTCTGGCAGCAGACGAACTGCCGTCGATGGAACTGCCGTGGCAACACGCTATGCGATCCGGGTCGCCGGTGAGTTGGACGAGGCAACCGCAGAAGCGTTTGCCGGCCTGGACGTCACCCGTGGCGGGGGCGTGACGGTGATCGTCGGGGACTTCGACCAGGCAGCGCTGCACGGTCAGCTCGAACGCATCCGAGCGTTAGGGCTGGAGTTGATCGACGTGCGAAAGGTCCGGCGCAGGACGTGACCGCCGCGCCGATGACAGCTACGGCGGTTGCGGGCGGACCGTGTTCAGAGCCGACGGGTGCGTTCCAGCCAACGAAGCGCGAAGAAGCCCCAGATCGGGGGGAGGTAGAACGTTGCCAGCCGATACAGCAGCACGGCGGCGAACGCGACCTCCTCGGGTACGCCGGCGCGCACCAGGCCGTAGGAGAGGCCGCCTTCGACCACCCCGATGCCGCCAGGTATGGGTAGCACGCCGGATAGCAGCGACACGCTCACATTGATGAGCACCACCTCGCCCAGGCCGACGTGGTAGCCGAATCCGCGCACGAACGTCTGCAGCGCAATGGCGAACAGCAGCTCGGTCGCCAGGTTGCCGCCGAATAACAACGTCAGGCGTCGTGGCGAGTGCAGCCCCTGCACGGCGGCCCACGCCTCACGTGCCAATCTCCGTATCCAGTCCAGGCAGAACCGCCGCCACTTCGGCACCAGCGCCACGGTGATCACGATGGCAGCCGCGCCGGCGAGCAGTATCAGTACAAGCAGGCCGAGATTACTCGGCGCGCTGCTATCGAAGCTCAGATGAAGTGTCGTAGACGTCAGGATCAGCGTGCCGATGAGAAGCAACAGCTGCACGACGAACTGGGCGACCCCGTCCAGTGCACCGATGGCGACGGCGGAGCCGGGCGGGAGGCCGTGCCGCTGGAAGAAGCGAATGTTGATCGCGACTCGGGCGGCCGTTGCGGGCACTGCAAGCGCTATGTACGACGTGGCCAGTTGCAGCGCGTAGACCGGGCCTAAGGGCAGTGGTACCGGTGATGCGCCCATGACCGATAACGCGCTGGTGAACCGCGGCGTCTGCGCGAGCAGCGCGCCGGCGACGATGAGCCACCAGGTGGCATTCTTGACCTGCTCGGCCAGCTCCTGGAGGTCGAGGCTGCCGATTCCGGATGCCAGCGCCAGGAAGGCCAGGACGAGCAGCGCCATCTGCAAGGCCGACCAGACTGTGACGCGTCGCAAGCGCTCCAACTCGGGCGTCGCGACGCCAGCCTCATGTGCCGCACGTTGGCGCAGGTCGTCGAGGTCCAGGCCTGCTCGGCTGACGACGCGCCGCTGATCAGCGGTGAGTGCGGGCGCCTGCACGTACGGCAATGTGGCGGCGAGTTCGTCCGACTCGAGCGCGACATTCGCTGCAGTGACTGCGGCGCCGACACCTACCGCAACGGCCGAGGTCACGAGAAGTTGCGCCTGATCGGTGCGTACCCGTTGGGCACTGGGCGCCATGAGCCCACCGCGGAAGTCGACGAATCCGAGCCGCGTGCCATCCATGATCAGGTGCGCGCTGTCGACCTGGCCGTGGGAGATGTGGATGTCATGCAGCCGCCGCAGCGTCCGCCACGCCTCGGCCACGACGAACTCGTCCCAGCGGTCGGGGGCCTCGTCGAGCGGCTCTCCGATGCGTCGCAGCACCAGCAGAACGTCGTTCTGGTCAGTTGCGCACACCATCACGGCGCGATCAGTAAGGATTGAGGCCTGGCCGGCCATCACGGTAAGCAGGGCTTCGTGCTCCGCCTGCGGCAGGCGGCCCAGGGGTCCAGGTGATCCGGCTTCTCGATACCACAGCTTGCGCCACGCCGTGGTGAGCAGTTGAGTGTCGTGAGCGTCGCGGCCGTAGACCCTCACAAGTAGTGGGTTGGCCTGATCATCCGTCGCCTCAACAGTGAATACTCCCGCAGCCTGCCGCTCGGCAGCACGCAATGAATGTGCGGGAATCCCCAGTCGGGTCAGGGCCGATGCAACATCGTCCAGGTTCGGGCGTCCCACGGACGAACCGAAGAGCAGGTGCACGACTGCCGCGCTGGCGGCTGCTATCAGGACACCTGCCGCCGCGCCGGTGGGTGTGGCGGTCCCGTGCAGCACCTCGCCCAAGAAGGCCGCGGCGACACACCAGCGACCGATCCAGCGCACCGGGCGAATCAGGTGTGGCTGGGCGGTGATGGCAACTGCCGCAGGAACGGCGATGCCCAATGGCGGAAAGTACTCGACGCCGGCCGCCGATCGCAGCGAGTCCCAGACGGCCGGCCATGATCCGACGACCACCCGTCCGAACAGCAGCGACCCGCACGTAGCGACCGCTGCCGCCAGTAGTACGTCGTAGAGCAGGCGCCAGCGGTGCCGGATCACGGTTGCAAGCACGACGACAACTGACCATGCCGCCAGCACTGCGATCATCAGGCGCCACAGCCCGTCCAGTCCACTCGGCAGGCTGCCGACAAAGGACGTGAACGATCGTTCGGTGCCTGGCTGTGGGTTGGCAACGGCGCCGAGGAACGCCAATCCGGCCAGCGAGCACAGCAGCAAGATCACATCGGTCGCACGCCGCGCGCGCGGCTGGTCGGCCTGCCCTGCCAGCAACCACCCACGACGGGTCGGCAGCCGCCGCACGGGCACCGTCGGCGCAATATGCTCGGACGACACGCTCACGGTCGAACGGTTGACGGTGGAACGCCCGAGCACAGCCCAGCCACGCCCAGTAGTCCGGACATGCCGTTCCTCCTCAGGCCGTCGCGAGGCCAGGTGTGGCTTGGGCGCTGAGCACCAACGCAGCGACCCTAATCGCGCGGCACTTGAGCCGGTCTCATCTTCCGTGGGTGAGTCGACGTTCGCACTCGCGATCGCCAGCCGACTGCGCGTCGCCCGGCAGGTGCGCACCGGCGTCGGGGCTGGCTTCGCTGCGGGACGTATCCGAAAATCCAGCCGGGCTGTAAATGGTGCCGGGGCTCTCCGCCGGGAGCCGGTCGGGCGGGCAATCGGCTCGCTCGGACACGCCTAGCCGTTCCATCAGCTCGCGCGCCCGGTGGCCCGCCGGCTGACGCTGTGAACAGCGCGAGAACTGCCGCCCTGGGTAACCGTCATCTATCACGCTGTCAATGTGTCCCATCGGCGCCGGCGCGGGTGTATGCCCCCTACGTGGGTCGGCTCATTAGATCGGCGTGAGGAGCTCGGCGCTTCGGCGGCCGCTCGGCGTCCGAGGTCAACGCGACGCTCCGCCGCGATCGTCCGCTGTCAGAGGACCGTGATCGGCCACCACAACCTATGGTGTTCGGAGTGACGTCCTGTCCGCGCTGCGTTCGGCCGGTCCCGCCCGGGGCGGTGCAATGCCCGACGTGCGGATATGACCTTCGCGCCGCCGAGCTGCCCGCCGGACCGGCACCAGGCAACGAGCTCGCCGACGAGCAGCCGGCGGCTCGGCCGCCACCCGTTGGCGGGCTTACGGCGGGGACGCCGTGGGACCCGGCAGTGTGGACACCGCCGGCGCAGGACGAGGGCGCCAGTCTGATCCCGGGGTTAACCGAGGGACCGCCCGGGGGCGCGATGACCGCGCCGCCGAACAAGCCGGGACGCTATTGGTGGGGCATCGGCGCAGCCGCCCTGGCCGGCATCGCGTTGCTCGTGGCTATCGGCGTTCTCGCCGCCACCCGCATCGGTCACCGCGCTGCCGACGACCACGCGCCAGTCACACCGGCCGTGCTCACGCCGACCGGCGGCATCAGCACGTCGAGCGCAGCGTCCGCATCTGCATCCGTCTCTGCATCTGGATCCGGATCGACGCGGCCGGCCGGCCGTCAACCTGGGGTGGCGCAGGCGTCGGTGATCGCCGGCTACCTGACACTGAGCGGGCAGGCACGGCAAGGCATCGGCGCCGCGATCAGCGCGATCAGCCGCTGCACTGACATCCCCTCGGCGGTGACCACGCTGAACAACGCCGCCGATGTCCGCACCCGCATTCTCGGGGGGCTTGCGAGCGCCGACGTCAGCGCGCTGCCCAACGGCGCGGCGGCCGTGGCTGATCTGAGCCAGGCGATGCAGGCGTCAGCCGACGCGGACCGGCATTACGCGGCCTGGGGTCAAGCCGTCTCCGGCTGCCGCGCGCAAGCACCCCACAACGCCGAATTCGTCGCCGCGCAACAGGCCGACATCATGGCCACAGCTGCCAAGCAGCGCTTCGCCGACGAGTGGAACCCGATCGCCGCGAGGTACCGCCTGGCCCCACAGAGCGCGAACACCATCTAGTCAGCGACCAGAGCGGGTTAGCGTCATCCTCGTTGCGAGCCGTGCCTGCGTTCCCGCCGCTGGGTTTGTCATCGCCGGAATAGCACACGACCCAGTAGTAGCTGCCTGCCACCGGCGGCGGAATGAACGACGCGGTCGCGGTTGATCCCGTGGTGCCCGGCACCGGCTCGAGCTCCACCGGCACCGGGCCGAACGCGGGTGGGCCGGTCCAGTCCGGGGCGGCCCGGCCGCACGTACACCTCAAGATGCATGTGCACCGCAAGGTGTAGGCGAATTCGTCATGTCGGCCGATGCTGGCGGCGTGGCCGCGAAGCTAGCGTCCGCAGCATGAGTACTCCCGCTACCCGCGTCGAAGAAGTACACACGGCGCCGGCCACAGTCCGGCCGTACCTGCTGGGTGGCATGGCGGCGCTATCCGTTGGCGCGGCGGCCATTCATTTCGCGGTAATGTTCGACCACTTCGTGGAATACACCCTCTACGGCGTCTTCTTTCTAGCGATTTCGTGGGCTCAGTTGATATGGCCCGCGGTGCTGCTCTGGCGTCCGTCGCGGCTCTGGCTGTGGCTCGGCATCGCCGGAAACGCGGTAGTTATCGCGGCGTACGTGGCGTCGCGCACAATCGGCCTCCCTTTCGGCCCGGACTTGCATCACCCTGAATCCGTCGGCGCATTGGACCTCGTGAGCTGCGCCCTGGAGTTCGGGCTGATCGCCGGATGCGCTGCACTCCTGTGGCAACCGTCCCTGGCGGACCGGCCGGTGCCGCTGCGCGGTGCCGTAGCCCGCGCGGCCGCTCTCTTCGCGATTCCCGTCGCGGTGATCGCCACGACGACCGCGGTGATGACGCCCGGCTGGGCCGGGCCCGAGGGGCCTGCGGGCATGGCATCCCACAGCTCGTCGGGTACGTCCTCCGAGTCGTCCTCCAGCACGGCGAACTCTGGCATGGGAGACATGGGCACCACCGACGGCCAGCCGGACATGCAGATGTACGGCTCTGCAGCGCCGCCGACCGCGGGGCAGGTCCTGGCGGCAGCACAGCTCGTCAGGGAGACGGACGCGAGCCTGAGGCGCTACACGAACGTCCAGGCGGCGTTGGCAGCGGGCTATACCTATGTGCTCAGGACGAACGGCGAGGAGCATCTGCTGTACGACCGTAACGGCTCCGGCTACGAGGGACTCAATCCGCGGGACCCGTCGTCACTGGTCTACGCGATCAACGTGCCGAATCATGCCCCGATTCTGCTCGGTGCCATGTACATCATGGGTGATGAGCAGAACGGCCCGCAGATTGGCGGGGGGCTCACCCGATGGCACTCTCACCTGATCACGTGTGTCCACGGCCAGGAGACCATCGCCGGCTTCGGCGTCCGACTTCGGGACGGATGCAACCCGGCCACGTGGCAGGACACGTACACCACGCAGATGCTCCACGTATGGGTCGTCCAATATCCGGGCGGCGTCTTCTCCGACGACCTCAGCGCGGCCGCGACCAACGCCGCGGTCCAAGCCGTCCTGGCTGAGCACCGCTGACAGAACACGGCGGGCCTGTAGCCGGCTCCACGGCTCGGGTGACGAGCCGCCAGAGGCCGAGTGCCACCAGAATCACGGTCGCGATGAGAAGCGCCGGGCGGGCCATTCGCCAGGTCGTCCGCGGTTGGTTTCGCCAACGATTCCATGCGTCCGCGCACGTGTCTCCCGAATCGATCGGACCGCCTCAGGCGGTGGGCGAAGCACGAGTGCGTCGCCGTGGCATCGTCGCGGGTGACCTGAACGGCGGGGTCGGTGACCGCCCCGGTGGGCTGCCCGGTCGGCGCGGTCCAGCAGCACACCTGAGCGCCGTCCGGGGTGAGGGCTGCCCCGTACTCGTGTGGCGTCTCAACCCGGCACCAGGCCCTCCGTCGAAAGCCTGAACATGCAACGATTTCCCGACACACCTGTCAACGGTGTCTCGAGACAGCGCAGGAGCGGAGGGCGTGGGATTCGAACCCACGAGGACGCTTCCGCGCCCTAGCGGTTTTCAAGACCGCCGCCATCGGCCACTAGGCGAGCCCTCCGGAACGAGTCGAGCGTAGCGGCTCGGGCGTCCCTGCTCGCGATTGGCAAATAAGGTCAGAAATTGTCCGCCCCCGCCTCTAGGGTGGCACCCGCGAGCTGCGAAGGAGCGCGAAGGAGAGCTAGGTGAGCAACCAGCACGCGATCGAGGTCACCGGGCTGTGGAAGCGATATCGGGGAGCGCGTGGGCAACCGGATGTCGAGGCGGTCCGCGGTATCGACCTCGACGTCGCGCGCGGCGAGGTGTTCGGTTTCTTGGGACCGAACGGCGCAGGCAAGACGACGACGGTTCGGATGCTGTGCACGTTGCTGCCGATCAGCGCCGGCGGTGCGACTGTGGCGGGCCTCGACGTACGGCGCGAACCCGCGCGCGTACGCGAGCGGATCGGCGTCGCGCTTCAGGAGGTCGGGCTGGACCCAACACAGACCGGCCGCGAACTGCTCGAGCTGCAATGCGGCCTGTACAAGGTGCCCGACCCACCCGCTCGGGCGACCGAGCTGCTCGGCCTGGTCGGGCTTAGCGACGCCGCCGACCGCCTGGTGCGCGCGTACTCGGGCGGCATGAAGCGGCGGCTGGACCTCGCCACCGCGCTGGTCCACGCACCCGACGTGCTGTTTCTCGATGAGCCGACCACCGGCCTCGACCCGGCCAGCCGGGTCACGATCTGGAACGAGGTGCGGCGCATCAACAGCACCGGCGCCACGGTTTTCCTGACGACGCAGTACCTCGAGGAGGCCGACCAGCTCTGCGAGCGGGTAGCGATCATCGACGACGGGAAGGTCGTCGCCGAAGGTACACCCGACACGCTTAAGTCCCAGCTGGGCAGCGATGTCGTCACAGTCGGGCTGAGAGCCGAGCAGCACGACACAGCCCGGAGTGTGCTGGCCCTCGTGCCGAGTCTCGACCACATGGTCGATGCGGCAGAGGGTCTCGCGGTGTACGTGGACGACGGCGCGGCGGCCGTACCGGACATCGTGCACCTGCTCGCCGAGGCCGACATCCGACCCGGAGCGATCACCCTGTCCCGGCCCAGCCTCGACGACGTGTTCCTGGCCGCGACGGGTCGCCGCATCGAGGGCGGCGTGCCGGCGGAGGTGGCAGCCCAGTGAGCGAGACGCTGTTGCTCGGCCGGCGCGCGGTGCGCGAGGTGTGGCGCATCCCGGCCGCGACGATCCCCGCGCTGTTCATCCCGGTGTTCTTCCTGGTCGTCAACCTCGGCCAGGTCAACAAGATCTTCAGTCCGGAGCACACACCGTTCCTGCACGGGCAGCGCTACGTGGCGTTCCAGATCCCCGTGTCATTGGTGTTCGCGGTGAGTTCGGCGACGTCAGGGCTGGCGATGGTCACCGACATCGACATCGGGTATCTCGACAAGTTGCTTGCCGCGCCGATCCGGCGCACGGCGATCGTGTGGGGACGCCTCGGTGCCGACCTCGTTCGGGGCGTCGCGGTGTCGGCCATCGTCCTGGCGGTGGGCTATGCATTCGGGGCGCGAGTGAAGTCCGGGGCCTTGGGCATCGTGCTGCTGATCGCGCTCTCCGCGCTGTGGGGTGTGGCATACGCCGGCATCGCGATCGCGATCGCGCTGAAGACCAAGAACGTCCAGACGACCAACGCGTCGTTCCTGATCTTCTTCCCGCTGCTGTTCCTGACGCCGAACTTCGTGCCGCTGGACCTGCTGGCGGGACCACTTCAGGCGATCGCCCGGCTCAACCCGGTCTCGTATGTGATCACCGGACTGCGCGATCTCGTGCTGTTCCACGACATCCATTGGGGCTCACTCGGCGCCTGTGTGCTCACGATCGCCGTGACGGGGGTGGTGCTCACCTGGCTGTCGATGTGGGCGTTGGCCACGTTCGCTGACTGACGATGAGCGATCGCACCCTGAGCGACGCTTGCGCAGCGAACCAGTACCGCGTGCCGCCACGGCAGCGAGTGACGCGGGCGTTGATCTACGCGGGCGGGATGAATAGCGGAGACTATGCCGGGTGACCGAACCCATCAGGCTGGGCACCGCCGTAGGTCGCGGCGTACTGGCGACCACGATCCTCGGCAGCGGCATGGCGTTTCTCGACAGCACGATCGCGAACGTCGCCACCAAGAAGATCGGGCAGGACTTCAACGCCAGCTTCGGCGCGTTGCAGTGGGTGCAGAACGGCTACCTGCTGCCGCTGGCCAGCCTGATCCTGCTGGGCGGTTCCCTCGGCGACCGACTGGGGCGCCGCCGGGTGTTCCTCACCGGGGTGGCGTGGTTCGCTGTCGCGTCGCTGCTGTGTGCCGTCGCGCCGAATGTCGAGATGCTGATCGCAGCGCGTGCTCTCCAAGGCGTCGGCGGCGCTCTCCTGACGCCGGGGAGCCTTGCGATCATCTCGGCGTCGTTCGCGGCGGAGGATCGCGCTGCCGCCGTGGGTGCCTGGTCCGGGCTCGGCGGCGTCGCGACAGCGATCGGGCCGTTCCTGGGCGGCTGGCTGGTGCAGGACGTCTCGTGGCGGTGGGCGTTTGCGATCAACCTGCCGTTCGCCGTCGCGGTCATCATGCTGGGCCTGAAGTACGTTCCGGAGACGCGGGCCGAGACCCGCGCGACCCGCCTCGACATCCCCGGCACATTGCTCGTCGCCGGCGGCCTTGCGGCGCTGACGTATGGCACAACCACCGCCGGTTCGAGCGGCTGGCACGCTGAGGCAGGGATCATCACGGCCGTCGGGCTGGCGCTCCTGGGCGGGTTCGTCATCGTCGAGCGGGATGAGAAGCAGCCGCTCGTCCCGCTCGGCCTGTTCGCCAACCGCGCATTCAGCGGCGCCAACGTCATGACGTTCATGACCTACGGCGCACTCGGCGCGGTGCTGTTCGTGCTGGTGCTGCACCTGCAGATATCTGCCGGCTACGGCGCCCTCGCGGCGGGCACAGCGACGCTGCCGATCACGATCCTGATGATGTTCCTGTCGGCACGGTCCGGAGCGTTAGCCGCACGCATCGGGCCGCGGCTGCAGATGACCGTCGGGCCGTTGATCTGCGCCGTGGGGCTGCTGCTGACGTTGCGCATCGACACCCACCACCACAACTACCTCACCGACGTTCTTCCTGGCGTCATCGTCTTCGGCCTGGGCCTGTGCACGTTTGTTGCTCCGCTGACCGCCACGGTGATGGGCACCGCCCCGCCGGACCAGGTGGGCGTCGCGTCCGGCGTGAATAACGCGGTCGCCCGGGCAGCGTCGCTGCTCGCGGTGGCGGTGCTGCCGCCGCTGGCCGGGCTGCACGGCGACGGCTACCGCCGCCCCGATGTGATGGTGCACGGCTACCGGGTCGTCGCGGTCATCTGCGCGGTGCTGCTCGTGGTGGCGGCGCTCGTGGTGGTCGTAACCGTGCGTATCCCGGCCCGAGCTGCCATAAGGAAGGATGAGTGACGTGAACGATGAGACAGTTCTGGCTCGCATACACGAGCTGGTCGACGAAGAGCGAGACCTGCGCACCACGCATCGCGGACGGGGCCTCACCGGCGACGACAGGCAGCGCCTCGAGCTGATCGAGCGGCAACTCGACCAGTGCTGGGACCTGCTGCGCCAGCGCCGCGCGCGCGAAGAGTTCGGCGACGATCCGGACGCCGCCCAGACACGTTCGATCAACGACGTTGAGGGCTACCTGCAATAGCCAGGACGGTCGCTCAGCTCGTGACGTCCTTGTTGTTGAAGCGGGCCCAGGCCAGCGTCAGGAACACCAGGGTGTAGGTCGCCGCCGCCAGCAGCCCGTGGCCAACTCTGTCGAGGGTCATCGGATCGCGCAGCATGTCGATGAACTGCTGCCAGTAGTGGCTGGGCAGCCACGGGTGGACGGCGCTGATCTGCGGCACCGCGTCCAGCACCTGGCTGGTGATCGTCAGGCCGAGCGTGGTGGCCATCGCCGCGATCGGCACCTCGGTCAGCGTCGACACGAACAGCCCGATCGCGCCCACGGCGGCGATGCTTGCGGCGACGTAGCCCGCCACAAGGGTCAGCCTCCACAGCCCGGCGGCGAACGACACGCCGGTGCCGGAGAGCAACGTCACCTCGCCGCCCCCGAACAGGATCAAGCCGATGAGCATCCCGACGACAGCAACCACGAGGCTGCACGCGACACACCAGGCGAGTATCGCCGCGAACTTGACCGCGAGCAGCCGGGTGCGCCCGACCGGCACAGCCAGCAGATAGCGGAGCGTGCCGGTGTTCGCCTCGCCCGACACGGAATCGCCGGCAACCACCGACACCGCCATCGGCAGGAACAACGGCATGATCACGAACAGCGCAGAAAACGCCACGAACACCCCGTTGCTCGTGATGCTGCCGAACAGTGCGGCGCCGTCACCGTTTCCTCCGCCCGACGTTCCGCCGCTGATCTTGATCGCTACGGCGATCAGGATCGGAATGCCGCCCAGCACCACGAGCAGCGCTAGATTGCGTCGCCGTCGGAAGACCATGCCCAGCTCGGACCGGAGAAACCTCCCCGATCGCGCGAACGTCGGCGGGGTCCCGCTCCCGGACGTCGCCTGATAGGAGACGGGGTCGGGGGCGGGATGGGAGACGTCAGCCAGAGACATCGAAGCCCTCCCCGGTCAGGCCCACGAACACGTCCTCGAGGCTGGGCCGGTCGACGGCGAACCCGCGCACACCCACTCCTGCGGCAACCAGCGCCTCGACAACATGCTCCGGTGCCACCGCACCCAGGACCGCACGCGCCTCACCGTCCACTGTGGACACTGCCTCCAGGCCTAGCCCGGTGAGCACCCCGGCCGCCGTGGCAGGAGTGGCCGAGAGAACGCGCACCCGCGCCTGCTGCTCTGCGGCTAGCGCCGCAAGCGAGCCCTGCCACACCATCCGCCCGACGCTCATCACGCCGACGTGCGTGCAGATCTGCTCGACCTCGCTGAGCAGATGCGACGAGACGAACACGCTGACACCCTCGTCGCCGAGTTGCCGGATCAGGTGTCGCACCTCGCGGGTGCCCTGCGGATCGAGGCCGTTCGTCGGCTCGTCGAGCACGAGCAGGTCACGTGGACGCAGCAGCGCCGCCGCGATGCCGAGGCGCTGCCGCATGCCGAGCGAGTAGTTGCGGTACCGCTTTCCGGCAGCCGCGGAAAGCCCGACCCGATCGAGCGCCTCGCCGATCCGGCGGCGCGCCGTGCGTGCCGAGACGGTGCGGTCGGCGGCATCCAGTCGCGCCAGGTTGGCGTAGCCGGACAGGTACGGGTGGAACGCCGGGCCTTCGACCAGTGAGCCGACGCGCGGCAGCACGCGCGCGGCGTTATCGACAAACGGCTCACCCAGCAGGCGATGCGTGCCCGCCGTCGGATAGATCAGCCCGAGCAGCATACGGATCGTGGTCGTCTTGCCCGAACCGTTCGGCCCTAGGAAGCCATAGACCGAGCCGATCGGCACGCGCAGGTCCACGTGATCGACCGCGACCTGGCCACCACGAAACCGCTTGGTCAGCCCGTCGCTTCCGATCGCGAGCCTCTCCGATCCGCCGGATGTGTCTGTCGTCTGCGCCGCATCCGGTGCATCCTGCGAGTCACGCCGCGCTGTGGGCGCGGCCCACGTAGCGGTCGGCGGGCTCTTCGCGCGAGCGCTCATCGCGTCGCTGTCCAATCCTCCACTGTGGACGGTGGCGTGGCCCCGTGGGCCAGGGTCACTTGCGGGCAGCCGCGTCGGCGACCAGGACGCTCTTGTCCACCGGCCCAGCGTAGAGGCGGCCGTCGTCACAGACGAGCACGGTCACCAGCCTGGAATCGAACAGCCGACCGCTGCCGCCCGCCCAGCTCACCCGTGGCAGCGCCTCCAGGTATGCCATCTCCGGGCCGTTCGCGCCGAGGTCGGCAACCTGCATCCGCACGACGGTCGTCCAGCCCGTACCGATCGTGGTGACGGGATGATGGCCCTGCTGCGCCGCGGCCGGGAACGGTCCTTCCTTGATCTTCACCGATTTCGCGGGAGTAAAGGTGAAGTTGCTCATGTCGGGCACGCTGTAGCGGATCCGGGTGTACGCGACATCGACGGCGGGCGACTGGTCGCCCCTCGCGTACAGCTGCACGCCGAGCGGGATCTTGGTCTTGCCGTCGATGGCGATCCGAACCGACCCGATGCGAGAACTCGGGTCGCGTGGCACGAGCACCAGGTCGTACGC
>JBKPQY010000296.1:0-15781 GCA_046734315.1 Actinomycetota bacterium | reverse complement strand
CTGCTCGCGCGACACGGAGCCGTGGTGGGCGCGTGCCACCACGACGTCGGCAGCCGGTGTGCCGAGGTCTGCGGACGGTGACCCGATGCCCGACTGCCCGATCGCCTGGGCCGGGTAGCGCTCAGGACGCTGAGGGGTGCCGGCGCGTTCGGACTCCAGCTCGTTGAGCCGGGCGGTTAGCCGCTCCGCCAGGCGGCGCGAGTTGGCGAACACGATCGTGGATCGGTGCGCCTCGACCAGGTCGAGCACCCGTTCCTCGACGTGCGGCCAGATGGAGGTGCGCCGCTCGGCGCTGGCGGCAGCGCCGGTGAGGTCGCCGGTGGGCTCACCCAGTGTGGACATGTCCTCGATCGGCACGACCACCTGCAGGTCGAACGTCTTGGCTGCCGGCGGCTGAACGACGGCGACCGGGCGTCCGCCCGCCAGGAACGTCGCCACCTCGTCGACGGGGCGCACCGTCGCAGAGAGACCTATGCGCTGCGCCGGCGTCTCGAGCAGCGCGTCCAGACGCTCCAGGGACAGCGCGAGATGCGCCCCGCGTTTTGTGGCGCAGACCGCATGCACCTCGTCGACGATCACGGTGTCGACACCGCGCAGCGCCTCGCGCGCTCCCGATGTGAGCAGCAGGAACAGCGACTCCGGCGTGGTGATCAGAATGTCGGCCGGGCGCCGGGCGAAAATGCGCCGTTCGTCGGCTGAGGTGTCGCCGGTGCGCATGGCCACGGTGACATCGGGCGACGGCAGCCCCAGCCGGGCCGCCGCCTGCCGGATGCCGGCCAGCGGCGAGCGCAGATTGCGCTCGATGTCGACGGCCAGCGCCTTGAGCGGACTGACATAGAGGACGCGGCATCGGCGCAGCGGCTCGTCCGGCACCGGCAGCGCGGCGAGACGATCGAGCGACGAGAGGAACGCGGCGAGCGTCTTGCCCGAGCCGGTCGGCGCCACGACCAGGGTGTGCTCGCCGCCGGCGATCGCGTCCCAGGCACCCTCTTGCGCCGGCGTGGCCGCTGCGAAGGCGCCGTCGAACCACGCCTGGGTGGCAGCGGAGAAGCGCATGTCGTCCAGTCTGCCTCGCGCCTACGACAGCTTGAGCAGCTCGGTCAGCCGGGCCTTCGCAGCAGGCCAGTCGTCGTCGGTCATCGCGTACTGCACCGAGTCGCGCCAGCTACCGTCCTTGCGGATGCGGTGCTTGCGCAGCACGCCCTCCCTGGTGGCACCGAGCCTTGTGATGGCGGCCTGGGAGCGTTCGTTGTAGATGTCGGTGTGCCACACGACCCGGGCAGCGCCCAGGGTGTCGAAAGCGTGGCCCATCATGAGCAGCTTCGAGTCGGTGTTGTGGCCGGTGCGCCACCACCGGCGTCCCAACCAGGTATGTCCGATCGAGATCGTGCGTAACGCCGGGTCGACGTCGTAGTAGGACGTCGTGCCGGCGAACTCGCCCGTGCCAGCGTCGATCTGTGCATACGCGAACCGCTCTCCGCGAGCGCGGGCGGCGAGAGCGGCCAGGATCTGGTCACGCGCGTGCTCGACGGACTTCGGCGGCCAGACGGCCATCCAACGGAACACCTCGTCGCTGTCCTGCTCGGACGCGGCGAGGTAGCCCTCGGCGTGCTCGAGCGCGAGCGGTTCGAGGCGGATCTTCGCCCCGGCGAGGACTGGCAATGCGTACCACAGATCGGTCACGCGGGCGATGGTGCCAACTGCGCCGCCGCCGCCGCGCGGGCCACTCCTACAGTGATGGATATGCGCCTGACCGACTTCTGGAACCGGATGGAGGAGCGCTTCGGCGCCACCTACGCCCGCAGCCTCGCGGCCGACTATCGGCTGCCGGCACTGGGCGCGACTGTTGACGAGGCCATCGCGGCAGGCGTCGAGACGAAGGACATTTGGCGCGCGGTGTGCGACGAGTTCGACATGCCGGCCCACCTTCGCTGATCCGCCGGGGGCGGAGCTCGGCACCGCCCCGCAGGGGCGGATACCGAGCACCGCCCCTCGCTTCGCTCGGGCCGCGTCGCGGCCGGCGAGCTCTTCGCGCGAGCGCTCATCGCCTGGTGGTTCCTTGGTGGTCGCCTACCGCCTGCCCGGGGCGAGCGCCATCGCTCTTATCGCGGCTGCTCGGCGTGTCGTGCGCATGCCTCGAACGAGTGTTCGCCTAGGCTGTGGATTGCCGGAACGCCGTCCACAGCTTCGCCCAGCACGGCGAAATTGTCGGCGCCGGGCTCTAGCGTCTCGGCTGACAACTCGCGAACTAGTGAATGAGGTGGCCTGATGGCAGCAGGGTTCGACCGTGACAAGGCGCTCGACGTCGCCCTGACCCAGATCGACAAGCAGTTCGGCAAGGGATCGGTCATGCGTCTCGGCGAGCGGGCTGCGGCGCCGATCGAGGTGATCCCCACCGGGTCGATCGCGCTCGATGTCGCACTCGGCATCGGCGGCCTGCCACGCGGACGAATCGTCGAGATATACGGACCGGAGAGTTCCGGCAAAACCACGGTGGCGCTGCATGCGGTGGCGAATGCTCAGGCTGCCGGCGGCGTTGCCGCGTTCATCGACGCCGAGCACGCCCTCGACCCCGACTATGCCCGCGCCCTGGGCGTCGACACCGACGGGTTGCTGGTCAGTCAGCCCGACACGGGTGAGCAGGCGCTCGAGATCGCCGACATGCTCATCCGTTCCGGGGCGCTGGACGTCATCGTCATCGACTCGGTCGCGGCGCTCGTGCCGCGCGCCGAGATCGAGGGTGAGATGGGTGACAGCCACGTCGGCCTCCAGGCCCGGCTGATGAGCCAGGCACTACGCAAGATCACCGGCGCGCTCAACAACGCCGGCACCACGGCGATCTTCATCAACCAGCTCCGGGAGAAGGTCGGTGTCATGTTCGGCTCCCCGGAGACGACGTCTGGTGGCAAGGCGCTGAAGTTCTATGCGTCGGTCCGGCTGGACGTACGGCGCATCGAGACGCTCAAGGACGGCGGCGACGCCGTGGGCAACCGCACCCGGGTGAAGGTCGTCAAGAACAAGGTGGCCCCGCCGTTCAAGCAGGCCGAATTCGACATCGTGTACGGGCACGGCATCAGCCGTGAGGGTTCGCTCATCGACGTGGGCGTCGAGCAAGGGCTGATCAAGAAGTCCGGGGCCTGGTACACCTACGAGTCCGACCAGCTCGGCCAGGGCAAAGAGAACGTGCGCTCCTTCCTGCGCGACAACCCCGATCTCGCTGACGAGATCGAAAAGAGAATCAAGGAGAAGCTGGGCGTCGGAGCGCGCGTCGACAGCGAGACGACCCCGGTCGACGCGCTACCTGCCCCGGTGGATTTCTAGACCGGTATGACGAGCGACGAGCAGGACGCACCGGGTGATCCCGAGTCGGTCGCCCGGGCGATATGCCTGCGCCTGCTCACGCAGCGGGCACGTACCAGGGCTGAATTGGCGCAGGCGCTGCGCCGGCGCGGCGTCCCCGACGAAGCGGCCGGCACGGTGCTGGACCGCTTCGCCGAGGTCGGGCTGATCGATGACGACGCGCTCGCACAGAATGTCGCACTCCTCCAGCACCGCGAGCGTGGGCTGGCCGCCCGTGCGGTGGCCGTAAAGCTGCGACAGCGCGGATTGCCCGATTCCGCCGTCGAGACGGCGCTCGAGCTGATCGACCCGGATAGCGAGCGTGAGGCCGCGCGGCGGCTCGCGGCGCGCAAGCTGCCGGCGCTGCGCGCGCTGCCGCCGGAGACACGCAGCCGGCGCTTGGTCGGCATGCTGGGCCGCCGCGGGTATTCGCTCGCGCTCGCCGTCGACGTGGTGCGGGACGTCATGGGTGGCGAACTTCCCCAGCACCTGGCGGACGACGTCGCCGGAGAGTGACCGGATGTTGCGTATCGGTAAACATTCGGGCGCGTCTTACTTGACCAGCCGGGGTCGGGATTCTTAACCTCGGGCTATCAGGAGAACGCACGGGCTCGTCACAGATGAGTCGTACATAGATCCCGATCGCAGCCTCGACAGGAAGGAATGATTGCAGCCTCGGTGACCTATCCGCCGTGATTTGTTCATCTGGCGGTCTCGGGGGTCGGCGCAAGATGCGCCGTGGCTGACCGAGAGCGAGATGCCAGTGCACTCCTGATGCCCGACGGCCACGGCACAGGAGGCGAGATGCAAGGGGTTCTGTACGCGGCAATCGGTGCGGTTTTCATCGTCGGGCTGTTTTTCGTCGATTCCTACCGTCGCCGCGGCTCCGTCCGTGGGGAGCGCGCCGAGGCGGCCGACCGTGAGGCGATGCTCGAGGAGACGACGGCCTACGCCGAGTCGGCCCGCAGAGTGGCCGAGGCGGAGGCATCCTCGATTCGGCAGCTGGCCCAGCACGAGGCCGAGGCGCAGCGGCGAGCCGCGCAGGCGGAGATCGAGGCACTGCGGCGAGCCGCCGAGTCCGACGCCGCGGGCGTGGCCGCTGCGGCCCAAGGCATTCGCAACAAGGCCGCGGCAGACGCCGATGAGCTGATTGCGCAGGCGCGTCGTTCTGCGGAAGCCGAGGTCGGCCGGCTCACCGCTGAGCTGCGCCAAGCCGAGCACGCGCTGGCCGCGCAGTCGCGGATCCTGGAGGAGACGCAGCAACGTCTTGATGCACAGTCGACACGGCTGGAGGCAGAGGAGGCCGAATTCGAGCGCGCGGTACGCCAGTTCAGCGAGCGTGAGCGGGAGCTGGCGGCGCTGGAGGAGCGGCTCACCGCGCGGGAGGCCGCGCTCGATCAGCGCGAGGCCGACCGCATTCACGAAATGGAGCGGGTGGCCGGCCTTAGCGCGGAGGAGGCGAAGGCCGAGCTGCTCAGCGCGGTCGAAGCCGGCGCTCGGCGGGACGCCGCCGCGCTCGTGCGCAGCATCGAGAGCGAGGCCCGCGCCGAGGGCACCGCCCGGGCCCGCTCGATCGTCGTCGAAGCCGTCCAGCGCGTCGCCAGTGACCAGACCGCCGAGACGGTGGTCAGCGTCCTGCACCTGCCGGGCGACGAGATGAAGGGTCGCATCATCGGACGCGAGGGCCGCAACATCCGCGCGTTCGAGGCGGTCACGGGCGTCAACGTGATCATCGACGACACGCCGGAGGCGGTGCTCCTGTCGTGCTTCGACCCGGTGCGCCGCGAGGTCGGTCGGCTCACTCTCGAGAAGCTGATCCTCGATGGACGCATCCACCCGCACCGGATCGAGGAGGTGTACGAGGGCAGCAAGGCGGAGGTTGACGAGTTGTGCCTGCGGGCGGCCCGCGACGCGCTTGCCGAAGTCGGCATCTCCGACCTGGACGAGCGGTTGCTACCGACGTTGGGTCGGCTGAGGTATCGGACCAGCTACGGACAGAACGTCCTCGGCCATCTGCTCGAGACCGCGCATATCGCCGGGGTCATGGCCGCCGAGTTGGGCATCGAGCCAGCGTTGATCAAGCGCTGCGCATTCCTGCATGACATCGGCAAGGCGCTCACCCACGAGGTCGAGGGCAGCCACGCGATCATCGGAGCCGACCTGCTGCGCAAGTACGGCGAGAGCGAAGCGGTCGCGCACGCCGTCGAGGCACATCACAACGAGGTGCAACCAAGGACCATCGAGGCGGTGCTCACCCAGGCCTCGGACACATGCTCGGCGGCCCGGCCGGGCGCGCGCCGCGAGTCACTCGAGACCTACGTCAAGCGCCTGGCCCGTATCGAGGAGATCGCGGGCGGCAAGGCCGGCGTCGAGAAGGTGTTCGCGATGCAGTCCGGGCGGGAGGTGCGCGTGATGGTGCAGCCCGCCGAGGTCGACGATCTGGCCGCGCAGGTCATCGCTCGCGAGATCGCCAAGCAGATCGAGGACGAGCTGACTTACCCGGGACAGATCCGAGTCACGGTAGTGCGTGAGACGCGCACCACCGAGGTCGCGCACTGACTCATCCCGCCTGGGCGGATCCGCGTCTGCACCGCTCGCTTCGCTCGGGTGCATCCCGGCTCCGCACGCGCCTTCGGCGCGGCCGCGTCGCGGCGGGGCTCTTCGCGCGAGCGCTCATCGCCCGGTGGTTGCGTTACCAGTGGGCTTTCCGCAGGCTCGTCCGGGGGTGCGCCTTTCGCTAGCTGGCGTTCGGGCGGGAGCCGATTGTCAGTAGCTGCCGCGCTGGCTGGTGCGCCGGCGCGTCCGTGCCGCGCCAGCGCCGGTGCGACATGATGCCCGCATCGGCCACGAGGTGATGCGGCGCCGCGTAGGTGACGACGGTCTCCACGATGTCGCCAGGATCCGCCGCGCCGGACACGTGCACCAGCCGGCCGTCGCGGGCTCGCCCGGACACCCTGCCGGTCGCCTCGTCCTTGCGGCCCTCACCGGTGCTGACAAGGACCTCTACCGGCCGGCCGACGAGCTCCTTGTTGCCGGCCCAGGAGATCTCCTCCTGTAGCGCGATCAGTCGGTCGTAGCGCTCTTGCACGACGGCCTTCGGCACCTGGTCGGGCATCGTGGCGGCGGGAGTGCCGGGGCGCCTCGAATACTGGAACGTGAACGCACCGGCGAACCGGGCCTCTCGCACTACGAAAAGCGTCTCCTCGAAGTCGGCGTCGGTCTCGCCCGGGAAGCCCACGATGATGTCCGTGGTGATCGCCGCATCCGGCATCGCGGAGCGGACGCGGCCGATGATGTCGAGGTAGCGCGCCTGCCGGTACGAACGTCGCATCGCGCGCAGCACGGCATCCGATCCCGACTGGAGCGGCATGTGCAGCTGCGGCATGACATTCCGCGTCTCCGCCATGGCCGCGATCACGTCGTCGGTGAAGTCGCGCGGATGCGGGCTCGTGAAACGCACCCGCTCCAGGCCGTCGATCGCACCGCAGGCGCGCAGCAGCTTGCCGAACGCGAGCCGGTCGCCGAACGAGCGGCCGTAGGAGTTGACGTTCTGGCCCAGCAGCGTGACCTCAACGACCCCCGACTCCACCAGCGCCCGGACCTCTGCGAGCACGTCGCCCGGGCGGCGGTCGGTCTCGCGCCCACGCAACGCCGGCACGATGCAGAACGTGCAGGTGTTGTCACACCCGACCGATACGGAAACCCAGGCGCTGTAAGGGGAATCTCTGCGCGATGGGAGGTCGGACGGGAAGTTCTGCAGCGTCTCGACGATCTCGATCTGGGCCTCGGCATTGTGCCTGGCGCGTTCGAGTAGGACCGGAAGTGCAGCCAGGTTGTGGGTTCCGAAGACCACGTCGACCCACGGGGCGCGTTCGACGATCGTCCCACGGTCCTTCTGCGCCAGGCAGCCACCAACCGCGATCTGCATGCCGGGACGTCGCCGCTTCACCGGGTACAGGTGGCCGAGGTTGCCGTAGAGCCGGTTGTCGGCGTTCTCGCGCACTGCGCAGGTGTTGAACACCACGAGGTCGACGTCGTCGCCGCTGTCCGAGGACGCGCGCACGTAGCCCGCCTCCTCGAGCAGGCCGGCCAGCCGCTCGGAGTCGTGGACGTTCATCTGGCACCCGTAGGTGCGGATCGAGTAGGTGGGCATGACCCGTCGAGGATACGTGTGGTGCGGGATGCGCGATGCGATGTCTTGGCGGCCTGACGGCCCTCAGCCGCTCACTCCGGGATGAGCGCGCGCCGCTGCGCGACCTCGGCCTCGGCCCGGGCGATGCGCGCCGCGTCGCCGGAAGCCCTGGCGCGCTCGAGCTTCGCCTCCGCCTCACCGAGGCGCGCCCGCAGTTCGGAGAGGAACGGGTTCGACTCGGCGCTGCCGCGCTGCCATTGCGCGTCGACCGCGTCGCGTACCCGCTGCTCGGCAGCGCGCATGCGCTCGTCATTGTGGCGGATCGCTTCACGCGGCACGTGGCCGACGTCGTCGTAGCGGCTCTGCAGCACGCGCAGCGCGGCCTGCGCCGCCTTGGGATCGTGCACGTCGAGCGCTTCCGCTTCGGCGATGATCGCGTCTTTCCGGCGCTGGTTCTCGACCTGCTCGGCGTCGCGTTCGGCGAACGTCGCCGAACGGCGCGCGAAGAAGGCGTCCTGTGCGGCCCGGAAGCGCGCCCAGAGTTGTTCCTCGACGTCGCGCCCGGCGCGCCCTGCCGCCTTCCACTCGGTCATCAGGTCGCGCATGGCGGCGGCGGTTTCCTTCCAGTCCGACGACTTGCCGAGCTCCTCAGCACGCTCGATCAGCTTCTCTTTGGCCTGCCGGGCGGCTCCGCGCTCGGCGTCGAGCTGCGCGAAGTGCTGGCCGCGGCGTTTGCTGAAGGCGTCCCTGGCAGCGGCGAACCGCTTCCAGAGGGCATCGTCCGTCCTCCGGTCGACGCCCTTGATCTGCTTCCACTCGTCGACGATTGCGCGCAGCCGGTCGCCCGACGCCTTCCACGATGTTGCCGACTCGGAAATCTGCTCGGCCTCGCCGACAAGTTGCTCCTTGGCTGCCACGGCGTCGGCGCGGGCCTGTGCGCGAGCGGCGGCGTTGGCGTCGGCGCGCTCGGCCGCCGCGTCGATCAGCGCGACGAGACGTGCGTCGAGCGCAGCCAGATCTCCCACGGCGGAGGCCGTCGGCAGCTGCTCGTGCAGCTCGACGGCGTGGGTTCGGGTAGCGGCCGGATCACCGGCGCCGGACTCGAGGCGCTGCTCCAGCAGGGTCACCTCGGTTTCGAGGTCCTCGTACCGGCGCACGTAGTAGGCGAGACCGGCTTCGGCGTCCCCGGCCTGCCACGATCCGACGACGCGTTCGCCGTCGGACGTGCGCACGTATACCGTGCCGTCCGCGTCGATGCGTCCCCACTCCGAGCTCATGACACTGCATTAGACACGATCGGTGGAGGTGAAGGGACGGCTACTGTGCCCACGTGATCCTTGGCGCGGCGTTCCTCCCCAATCCGCCGGTGCTCGTGCCCGCGGTAGCGAGCGGCGCGGCCGGCGAACTGGAGCCGCTGCGCCGGGCGTGCCGCGCTGCGCTGCTCCGGGTCTATGGCGACGGCAGCCGGCGGCTGGCGGTATTGGGCCCGTCCGATACGTCCGCTATCCACTCGCCTGTCGCCAGCGGCAGCCTGTCCGGTTATGGCGTGTCCCTCGAGGTACACCTCGGCTCGCCAGGCTGCGGGGGAGCGGTGGAATTGCCGCTGTCGCTAACCGTGGGCGCGTGGCTGGTGGGCCAAGCGCTCGGGCCGAACACGGGCGCGGTGGGTTTCTCCGTCGGCCCCGACTTCGCGGCCAGCCGGGCTGCCGTAGCGCTGCTCGCGCTTGCCGAGTCAGCGCCCCTTGTCCTGGTCGTGATGGGCGACGGCAGCGCACGGCGCTCGACGACTGCTCCCGGCTACCTCGATCCGCGCGCTGAGCCGTTCGACGCGGGGGTGGCGGCGGCGCTGCGCGACGGTGACGGCGAGGCGCTCGCCGACCTGGACGAGGCGCTCGGTGCGGAGCTGCTCGCCGCGGGCGTTCCCGCGTGGCGGGCCGCGGGTGCCCTGCTGGCCGGCGGCAGCTACGACGCCGAGCTCCTCTACGCCGGGGCACCGTACGGCGTCGGCTACTTCGCCGCGGAGTGGACCGTGGATGCCTGAGGTCGTCGCGGTGGTCGGCCCGACTGCGACGGGCAAATCCGATCTCGCGGTGGCCCTCGCCGAGCGGCTTGACGGCGAGATCGTGAACGCCGACTCGATGCAGCTCTACGTCGGCATGGACATCGGCACGGCCAAGCTGCCGCTCGACGCCCGCCACGGCGTGCCGCATCACCTGTTGGATGTGTGGCCGATCAGCAAGTCCGCCGCGGTTGCTGAATATCAGCACCTGGCCCGGGCCGCCATCGCGAAGATCCACGCGCGGCAGCGGGTGCCGATTCTCGTCGGCGGTTCAGGGCTGTACCTGCGGGGTGCTCTCGACCGGCTGGAGTTCCCGGGTGAATCGCCGGACATCCGGGCCCGTCTCTACGCCGAGCTGGAGCATGTCGGCGCCACGGCGCTGCACGCGCGGCTGGCCACGCTGGACGCGACGGCGGCGGCGACGATCCTGCCGACGAACGGCAGGCGCATCGTGCGGGCGCTTGAGGTCATCGAATTGACCGGCCGGCCGTTCATCGCGACGATGCCCGGCTTCGAATCGGTGTACGAGTGCGTGCAGCTGGGCCTGGACCGTGACGATCTCGACCGGCGCGTCGAGCATCGCGTGAATCGGATGATCGCCGCCGGCTGGCTCGACGAGGTGCGCGGGCTGCTGCCCGCCGGGCTGCGCGACAGTCCTACAGCGGGCAAGGCACTGGGCTACGCGCAGCTGCTCGGCTGCCTGGACGACGCGGGCCGGTTGGTGGGTGATCTCAACGACGCGATTGCCGTGACGGTGCGCGCCACGCGGCGCTTCGTGCGGCGGCAGCGGTCGTGGTTTCGCCGCGACCCGCGAATCCGCTGGTTCGACGCGGCCGCGCCGGACATCCTGGACCGGCTGCTCGCGGCATTACGCTGAGTGCGTGGACCGGCTGCGCGTCGTCAAGGGGCACGGCACCGAGAACGATTTCGTGATCGTTCCCGATTTCGACGGCGTGCTGGAGCTCACCCCGCAGTTGACCCGCGCGCTGTGCGACCGGCACTCGGGCATCGGCGCCGACGGTGTACTGCGCGCCGTCCGCTGCGAGAACGATCCGGCCGGAGCCACGATGGCGCAGGACGCGGCGTACTTCATGGACTACCGAAACGCGGACGGCTCAGTGGCCGAAATGTGCGGGAACGGGGTGCGGGTCTTCGTCCGGTATCTCCAGAGCGTCGGGGTCGTTGTTGGTAGTGCGGCGGTGGCGACACGGGGCGGGGTCAAGCGCACCTGGCTCACGGACGAGGGTGACGTCATCGTGGACATGGGATCGCCGCTGATCCTTGCCGACCAGCCGGTCGCCACCGCCGCCCCATCCATCCGGCGCGTGCCGGGCATCGCCGTCCGACTGCCCAATCCGCACGTCGTGGTGCCGGTGGCCACCGGCGCTGAGCTGGACGCGCTGGACCTGAGCCGGCCGCCCCGTGTCGAGCCGAGCCGGCCAGGCGGCCAGAACGTCGAATTCGTCGTCCGCGATGCGCCACGGCGCCTGCGGATGCGGGTGCACGAGCGGGGCGTGGGGGAGACGCGCTCGTGCGGCACCGGCATCTGTGCTGTGGTTGCCGCGGCGGACGAGGCTGGCCCGGACGGCAGCACCTGGACGGTGGACGTGCCCGGCGGCAGTTGCCAGGTCACGTGGCAGCCGGACGGCGCGATGCACCTTCGCGGCCCCGCGGTTCTGGTGGCAGAGGTCGAGCTCAGCACCGATTGGCTGAACCGGGCGCAGCGGTAATCGCTCGCAGCCGCGTCCGCGCCCGTGTCACGATGGATGGACGATGACTGATTTCGCACCGGACGACTTCGACCTCGAAGATCGCAATGCACTGCGCCGGGTTGCCGGCCTCTCCACCGAACTCGCCGACATCAGCGAGGTCGAATACCGGCAGCTCCGCCTGGAACGGGTGGTCCTTGTCGGCGTGTGGACCACCGGCACGCTCGTCGAGGCGGAGAACTCGCTCCACGAGCTGGCCCGACTGGCCGAGACGGCGGGTTCGAACGTCCTCGAAGGGCTCATTCAGCGCCGTGACCGCCCCGACCCGGCCACCTATATCGGCTCCGGCAAGGCCAAGCAGGTGCGCGATATCGTCACCGCCCACGGCGCCGACACGGTGATCTGCGACGGCGAACTGACTCCCGGACAGCTGCGCCAGCTCGAGGATGTCGTCAAGGTCAAGGTCGTCGACCGCACCGCGCTGATCCTCGACATCTTCGCGCAGCATGCCCGGTCCAAGGAGGGAAAGGCTCAGGTCGAGCTCGCCCAGATGCAGTACCTGCTGCCACGGCTGCGGGGTTGGGGCGAGTCGCTGTCCCGGCAGGTGGGCGGGCGTGCCGCAGGCGGGCTCGGCATCGGCGGCCGCGGCCCCGGCGAGACGAAGCTCGAGATCGACCGCCGGCGGATCACCGCCCGAATGGCCAAGCTACGCAACCAGATCAGCCGCATGAGGACGTCCCGCGACGCCAAGCGGGCGCAGCGCGTCGAGCGACGCATCCCTGCCGTGGTGATCGCCGGCTATACGAACGCCGGCAAGTCGTCGCTGCTCAACCGGCTCACCGGAGCCGGCGTGCTCGTCGAGAACGCGTTGTTCGCCACATTGGACCCGACCGTTCGGCGCTGCGAAACCGCCGATGCGCGTGTCTACACGCTGACCGACACGGTGGGGTTCGTCCGGCACCTTCCGCACCAGCTCGTCGAGGCATTCCGCTCGACGTTGGAGGAGGTCGCCGAAGCCGACCTGATTCTGCACGTCGTGGACGCCGCTGACCCCGATCCGGAAGCGCAAATCCGGGCGGTTCGCGAGGTATTCGCCCAGATCGGCGCCCTTGACGTGCCCGAACAGCTCGTGTTCAACAAGATCGACGCCGCCCATCCGGACATGCTCGCCCGCCTGCGCCGGCTTGCATCCGATGCGCTGCTTGTCTCCGCACGCACGGGCGCCGGCATCGACAAGCTCCAGGCGGTCATCGACGAGCGACTGCCGCGCCCGGACGTCGAGGTCACCGCGCTGATTCCGTACGCACGGGGCGACCTGGTAGCCCGCATTCATCAGGCCGGCGAGATGCTCTCGAGCGACCATCGACCCGAGGGAACGCTGGTCAACGCACGGGTGAACAGCGATCTCGCGGCGGCACTGCGGCCTTATGCCGCTCCGGCTGGCGTACTCTCGTAGCCGTACTCTGGCCCCCGCCGAAGGAAGCCGGTCATGGAAATCTTCTCGCCGGGACACTTGATTCCGCTGCTGATCATTGCCGCTGTGTTGTTCTTCGGGTGGAAGCAGCTGCCCGACATGGCCCGGTCGGTGGGCAAGTCCCTGCGTATCTTCAAGACCGAGATGAAGGGCATGGGCGACGACGACGCGGCGCGCGAGGCGCACAAGACCGAGGCGATCGAGCAGGCGCCGGTGCCGCCGGCGGAGAAGCCGGGGTCCGAGGAGTCCAAACCGACCAGTGAGTAGAGCTGCGGTATGTAGCCACCGCACGTGCTGAAGGGTCGCTCGGTCGTCACGCGGGGTCGGGACCGCGAGGTGTCAGCAAATCCCGGATCTGGCTGATCACGGTCGCAGAGGCGCCGCCGCGATGCGCCACGATCGCGGCGGCCACCGCGTCGAGTGCGGGTGCCAGAGCGCGCAGGTGTGCTTGTGCGGCCTCGTGGACCGTCTGAATCTCGACGAGCCGCTCATAGAGGAGCTGGGCGTTGTAGCCGGTAACCTCGTCGGTCATCGGCACTCCGTTGACCAGCCATTGCACGATCCCGGATACGCCGTTCGGCGTGGCTGCTGTGATTCCCTGCTCGTGCGCGACCACAGGGTTGAGTCCCGGCCATAGGGCCGCAATGGCAACTCCCAGCGCCGCTTGTGCGACACCGCTGGGCAGGTCCCGCCAGAGCTGGTCCCGGAACGGCGGGCGCAGCGATTGGGCTGGACGCGATGGTGCGTACGTCGCGATCACCGGCCCGATCGAGTCCGGGGAGGGCAGGTGCGGTCGCTGACCGAGCAGCCGCATGATCTCCGCTCGCTGGACCTCGACGCGGCCCAGCGCCTCGGCGGGTAGCACGCCCAGGGCCGCTGCGATCCGTTGCTCCAGCCGCATGCTGGACGAGTGCGTGAAGGCGACCGTGACGCCGCAACGTTCCTGCTCCAGGTCGAGTACGTACTGCGTATGAGCGCTTTCCATCGCTGCGTAGAACTTCTGGAAGCCGACGGCGTCCCAAGGCACGGTCATCGCGATGGCGAGGAGCGCGGTTCCGATCTGCGTCACTCCGGCTGGCCCGTTGATCCACAGCGCTGGGACGCGGGGTACGAGACCCGCGACCAGCTCGGCGGGAGAGCTGACGAGTAGCGCCTGGAACGTGTCGGCGACCCGGAGCACGTCGTGCAGCGGAGCTGCCGGGGGAGGTACGCGCTCGACGCGCTCGACGCGCTCGAGCGCCGGTGCGGCGGTGCCGGGTTGTGAGCTGGACCCGTGCACCGGGTCGGCCACGACCTCGAGCGCCGCAACGAGCCGGTGCACCGCGTCCGCCCAGGCCAACGAGGCCCGCACGGCCGGCACGTCGAGGAAGAGCGCTGTCGCCGTTTTGGCCGCTGCCGCCTCTCGGCCACGCCGATGCCGGTCCGCTCTGGCTCGTTCGTGCCGCCGGCGTTCGGTGGTGTTGATCTGCCGGAAGTAGTCCATCCCCATGCGAGTCAACGGGTCCAACGCGAAGCGCGTCGCGTTACCGAGCGCCACCACGAAGGCATTTGCCCATTGGTTTGCCCCAAATCCGCTCAGCGCCAGCGAGGTGACGACCTTGGTCGCGGTCGGCATGAAGTTCTTCGTGAAATACACGCGGTATTCGGGCGTCCTGCCGGGGATCTTGCGATCGGCATACGCCCACGGGGACGGTTGCCTCAGGCGGGCGGGTTGAGGGTGCCCGGTGCGCGGCACCTCGGGGTGGTGTGCAGCGGCGGGCGAGGCGGCTGTCATCTGCTGCCCGGTGAGCTCGCCTGATTGAATCCTCGATTGAAGCTGTGCCAGTAATTCGCCGGCGCCAGCTTCGGCGCGGGCTGCACCGTCGAGTTGGCGGTTGACGTCTGCGATGACGGTGGCCAGGGTCTCTGCGGCCTGACTGCCGAAAGCACCCGTGGGGTCGCCGGCGCGGCGGCGGCGCGGCGCTCCTCGGCGGCACGGCGCCGCAGGTCAGCCGCCTCGGCGGCGCTGTACGTCCGGTGGTCGGCGAATGCGCGCGCCAACCCGGCGGCGAAGCCCAGTGCCACCCCGATGATCGCGAAGGTGATCTGCGACGGCGTCCACGAGACGGCGAAGTGGAGGAACGGTGCGACGGTGTCCAGGTAGAGCTTGTGGAAGTAGAACGCCAGCCCGAGCCCGGCGAGGCCCCTGGGTGCCGTAGGAGACAAGGCGTTTGCGGAGATACCGCCGCAGCGACGGGACCCGGGAAGGATAGCGGTGTTGCGCGACGGCGGCACGCACCTTGCCGAGATCATCATCGATGGTGCGCAGTCGCCCGGTGTGGGCGAGCATCCGCTTGACGAAGCGCGCGAGATCCGGCCGGAGGTCCTGCATCGTCGTCGGATCGAGCCGGCGAACCGCCTCGCGGGCCGACCGTCGCAGTGCGCGCCGGGTACGAAATCCCCGCGCGGTCTCGTAGCGGTCCTTGATGGCCGCGAGCAGGGCGAGGTTGCCCGGGCTGTTCGTCACCTGATCGCGCCCGGTCGGCAGCGTGTCCAGCTCGGTCGACTGGTTGGGCCGAACGGCCGAAGACTCTGCGGCCGACGCGGCGGCTCGGTCGGCGTCGGCGCTTGCCGCCGCGAGCAGATAGTGCAGCGCGAGGCTGGCCTCCTCCGCCGACTGTCGCTGAAACAGCCTCGCGACGTATCGGATCGGCACCGACTCGGCAGCGGGGATCTCCTCTTGCCGGCCGAGACGCTCCAGGTGGCCCCCTACGCCGTCGATGGGGCCGACCTGCAGTGCGACGGCCAGCTCGGTGCCGTGGCCGGTCACGATCCGCAGCCCGGCGACGCGCTCACCGGCGAAGTCCAATGAACATGCGCCGTCACTGTCGAGGAAGTCGATCGACGCCGCGTCGATGTGTGCGCGGAGGTTCGGGGCCACGGCCGCCGTGGCAATGTCGTTGGCCAGCCTCACTGCGTCAAGGTGTGGCTTCGGTTCCGCTGCCCAGCGGGTGCTGCGGCCGCTGCCGCTGGTGGTGGTGGGGGTGCGGGTGGGTTCGCCGGTGCCGGCGCCGGTGCCGGTGGTGGGG
>JBKPQY010000295.1:0-24514 GCA_046734315.1 Actinomycetota bacterium | reverse complement strand
ACCGGAGTGGCCCGGCGGCGAGCGCAACTGGGACTACCGGTACTGCTGGTTGCGGGACGCCACCCTGACCCTGCTGACGCTCCTGGACGCCGGCTACCGCGAGGAGGCCAGCCAGTGGCGTGACTGGCTGCTGCGGGCGGTCGCCGGAGACCCGGAAAACGTCCAGATCATGTATGGGGTCGCAGGCGAACGGAGGCTGCCGGAGTGGATGCCGCCCTGGCTGCCCGGCTTTGCGGAGTCGCGGCCGGTACGCGTCGGTAACGCCGCCGCCGAGCAGGAACAGCTCGATGTCTACGGCGAGGTGACCGACGCGATGTACCAGTCGCGAACCCACGACGTGGGTGCTTCGCTGCCCGCCTGGGAGCTTGGCCGGCACGTCCTGGAGCTGCTCGAACACCGCTGGCGCGAACCCGATGAAGGCATCTGGGAGGTGCGCGGCACGCGGCGGCACTTCACCCACTCGAAGGTGATGGCCTGGGTGGCGTTCGATCGCGGCATCAGGCTTTGCGAGGAGTTTGGTCGCGACGGGCCCGTCGAGCGGTGGCGCGCGATTCGCGACGAGATCCATGCGCAGGTCTGCCGCGAGGCCTGGAGCGACCGGCTCGGATCGTTCACCCAGTCGTACGGCAGCTCGCAGCTGGACGCCAGCTTACTGCTGCTACCCCAGGTCGGATTCCTTCCGCCAGACGATCCTCGCGTCCGCGCGACGCTCCATGCTGTCCAAAGGCAGCTGTCGTTTGAGGGCTTCCTGCTCCGCTACCGCACCGAGCAGCCGATTGACGGGCTACCGGCCGGCGAGGGCACCTTCCTGCCCTGCTCGTTCTGGCTGGTCGACGCCCTCGCTGTTGACGGCCGGCACGATGAGGCAACGGAACTGTTCGACCGCCTGCTGGGCGTGCGCAACGACGTCGGTCTGCTCGCCGAGGAATACGACCCCCGCGCACGCCGCCTGCTCGGCAACTTCCCGCAGGCGTTCTCCCACCTGGCACTGATCAACAGCGCATTCACCTTGGCCCGCACCTGACATCGCCTGAAGCTGGTGTGACGGTGGGCGAGCAGATGATGTTCCCGGGACCAATGATGCGCGCCCTGACTTTGTGCTGGTGACTAACCGGATGTGGCCCTGCCCGGCCCTACGCTCGTCGCACACGAACCTTCCTGCCAAGGGCAAGGACCACCATGAGTCACAGCATCTCTGACCGTGCTGTCGCCCGGACCGCAGCAGCGCTGCTGTGCCGCCTCGACGACGTGACCGAGCAGCTTGTCGTGCGCATCACGTCCGACATCGACTTCTACCGTGTCGGCGAGGTCGTCAGTCGGGCCGAGCTTCGCCGCTCGGTCGGACAGAACCTGTCATATATCCTCGGCCAACTGGCGGGGACTGAGTCGCAGGACTTGTCCGCCCCGCGTCACACCGGACAGTTGCGTGCCGACGCCGGCGCGCCGCTGCCCGAGGTATTGCGTGCCTACCGACTCGGCTTCGCGTTCGTGTGGGAGTCGCTGCTGGCAGAGTCCCCGCGGCCCAGCAGGGAGTCGGTGGACGCGCTGCTCAATACGGCGAGCGACGTCTGGGCCTTGGCGGACGACTACTCAATCGCGCTGACCGAGGCCTATCGTGGCGCGGTTGCCCGGCAGATGGTGAGCGCCGATCGGCGGCGGTCGGCTCTGGTCGCCGCGCTGCTGCGCGGACCGGTAGGCGATTCCAGAACGACGTGGGAAATCGCTCAACTGCTGGACATGCCCTATCGAGGTTCCTTTCTCGTCGTCGTCGCCGAAGCGGCAGCGATCGGTTCAGTGAGCCTGCCCGGAATCGAGGACCGCCTGAACGTGCTCGATGTCGCGTCGGCGTGGCGGATGCAGCCGGACTTCGAGGTCGGCGTGCTGTCGTGTGCGCGCCGTCGCTCACCGAACGAAGTGATCGCCGCCCTGCGGGCTGCCGCCACGACTCGAGTGGGAATCAGTCCGGGGTACGGCCGGCTAGAGGACACGCCACGTGCCCTGCGCTATGCGCGCGCGGCGCTGGAATCGATGCCTGAAGGGCGGGCCGACGTGCGGCAACTCGACGACACGCCCCTGGCCGAGCTTGCCATGGGCAGCATGGACACGACCCGTCGAGTCGTGCGCCGGGTGCTCGGAAACGTGCTGTGTCTGCCGGAGGACGAACGAACGACGCTGCTCGACACGGCGGCTGCGTGGCTGAGTGCGGGCGGCTCTGCGAGGGACTCCGCCCGCACCCTTTACTGCCACGAGAACACGGTTCGCTACCGCATGCGCCGCCTCGAAGAGCGCCTCGGCCACGACCTGGCGAATCCGACAGCGATGGCGGAACTGGCCGCGGCGCTGTCGGCCGTCCGGATGTTCCCGGGACTCGCCGGTGAACCGGCCGGCGAATCGCCCGCAATCAGCAGCACCGAGCTTCTGATCACGAACCGACGCCGGCCGGCACGACGATCTCCCGCTTGAGAATCTTCCCGGTCGGCCCCTTAGGCAGCGTGTCCACGAGCCAGACGTGTCGCGGATACTTGTACGCCGCGATTCGCTCTTTCACGTAGTCGCGCAGCTCGTCGGAGCTCGTCGCGCTACCGGGACGGAGCGCGACGGCGGCGCCGACTTCCTCGCCGTGCGTGGGGTGTGGCAGGCCTATGACAGCGGCTTCCAGCACCGCGGGGTGCTCGTACAGCACTTCCTCGATCTCCCGCGGATAGACGTTGAAGCCGCCGCGGATGATCAGGTCCTTCTTCCGGTCGACGATGTAGAAGAAACCGTCGCGGTCCTTCGTGCCCAGATCGCCGGTGTGGAACCAGCCGTCCCGGATCACGTCCGCGGTCGCGTCGGGGCGCTGCCAGTAGCCCTTCATCACGTTGTGCCCGCGGATGGCGATCTCACCGATCTCGCCGGCCGGCAGGTCGCCGCCCATGCCGTCTACGACCCGCATCTCCACGCCGTCGATCGGATAGCCGATGGATCCCGCTTTGGCGTTGCCGACCCGGTTGAACGAGGCGACCGGAGAGGTCTCCGACAGGCCATACCCCTCCAGGATCGGTGCGCCGAACGTTTCGGCGAAGCCGCGCAGCACTTCCACGGGCAGCGCGGCCCCTCCTGAGACACAGATCCGCAGCGATGACGTGTCGGCGGCGCCACCACCGGCGTTGAGCATCGCCGCGTACATCGTCGGGACGCCTTCGAACACCGTGACGTGATCGCGCTCGATCACCTTCAACGCAGAGGCCGCGTCGAAGCGCGGCATGAGCGTGACGCAGGCACCAACGAGCACGGCGGCGTTGAGTCCACACGTCTGCCCGAAGGAATGGAACAGCGGAAGGCAACCCATGACGACGTCGTCCGGGCTGACCGCGAGCAGGGCCCGAGCCGTGACTGCGGCGTTGGTCCGCATGTTCGCGTGCGTCAGTTCCGCGCCCTTGGGCGTTCCGGTGGTTCCGGAGGTGTAGAGGATCACCGCGGTGTCGTCGTCGTCGCGTGGCACGACGTCGCGCGATGCCGGGCACGCCGCGATCTGCTCGATGAACGCGCTGTCAACGCGAACACACGTCGTGCCGGCCCGAGCTGCGCCGATCGACGCCTCATCAACAGCGCCGGTCGAAGCGAACACGAGCGAGGATCCCGAGTCGCCGAGGTAATGCTGCACCTCGCGCGACTTGAGCAGCGGGTTCATCGGCACCACCGCGGCACCCGTCCGAAGTGCCCCGTAGTACAAGACCGCGAACTCGATGACGTTCGGCAGCATGATGCCGACTCGATCGCCCCCGCCCACGCCCCGGCCGCTGAGCCAGCCCGCGACGCGCGCGGAGCGGTCGTCGAAGTCCGCGTAGCTGAGCACGAGGTCGTCTAGCCGAGCTGCCGGTCGGTGACCCTCCCGCGCGGCCGTGTCGACGAGATTGGACGCGAGGTTCGTCACCTCAGTGCCTCTCCGCCGGGTCGGCCGGGAGCACGACCTCCTTGCCGAA
Organism: Actinomycetota bacterium; assembly: GCA_046734315.1. GTDB lineage: Bacteria > Actinomycetota > Actinomycetes > Mycobacteriales > Jatrophihabitantaceae > DASXRA01. Next base: position 20,549 of record JBKPQY010000295.1, on the reverse strand, counting down.
AACCCAGAAGATCGACGCCGCCGCGATGAACGCCATCCACGCCGACGTACGAAGCAGATTGACGGCGGTCTGCAGGTGCGGCGCCGTGGCACGGCCCCTCGTCACGTCGGTGACCGTGTTGTACACGTCGTGGAACCCCAAGCCGAGCAGGAGAAGGAGGACGATGATCGCCGCGAACGCGATCATGAACGGCACGTTGCGCCGGATGAAGCTGGGGATCGCCAGAATCAGCACCGGAATGATCAGTACCAGGACGTACCACGCAACCGCCTCGGCATGCCAGGCAGTGAGGTTGGCCGCCTTGAGCGCCGTACTGACGGCCGCGGGTAGCGGTTTGCCGTCCGGGCCGGTAGCGACGATCCGGGTGTCGGCCACGGCGGCCTGATCCTGGTGGGTCAGCAGGAGGTAGAACCCGATGAGCCATACGCCGAAGATCGAGGTCACCCAGCCGCGGTAACTGATCCCGCGGGCGATGCCCATCGCACCGGCCAGCAGCTGCGCCACGCCCGCGATGAGGATCGCGTAGTACAGCGCGTCCGACGTCGGACCGTGAATGGACGAGGTGTCGACTGCGACGAAACGAACGCCGTACACGACCAGCGCGAAAGCGAACACCCCGAAGGCGATCGGGATCGGGTCGGCCATTTGCGACCGCAGCACGAAACTGGTCGGGGCAGCCGAACCGTCGCGCCCGAGTACTGGGGCGGATAGCGGCGTGTCTTGCACGGTCATGAGCGCCTCCTCGAAGGTTGCCCGAACTGGACTGACATCCTCATTGCGAATCCGCCGGCACTCCATGTTCTGGGCGACAAGGTTCATGCACGCGTGGTGTTCGTGACGACAAAGTCACGCACTCAGGCCGCGACCGCGGCCGGGTTCTCGAGGACGAGGAGATGCCGGCCGCCGCGGATCACTTCCAGCTGGGCCCACGGGATCAGTCGAACGCTGCGGCAACGTGGATGCCGCCGGCGACGGCTGGCGCTGCGGTCGGCACGAGTGCCCTGTCCGAGCACCGCTGTCGGCGCTGTTGCGTTGGTGCACGCAGGTAGTGCTGAGACAGGATCGCCAGCAGCTCGCTGCTGAGGACCAAGTCCAGCTCGCCGAATGCGACGCGGGTCCCGTCTTGCCCGGGCAGGTCGGCGCTGATCGCCAAGTGTCCGCGGCGCTGGTTCCTGGACGATGGCTTTCCGGGCGCCGCTACGTCGGCCCGGAAATTCTCGCCAAGTCCCGACTACGACTACTCGAGCCCCACGCGTGCCGCCTCGCCCGCCGTGAGATCGTCGACCAAATAGCGTGGTTCAACGGCACCGGCTGCACAGGCCGCTCGGCTACCCGCACCCAATGAGTTCGAGGCGGCCACCGGGTCCTTGGATGCCGCGGTTGCAAGGCGGAGGCTGGGTGCTCGGTGTTCTTTGGATCAGCGTCGGCCGTAGGCTGCGAGGAAGACGCGCACTCCGGCGTCGGCGTATCGATCGAGGTCGGCCGGGGCTGGGCGCTCGGTGTCGCCGCAGAGCATCGCCTTATTGAGCGGGATGGAGATGATCAGCCAGTTGAAGTGTGCGGCCGCGAGTTGCGGGTCTTCCAGCTGCAGGGTGCCGCGATCGGCGAGGCGCTCGAAGGTGACCGCCAGGGCGGTGATGGTGCGTTGCGGGCCTCGCTCGTAGAAGGTGCGGCCGAGTTCTGGGAAGCGGTCTGCTTCGGCGATGACCAGCCGGCGTAGCTGCAGCAGTCGTGGCTGCATCACGCCTGCGAGCTGTCGGCGTGCCAGGTCGCGCAGGTCCGCTTGGACGTCGCCGCTGTCTTGGAGATTGATCACCTCGGTGTAGACGGGCTCGCTGACCTCGTTGACCGTGTTGGTGACGATCTCGGTGAAGAGGCTCTCCTTGTCGGCGAAGTGCTTGTAGACGGTCTGCTTGGACACCTCGGCGAGCGCGGCGATCTCGTCCATGCTCGTGCCCAGGTAGCCGTTGCGGATGAATACCGTGGCGGCCGCGTCGAGGATCGCCTTGTGCTTGCGCGTCGAGCGGCGCTCATCGTCGACGGCTAGGGGGGTGGCCGGAAGTTCGCTGCTCGTCATGTTCATCCTTCTACAGTACTGGACAGTGCAGTTCTATGTGGAGTACTGTACCGTCCAGTTCTAGACCTAACTTGGCGAGCCCTCCGAAGGAGACACCATGACCGAGCTGGCACGCGAGACCCCTGAACGAGTAGGGATGAATGCCAACCCGCTCGACGCGTCGATCGCGACGGTCAGGTCGGACGATGGGACCGCCATCGCGTTCGAGCGCGCCGGTCAGGGACCACCGTTGATCTTGGTGGACGGCGCGTTCTGCTATCGAGGACTCGGGCCGAGCAGCCCGCTCGCTGCGCTGCTGGCCCGGCGGTTCACCGTTTTCACCTATGACCGACGCGGCCGCGGCGACAGCGCTGACACTGCGCCATACCACGTCGAGCGCGAAATCGAGGACCTGCGGGCACTCATCGACGAGGCCGGCGGATCCGCCTACGTATCGGGCATCTCCTCCGGCGCGGCGCTTGCGCTCGAGGCGACGCGCCGGGGGGCCGGGATCACGAAGCTGGCGCTGTACGAGCCGCCCTTCATCGTCGATGACACCCGGCCGCCGATTCCCGCCGACATCGCCGCGCAGCTCACCGCGCTGGTCGCTGCGGACCACCGCGACGACGCGGTCCGCCTGATGCTGCGACACATGGGCGCACCGGCGATTGGCATCGCGTTGATGCGCCTGTTGCCGGTCTGGAGGAAGCTCACGCAGGTCGCGCACACGTTGCCGAACGACATGACGATCCTCGCCCCGTACCAGGCGGGAAACCCCTTGCCCACCGACCGCTGGAACGACGTGAGGAGCGCGACGCTGGTAACCGTCGGCGGGAAGAGCCCGGCGTGGTTCCACCACGGCACGCGCGCGCTCACCGACATCCTTCCCATCGCGACACACCGCGTGGTCGAGGGCCAGACCCACCACGTGAAGGCAAAGGCGCTCGCCCCGCTGCTCGAGGCATTCTTCAACAAATAACTGCCACTGGCCATGACAACGGAGAAACCGATGTCCATCAAGATTGCTGTCAACCTCCCGGTAAGAGACCTCGCCGACTCGACCCGATTCTTCGCAGAATTGGGCTTTCCCGCTGATACGAGGCTGGCGAATGAGAACATGCAGGCCTTCGTCATCAGCGACGACATCTATGTGCTGCTCGTAGACCAGTCGCGGTTCAAAGCCATCACCGGGAAGGCGATCCCCGATACCGCCGCCATGAGCGAGGCGATCTTGCAACTGCAAGTCGAGAGCCGACAACGCGTCGACGAATTGACCGACAACGCCTTCGCGGCGGGTGCCCTGCCCGCATACGAGCCGAACGACCAAGGCTTCCTGTACGGGCGAAGCTTTCGCGACCCCGACGGACACCACTGGGACGTCTTCTGCACCGACCCCGCCACCCCGAACACGCAGACGTGATCCATGAATCCGGCGGCCAGCCGCGTCTGCCACAGCGAAAGGGAGATTGCCATGTCGTCGAAGGAATCCTCGTCACACCGCTTGCGTACGTTGCGGAGCGGTCTGAGTGTGGGTGAGTCTCCACGATGGCACGACGGTCGGCTCTGGTTCGCTCACTGGGGTGCGAGCGAAATCATCGCGGTCGACGATCAGGGCAGCAGCGAGCTCGTGGCCACGGCACCGTCACCGTTCTTCTCCATCGACTGGCTGCCCGACGGCCGCCTCCTCATCATTTCTGGAGCACGCCTACTCCGCCGGGAGTTCGACGGGTCGATCGAGGTGCACACCGAACTCAGCGGTATCTCCGAGTTCGGCTGGAATGAGATCGTCGTCGATGGCCGCGGCAACATCTACCTCAACAATCCAGGTTTCGACCTCATGAGCGGCCAGGCGCCGAAGCTCGGAAGCATCGGGCTGGTAACGCCTGAGGGCATGGCCCGCCCCGCGGCGCGCGGCCTCGCCTTTCCCAACGGCATGGCCGTCACCGCCGATAATTCGACGCTGATCGTCGCCGAGTCGTATGCAAGGCAACTCAGTGCCTTCGACATCGCCGAGGACGGTGGACTGTCAAACCACAGAGTCTGGGCAGATCTCGAAGAAGGCGTGCCTGACGGCATCTGCACAGACGCCGATGACGCGGTGTGGTACGCCGACGTGCCCAACCAGCGCTGTGTGCGCGTGCGTGAAGGTGGCCAGGTCCTGCAAGCGATAGAGATAGACCGCGGCTGCTTCGCCTGCATGCTCGGCGGCCCCGACCGGACGACGCTGTTCATGATGGCAGCCGTTTGGCGTGGACCCGCCAATATGTTCGACGAACCGAGGACAGGACAAGTATTGACTGCGGACGTCGCCGTGCCCGGGGCAGGATGGCCGTAGTTGGCAGCCCGCAAGTGACCCCAAGAAAATCAGTTACCCAGACCTTGAAAAGTCCCGCGCAAGCTAGTCGTAGCCTCACGGTGATTTCCGGGCGCGGATATAACTTGCTCGGCGATATCCCGAGCAGGCGTTGCCGGTCTGCACAATACCTAATGAGATCAAGCGATGACCTACCCCGACGCGGTCTACCTGGGCGAGGGCGGTGAGATCACCACGAGGTTCCCGTCCGAGAACGCTCCTGCCGACCTTCGGTCTTCATCCTCGCCGGCATCGTGAGCGTGTGTGACGGGACTGGATCGAGGCGAGCGCTCTCGGGCGACTACTCACGTCCCGGAGGGCTGCATCCACCGGTACCGCAAGGTCGAAGGGGAAGCGGCGCCGATGCTACTGTTCGCCCTGGGCGCGCCGATGACCCGATGACGGCCGAGCAGCGCGTCGAGTTCATAACCCGCCACGACACCTACTGGTTTGGCCAGGACGGATCGGCGCTGCCCGGGCAACGCACGCTCCATCCGGTTGGCCTACTCACGGCACCACTAGCCCATAGCCAAACCGGATCGTCAGATCGGATCGAACCGTGACCCGGCCCGTCAACTCGCGGCCAGCAACCCTAGGGGGCGGCGAGTAGGCCGCGGAGAACGAGGTCGAGGATCGCGTTGCGGGCGGCGTCGGGTTGCCAGTGGTGGCTGGCGCGTAGGTGGATGTATCCCCAGCCAACGGTGTTGAACAAGGCTGTGGCGGTCATGGTGGGGGGCAGATCGCGCAGGGTGCCGTCGAGGGCACCGTCGCGTAGCAGCCGCTCGAAGGGTTCGGCGAAGACGTCGACGACCAAGGCGTCGGGACCGGGTTGGTGGAAGACCTCGCCACGGGCAAGGAACATGCCGGCCAGTAGGTCCAGGTGATCGTCGGCGACCGCGCAGACCGCCTCGAGTGCTAACCGCAGCCGTTGCGCGGCGCTGTCCGCGCCAGACAGAGCGGGCCACAGGGCGCGGCGGAACTCCTCGGCCGCCCGGGCGGTAAGGGCCTCGATGAGCTGCTCCCGGGACACGCCGCGCCGGTAGATGGTGGCCCGGGACATGCCGGCTGCATCGGCGATGCGTTCCAGCGTGGTCTCGGGTAGCCCCCACCGGGTGATGGCCGCGGCCGTCGCGTCAACGAGTGCCGCGTCGACAGATACTGCTTGACCACGAGACATGAGCACATCATACTCGAGACATGATGGTCTCATCTACAAGACCTGAGCATCTCATGACGGATGCCGGACTGCTGGTGAAGCCCGGCGTGGAATGTGCGGCTGCTGACATTGATGCGGCCGTTGACGGCGAGCGTTGCTGTGTTGCGGCTGGTCATCCTTGTCACTGCCGACTCGAGCAGGACGGTCACGAGTATGTCCTGGATCCTGAAATTGCCCCAGCCAACGCCGAGGCCGAGAGCGCGCCAGCGTCGGCGGCGCGCTGGGTGTGGTCAGACCGCCTTGCCGGCCTGGGGGCGCTCACCTACTAGGCGCCTCGCCTCCGGATCCAGACGAGCCCCCGATCCGGTCCGTGCCCGCCGTTTTGCGCTGGAGCCGGAAGCGTGGTTTTAGCGGTGGTCGGTAGCTGCCTTCGAAGGTCTTGTTTAGAGAAACGATACGCAGCCGTAGCGAAAATAAGGGAGAACGCCATGGACGAGGCGACCATCCACAAGCGCCGATGGGTCATCCTCGGCGTGCTCGTAATTTGGCTTCTTGTCGTCATCCTCGACAATACGATCCTCAACGTTGCGCTGAAGACCGTTCAGGAGGACTTGGACGCTTCACAGAGCCAGATGCAGTGGGCTGTCGACAGCTACGCGCTGGTGTTCGCCGGGTTGCTCATCACCGGCGGACCGCTGGGCGACCGGCTCGGTCGCAAGAGCGTGTTGCTGTTCGGCATGGTCGCGTTCGGCACTACCTCGGCGCTGTGCTCGCTCCCGACCGGCGCTACGGAGCTGATCTTCTTCCGCGCGCTGATGGGCATCGGCGCGGCCGCTGTACAGCCGCAGACGTCGTCGATCATTCAGAACGTCTTCTAGCCAAGGGAGCGTCCGAAGGCGATCGGCATATGGGCAGGCGCCTCGGGCATGGCCATTGCGATCGGCCCGATTGCGGGTGGCGCGCTGCTCAAGTACTTCTGGTGGGGCTCGGTGTTCCTGGTGAACGTGCCATTCGTCATCGCCGGCGTGCTCGCCATCGCGCTGATCGTGCCGAACTCGAAGAACGCACAACCGGGCCGGCTCGACCCCTTCGGTGTGCTGCTGTCGATCGTCGCATTGACGACCCTGGTGTACGGGATCATCCAGGGCGGCAACGCCAACGAGTGGCTGCGATGGAACTCTCTCGGCCTGGTACTGCTGGGCGCTACGCTGCTCGGCCTGTTCGTCTACGCCCAGTCGCACGGCACGCATCCCACGATCGATATCCGCTTGTTCCAGAACCGGCACTTTTCCGCCGGGGTGGCTGCCATTGCGGTGACGTTCTTCGTGCTCATGGGCTCGACGTTCTATCTGGCCTACTTCCTGCAGGCCGTTCGGGGTTACACCGCGCTGGCTGCGGGCATGCGCTGGTCGCCGTGGCCGCAGCCGTAATGATCGCCGCACCCCTTGCCCCACAGCTCTCCGCACGGTTCGGGCCGCGGATCGTGACCGGTGCCGGACTTAGCATCTTCGGCGTCAGCATGGCGTCCTTTGGTTTGTCGACCCGGGCTGGATGACGTCGCCGCAGATCAGCATCAGCAAGTCGGAGGACAGCTCGTCGGCGTCGCACGGGCCGGACGCGCCGATCTCCTCAAACCAGGCCAGCGGCAGCTGCATCCAGGCCGCGCCGGGATGCTCTTCGACTCCGCTGGCCCCCCAGCGTTGCTGCCAGCTCTCGCCCGGGATGGTGGACAGCCAGCGCAGCAGCTTGATCACGCCGTGGCGCCGGCCCGCGCGGGTCGCATGCGAGGCGGCGAGGAATGGCGGGGAGGTCAGCCGGCGCGCTGTGTGTCCTCCAGCGAGCGCGTGGTCTCCCGCCAACACACCTCGACTGGACGCGCGGGAAACCGTGCCCGCAACTGGCTGTTGCGTGCCTGGGCCTGCGCGGGGGTCGCGTTCGCGACGGCCGGCAGCGTGCGAGCCTTGTGCTTGACGCTCATCAGGCTCTGCCGAACAAGATGGCCAGTGACTGTGGGTCGTATCCCGCGGCCGGTGGTGGCGGATCGTCACGTCGCCGAGCTCGGCGGGCGTGATGGGCCCGCACCGCCTGCCCGATCCCGCGTCGGACAGCTTCGGCGCGATCCCCACCTTCGGTCGCCACGGCGCCCGCTCGGGATGGGAGATCAGCAGATCGTCTATACACACGTAGAGTGCGGTCGCGACGGTGTCCAGGTCGGCGTCCACGAGAGCTCCTTGCTCGATGTTGGGTTAGCAACGCCGATCCTGGACACTCTCGACCTCAAATCACATCAGCCACACCAGTAACAGCCCTTGGAATTACTCATCTAGGCCGTCACGGGTAGCCGGCTCGCATAACGCAACGAAGACCGTGTCGCCATTCGAGAGACGCCACAATAAACCCAGGCAAATGGTCACAGCCGTCCATCTTGCACGCGCCGCGCACTAGCACCGGTGCGCCTGCTGCGGTGTCGACTATTGAGACAGTCCAGCAACCAGGTTGACCACCGTCGCGAGGATCACCGATCCGAACACGAATGACTGCAATGCATGTCGGAGCGCGGCGACTCGAATCCGCCTGGTCTCAAGGTTGGTATCCGAGACCTGGTATGTCATGCCGATGGTGAATGCCAGGTATGCGAAGTCGATGAAACTCGGCGATTCCTGTTGGTTGAAGATGATGCCTCCGACCTCGCCCGAGTAATACAGCACGGCATACCGCAGCATGTACAGCGTGTGCACCAGCGCCCACGAGACGGCCACGCTGACCACCGCCAGTCCAGCCAGGAGCGCCTGCCTGGCGCCATGCGTGGAGTGGCCCTGCACGATCAGGTAACCGACCGCGGCCAGGCTGGCGACATTCGCCATGAGAATGAGGATGTCCGCAACCGGGGGCGAAGGATCGTCACGCGCCGCCATCGCGGCCGTCTGAGCTGCATTCTTCCCCCAGGTTGTTGCCGCGGTAAGGGCGCAATACGTCGAGCCGGCGGCGATCCAGCCCACCGCCGGCGCGTAGCCCCACGCGGCAAATACTCCGGTCACGATCGCCGCGAGCAGGCCGACGACCACCATCACCATAAGCACCCGCCATGCCCGCGACTCGTGATCAACGCCGGATGAGGCCGGCGCGGCCGTGCTGCCCACGAAGGCAGTCAACCAGCGCGCGGGTGCGCAGTTCCGGCGCCGCGCCGCAGGGTCAACACCCGCAGCGCCCGCCCCGCCAGCAGGTGTTGATCATCTCTGGCACACCTGGAATACATGTTTGGCGGCTCTGCAGAGATGATCAACATCCATCGTTCCGTCAACTCGCGGCAACGCCGAGGGAAGGCCATCGGGCGCCGAGAGGATGGCTGTGCGGCGAGTTCGGCTGCGGGCTGTTGCATTAGGCGATGCTCGCGGTACCGGACGCTGATCCGGTGTTCGGTTCGACGTCTGGCTCTGCGGCTTCGGCTGGTTATCGCTTTCCGCGAGGTGATCGCGGTCGCGGTGCGCGGGTACCTGCGCTGCGGCCTGTCCTACCGCGGTCGAGGACCTGCTGGCCGCATCGTCGACCGCAAGAAGGATCTGATCAACCATGGTGGCTGTAACGTGTGGCGAGCAGGATACGGAGCGGAAACCGGTCGGGCGGATGCTGAAACTCGCCCTTGATCCGCTCACGCGCGTCGCCGTCCATGCCGCCGTATAGCAGCGCGAGCCGCTCACCGCCCAGCCCACGCGACGTGAGTAGCTGCTCCAACCAGACCTGCGTGTCCCGGTACTCGGTGAAGACGATCACACGCTCGTCGCTCCAGTGCTGGCCGCCGGCGTCCCACGTCGTGCAGGTGGCCTCCAGCCAATCAAGGAGCCGGAGTGCCTTCGCGTCCGGGCGGCCCTTCGGCCGACAGCCCAGCCCTGCAGCCACCGCAGCAGGTCGAGCTCCTCCCCGTCGGGCGCGTCGCCGTAGCGAGCGGCCGCGACCAGCGCATCCTCCGTCGCCTCGGTCAACTCCGATTCGTGTTCGATGTCCTCCTCGAGCCGTGCGAACACATGCTCAAGGACCTCGTCACCACTGGCCGCTGCGGCCTGGGCAGCGTCCTGGACAACGGATCGAAGGTGGACGTCGAGCGTGTGCGTAGCGGGCGAGCTTCGCATGCGCGGCCCGCTCGCCCTCGGGGTAGCGGACGTCAATGGGAACGATGACGCGCTTGGCGAAGCGGGGTGTGCCGTCGGGGTTGGGGCCAAGCTCATCGCGCAACTCCGACTTCAACCGGCGCACGAGCACACGCGCGAGCGAATCCGGCCTCGGCAGAACGCCGCGAGCAAAGCGCTGCGGGTCCAGCAGCTCGAGCAACGCCGTGAACGACTCGGTGTAGCCGTTGTGCGGCGTCGCCGAGAGAAACAACCGGTGCTCGAAGTGCGGACTGATGGTGCGGACCAGCTCGGTCCGCTGCGAGTCGCGCGCATAGCGACCGCGGCCCGCGGGCGCGCAGGTGTGGACCTCGTCGACAACGAGGAGATCGAACCGGCGGGGGTACACGTGCGCGTCGGGCGGCAGCGCATCGCGCAGCAGGCTCATCGCCTTTGGCCGCTTCAGCCAGTCGACTGAGACGATCAGCCTCGGGAAGCTCTTGAAGGGGTTGGCGGCGAGCCCCCGCGACCGGCGCAGCTCGCGGAGCATGGCAGCGTCGACGATCCGGAACTCCAGGCCGAACCGATCGCCCATCTCCGCCTTCCACTTCAGCGTCAGCGACGCCGGACACGCCACGAGCACGGTCCGAGCGCGGTGGCGCTGCAGGAGCTCCTGCACGACAAGGCCGGCCTCGATCGTCTTCCCGAGCCCCACATCGTCGGCGATGAGCAGGTTGACGCGAGGCATCTGGAGCGCCCGGACCACTGGGTCGAGCTGGTAGTCCTCGATGGTGATGCCGGACCGGAATGGCGCCTGCAATGCGCGGCTGTCCGCCGACGTGATGGCGCCCCATCGGACTGCGTCCAGGAATGCATCTAGCCGCTCGGGTTCATCGAACCGATCGGCGCGCGGCCGTGGGAGCGTCGCCGTCTCCAACACCATCGCTCCGGGCTCGATCTCCCAGATGACGCCCAACTCCTGGGACAGGCCGTCGTCGTCGACGGACGACAGCTCCACAAGGTGCTGGATCGGCGCCCCGGCCAGGCCTCCGTCGAACGAGGATGCCTGGACTTCGCTCACCACCCAGTGCCGATCCCGAACCCGCACAAGTTGGCCGACCTCCGGAGTCCCCCGCCGCACAGGGCTAGCCACGGACGTCACTTGCTCCTCCTTGCTCGCACGAACGCAACGCCGCGCCGGTCGCCGGATCATCTTCGCCCCACGTGCTGGGCACGTCGATGCCTCAGGCGTACACCACGGGCATGTTCAGCAGCTCGTCCCGCGTTCCGGGCCACCGTGCCGCTGCTTGGGGAGCAGGGTAGCCAGCCGGCGTTGGACAGCCTCCGCCTCGGCGAGTACCGCGCGGCCTTGGCGACCTCCCGCTTGTGGAGGTCGACGTCGGTCCTCTTGGTGCGCTCGAGCAGCCGCTGGATGCGCTGGATAGTGGCCTCGTCGAGCTGGTCAGCAACGGCTCCATAATCATGCCGCCGATCGGTTGACCCGCCTAAGGCACGAGCTGTTCGAGGACGCTGCGGAGCTCGTCCCGCTCCTGGGTGACCTCCTCGAGATTTGAAGTTGTGCAGCGCCGATGTCCACCGTCTGCGTCACTACATCGCTGCCCGCAGGACGGCACCTGGCCAGATGTAGTGGGCCCAATGTGCGGCTCGGTGTTGGCGCTGCGGCCACGGCTCTAGGAACCCCGCCGATGTGTCATCGGCGAGCGCCCCGCCCCGCGTACCTCAGCAACTGTCGGCTCCGCTATCCGGCGACATGCGTCAGACGGCGGGGTGCCGTTCGAGCGCCCGTAGGGCGCGGGTGGCCGCGTCGATGCTGCGCTGCAGCTCGGTGATCGGGTCCGGCTCGGCCCCGGACTCTGTGGCCTGCAGGCCCTGGTCGATCCACTCTCGGATCAACGCCGACCAGGTCGTCCCCCGCGCGCTCGCCGCGGCCTTGATCCGCTGGTAGGTGTCCATCGACATGCGCAGCGACCGGCCGACCAGCACCGCGCCTTCCGGGTGCGCCGAGGGCTCCATCGGCTGCGTGGACGTCTCCCACTCGCCCACGCCCGGGCGGCCGTCGATGTCCTCGCCGGCCCGCGCGGCGGCCAGCAGCTCCTGCTTGTTAGTTGCCATCCTGCTCACCTGTCCTGTCCGAACGCGTTGATCCACCTGGCCCGGCTGACGGGGCCGGCCTCGAAGGCGGTCCAGATGTCGTACTCGCCGTCGGGCTGCTCGGTCAGCCCCACCTCGATCAGCAGCCCGGCCGGGGTGCGGGCGATCACCCGCCACGTCGCCGTTGACCCGTTGCATCAGCCGCGGGCCGGTCAGCGCGGCCTGCACCTCGGCCGGCTGCAGGCCCTGAGCCTCGACGCTTTCCAGCGCGTCGACGGTCCAGTTGAACCGCAGCACGTCACCCACCCGACAAGCGTACTACGCATCGTAATACGTAGCCCTTCCACGACCGGGCGCGGAACGGGCAGGTCGAACTCATGCTCGGCGTACTCGGCGGAGACCGTCGGTCGAGGGCCGCTGACCCGGTCGGGCTCGACGTAACTCATGACTGCACGCTCGTTGCCCGGCACCCGAGGTCGCGGCGCGACGCCTAGGCGGGTGCGCTGGGTGATGTCACGCGCGGCTCCGCGAGCGCAGCTGCTTGTTGGTGCACGCTTCTGAGCCGGAAGGCCGCCCAGATGTTCATGATTCCCTCGGTCAGCGCCCACGCACCAACCCATACGACGAGTACCGCGATCGACCGGCCGGCGTAGCCGACCGCCCACAGTGCGATGGCCACCTGCAGGATCCCGGTGATCAGGATCAGCCACCACTGCTCGACGTAGTCCTTGACCAGCAGCGACTCGACGATGTTGAACGTTCCCCGGAACAGCAGGAACCAGCCGATGATCGCGGCCAGGACTAGGAACGTCTGGTCGGGCCACACGAATGCCACGACGCCGGCGGCGATGCACAAGATCCCGGCGAGCGCGTGCAGCCACTGCCAACTATCAAGAAACGCCGAAAGAACGAACTCGACGATGCCGGCGGAGATGAAGGCGAGCGCGGCGAAGATCACGATCGCCCAGATCGTCTTGTAAGTAAACGAGAGCACGATGAACGCATAGATCAACCAGAGGATCCCGATCATCAATGGAATCCACCAGCGGCTGGCGCCCCGTTCGACGAGCCGCGCGAACGACCGGCCGATGTGTGCTTCAGACGCTGTCATTTCGACCTCCATCTCGAGGAGCGCTCACCGAAATTCGGCCACGCCGTGGGCCAACGACCGGCAATGATCGGGACGACGCGCCAAGATTGTCACCGACGCACATGCCACACAACAGCGCCACGCTCAGCAGCGGTAATACCGCGACCCTGTGATCCGCGCGGCGCTGGCCCTGGCGCTGCCCGGCAAGCCCAAGCAGAGCGGCACATCACGAGCGATGAGGAGATCACCGAACCGGTCGTGGTCGTCGAGGCGCGCAACTGACCGGATCGGCTACCCGCATCGGCGATCGCGTCGACATGACTCCGGACGATGCGCCTCCGCCCGGCAGCCAGCCAGGCCCCGTCGACGACTTCGACCCGACCCCGCCAGACCGACTGACGTCACAGCAGCTCGCGGCGGGCACATCAGGAAAGATCACCTACGGGACGTCCCTCGGCTGGGACGGCAAGCGATTCAAGCGGTACCCGTGCGCCCAAGCGAAAGCACCTCCGGTGGGCGGCCCGGATGCCAACAGCCCGTGACTCCCAAACACTGGCGGTGCTGCGCCGTAGCAAGATCACTTGGAACGCGCGACATCGGCAAGATGGCGCACCCAACGCGGCTGTGTGCGGATATGAATACGAACTGCCGCTGTGACCGACTGGTGAGCAGTGCGTGACCATCAGCTGCAGCCCCACGTGCCCGCGATGGGGTCGCTGGGTGGGCGCTAGTCGCCGCGCGCTACGCGGGGAGCATCCTGGGCCGCACTATCGCCTAGTCGCGCCGCGCCTCCGGCTGCTCATTGCGAGTACGACGATGACGACAACGACCCCGACCAGAAGCAGAGCATCGCCAACTTTGTGGACGTTGAACCCAGACGAGTGCACCGATGTCGCGAACCTCAAGATCACTCCAACGACAGCCAGGACGATCCCGACCGCGATCAGCCCATTCCGGGACCTAGTGTTCACGGACCCGCAGCCTAGCCTTCTGGCCGATGGATCTTTCGCGCACCCATCGGCACGGGCGTGCGCAACCCGCGGCAGAGTCGGACGCTAATGAGTGCCGTGGCACTGCCCGTACGAGTTGCTGTGGCGAAGTCGGGCAGGATGCCAACATGGCCAACGCCGTGCAGTGCGACCGGAGGCTGCTGCGTGTCGGGCGTGTTCTTGAGGGTGCGACCCTCGCGTGGAACGTCATCGGCATCGTCGTGCTGGCCATCGCCGCGATCAATGCGCGATCGGTGGCGCTGGCCGGGTTTGCGCGATTCGCTGATCGAGATCGGCGCGAGCACGGTCGTGCTGTGGGAACCGTCCGGCAGCGGCGAAGCGCGGCAGCAGCGCGCGCTACGGCTGATTGGCGCGGCATTCGCCGTGCTCGCGATCTACCTCGCTGTTCAGTCGGTGATCGTGCTGGCGGGGGATTCCACCCGAAACGCAGCACGGTAGGAATCGTGTGGACTGCGCTCACCGCCGCCGCGATGTTCGCACTCGCCTACGGCAAGAATCGCGTCGGACGTGCCAAGGACAACCCCGTCCTGTCGACCGAAGCCCGTGTGACCGTGGTCGACGGCTTGCTTGCCTGCGCCGTTCTGGTTGGGCTGGTGCTCAACGCCGGACTGGGATGGTGGTGGGCCGATCCAGCAGCCGGGTTTGTGATCGTCTACTACGCCGTGCGCGAGGCCCAGGTGATCTTCGGTCACCGGCATTGACGGCAGCGGCCCGTGGGGTCTCGACACACCATGATCGGCAGAGTCGCGCACGACTCGCGGCTACTTAGCGTGTGGACTCAGCTGAGGGATGCGCGGTCGGCCGTGCCCCGCGTCAGACGCGGGCGAGTTGGCGGATGGCTTGGAGCCCTTGCGGAGTGCCTGGCCAATGTCGTTCTAGAGCCTCCGGTCCTGCTATTCGGGTGACCGACCGCAACGCGATGGCCACGATGATCACGTCGTCGGCGTAACCGAGCACGGGCACGAAATCGGGGACCAGGTCGATCGGCGAGATCAGGTAAACGAGCAGCAGAATCAGGCGGATCCGTACACCTCGTGGCAGGTCGGCGTCGCCGGCTAGCCGCCGGAACAGCCGAATCAGATCCGGAAGCAGCCGCAGCGTGTCGCGCATCGAGACCGTATCGGGGTGGCGCCGGTATGTTCGCCACATCAACCCGAGCAGCACAAGGTAGATCAATACGAGCCCAGCGACCACGCTGAGCAGGATCGACCACCACATCACTGCCACCTCCGAGCGGAGCCTGCCAGGCTACCGGCGCATGGTTCTGCGGGCCACGTGCCACCTTGCGGCTCGGCGTGGCTGCACATCACAAGTGCCTGCGCGTGCTGGGATGGTTGGTAGGCAAGCCCTGAAATCGATCTTGAACGGCCTGGGCTGGGGTGTGCAATGGACGTCCCCGTGCAGTACTTCCAGGCGGTGATCGCCGTTGAGACCGCGGTTATCGGTGTACTGCTGTTCCAGATCCGATTCTTCGACACCAACAAGGACGCCACGAGGAAGTTCGGCGCAGATCCCCGGCTCCGGGTGCTGTTGCTGATCGTGCTTACCGCGACGATCTTCGGCTCGCTCGAAGCCATTCGTGAACACTGGGGATCTTGGAGCGCGGTCCTGGTCACGGTCGGCCTTGCGGTCTCGGTGCTGCCGATCCTGCTGCGTGCGCTGCCACCACTGCAGCGCGACGCGCAAACCCAGCAGCGCCACCCACAGTTCTGGACCACGGTGCTCGGCCTCGTCCTCTACGCCGTGATCGTCACCGTCATCGTTGCCCATCCATGAACCCAGCCCCGAGCACGTTTGGCCTGTCCGCATCTCGGCATGCCGGTCGTCGGATCAGCCTGGCGTGGAACCGGACCGTTCACGGCTGGTCCGCCGTCGCCGCAGCACCGCCATGCCCCAGCGCCTCAGCGCTGACGACACGAAGCCCGGAAAATGACACGCCGGTGCCACGACATCCAGAAGATGACGCGGGATCTCGGTTCCTACACACGCTGTAGGAACCCGCCGATCTGTCATCGGTGCCGCGGAATGCGTGCTGGGCTGTATCAGCGACTTATCGGCCGCGCCGTCTCACCAAGTTGGCGGAAGCCCCGGCATGCTTGGGTGAACGGAGCAGGCGTCGAGATGGTCAACACGCCGTATGCAGCACCCCGTTGTCGGGGCGGGCTGCGTCGATGAGCCAGCTGCCGTCAGCGGCCTGAATCATGGTGTAGTCGATGGTCCAGATGTCGCAGCTGTCGCCGTTGGGTCCCTTGCTGGGCGCCTGCAGACTGGTGAACGTCAGTCCGACTCGGACCGTGCGGGCATCGACCTGTGCGGCATCGAGCACCTGGATGTCGAAGTCGGATCCAACGGCCGGGACTGCCACTCGGCTAACTCCTCCACGACCGCGTCGGTAACCCGGGAGGGTCCGGGGAGACCTCGACGTCATACATCTCGCGCAGGTGCGCGCGGATGTCGTGGGTGCTCATGCCCCGCGCATACAGCGCGATGATCCGGTCGTTGAACCCGTCCAGGCGCGTCTGACCCTTCTTGACGATCTGCGGGCTGAAGCTGCCGGCCCGATCCCGCGGCACCGCCAAGTCGATGCCACCGCCCTCAGTCAGCAACGTCTTGCCGGACGTGCCATTGCGGGAGTTACCTGACCCACGCCCCCGCCGGATCGTGCTTCTCATAGCCCAGGTGGGCCGTCAGTTCCTCATCCAGCGCCCGCTCCAGCACCGCCCTGGTCACCTGGCTCAGCAGACCGTCCGGGCCGAGCAGCTCGACCCCCTCGGCCTGTGCCTTGGCCAGCAGCTCGTCGGCCGTCGCGGCGTCGACCAGCGGCGGCTTGCCCGCTGGCCGCCGATCCGGCTTGCGCGGCACCACCTCAGTGCCTGTCATCACGTAGTCCCTTCCGAGTCCTCCTTCAGGACTCAGAGTCGGGCCACGTCACTTACACAAACGACGTCCTGACACGCCCTCGGTCCACGGCGGTCGGGGCGGAACCGGTGCCGTCCGATCTCTGTGATCACGCGTTTTACCCTTGGCGAGAACCTCGCTCAGGAGGATTCACGGTCGCGACGCATTGAAGCCATCGGATCGACTCGTAGGTAGCGAGCTGGTAGCGGTCCCGGTGCACGAGTGGCCGGACACGATCTGACGGTGCGCGGCGTCGCGGTTGCTGAGTCGCTGGCGGGCGAGTCGTTCGACGAGTTCGGGGAGGGCTGGGTCGGTGACAATGTCGAGGTCATGTCGGCATTGCCGGACGGTGGCGAGGACTTCGGCCATGGTGGCGTCGGGTTGGAAGTCGGCGTACAGGCGCCGGGTCACGCTGGCCAGGGCTTGGGCCATCGGGCTGTGACCGGGTGGGTGTGCCGATGGGTCGCGGGCGGCGTCTGGGTGCATGGCTGGTGGCTCGATCCTGGTGAGTGGCTCGATCCTGCTGCGCTGCGGTGCTCCATTGTCGGTGTTGGTCGTGGGCGTCACCTGCGTGGTGGCGATGGCTTAGCTGGGGGCCGGGTCAGGTGGCGCGCAAGGCCGGTGGAGCCCCGGTGATGGTGCCGATGTTCACGGTGGCGGCGAGGCGGTCGATCCTGACTCGGGCGGGGACGTCGGTGGGGAGCTGGTTGACCCGGCTTGCTCACGGACTCGCCGTTGCCGCGGACTTCGCCCGCGACATCGGTCAGCAACTCACACTCGCCGTTGTCAGCGCGGTATGCATCGTCACGCCATCTCACTGGGCTTGTTGTGGAGCGCCGCCGCGTCCGGGTCGTCCGACGGCAGGGGCCCACCCGGCGTGGAGCTTGGTCTGGAGGCGATCACTATGGGTAGAACTTGGCTTCGGGGTATTCGGCCGAGGGCCCGTCCAGTAGATGGGAGTCGCGGCCGCGCAAGCAGCGATCGAAGAACGCGCGGATGTAGGCGCGTTCGGCGGCGACGGCCCGGTCGACGGGGATGGTGCCGACCCAGGGCGCGGCGGAGTTGATTCGGCCCGCCGTCGTCGGGGCCGAGGCCCCCGTCGGCCATGATCATGAAGGGTTGGGTGCCGATCAGGTCGGCGAGCTGGAGCAACGCTTGGTCGAGCTGTTCGGGTGTGGTCGGCGGAAGTGGGGACACGTCGGGGATGAAGCTGCCGTCCAGGTTGACGCCGGCGATCAGCCGGTTGTCGTGCGCCATCGCCTGGGCCGTGGTGGCGCCGCCCAGTGAGTGCCCGAACATGCCGACCCTTGTCAGGTCCAGGCAGCCGCGTAGGCCGCCGGGCAGGGGGCGCCGTTCCGCGTCCGGGTTGTGACCGGCCTGGAGCGCGGCGAGCTGGTCGAGGATGAAGCGCGTGTCGGCCGGGCGGATCGTTATCGCGGCGTGCGGGTCGCGGGTGAGGTCGTTGCCCGGGTCGTGCCGGCCGCGTTCGACCCGACCTCCGGGAAACTCGACCTCCCAGGCCTCGTAGGTGTAGCTGGCTGTGATCACGACGTAGCCGTGGCTGGCGAGGTCTTCCACCAGCGTGGTACCCATCGCGCGGTCGTAGGAGTATCCAGGCGAGAAGAGCACGACCGGGTACCGGCGTGGCGGGCGCGCGACCGGTGCGCCCTGACGGGCGTGGGTGATCGGGAACTCGACGCCCTCGAGTGAGACCGGGATGTCGCCCGGTGGTTGCCCGGGCGGTGTGTCCGGCGACGCCGACAGGAACTCCTCCAGTTCCCGGCGGTAGTAGACGAGGGGAGCCTGCGACATCCACGGCACCGGCGGGTAATGAGCGACGTCTCGCGCCGGGTACCACAGGTTGACCATCAACTCCCGCGAGTGCGGTGTGGATGACCAGGGATCTTGTCGGGTGTGGTCGACTAGGTGCAGCGGCACGGTCGCGATCTCGTAGGGGCCGGTCGGGGCCGGCAAGGTGAGCCGGGTGCGGGTCCCGGGGTCGGCCGCGCGGGCTGTTCCGGGTGCTGTCGCTAGGGCCAGGCCGCCGGCTAGTGCCGCGGTAGCGCCCAGGAACCGGCGCCGCGTGACGGCGGCGGCTCGGAGCCCGGGACCGGCGCTGAGGTCTTCGCGCATGATCGATGGTCTCCTTCCTTTCGGCCGGCCGCGCAGCGTTCGAATTGCGTCAGGGGTGCACGGTGGCCGCGAAGAGGTCGAGCTTTCCGGTGCGGGTGTCGTTCCACGCGAGGTGGAAGGCCCCGGCGCTGGCGGTGATGCCCTGGTAGTCGCCGATCCACCAGGCGCCGTGTTTCCCGCCTGCCGTCGGGCTGTGCGGGTCGAAGGCAGCGGTGGTTACGTGCAGCGGTGCCCGGAAGCGGAGCTGGTGTGGCCTGGACAGGAGCAGGACGTGGTTCACGTGCCCGTGGACGAGGGCGAAGGCGGAGATGCCGACCCGGCCTGCCTCGTCGACGGCGAGGTTCGGCTGGAAGTAGATCACGTCGTCGTGGGGGGTCGCGGTCACCGGCGTGGTCCAGGTCCGGCCGCGGTCGTGGGATGCGGTCACCACGATGTCGGAGTGCGCCGCTCCGGGCTGGTGGGTGGTGTACGCGGCGTAGAGCGCATCGCCGTGCGGGGCGGCGGCGACCGCCGGGTCGCTCCCGTTAGGCAGGACGCCTTGGGGGGGCGGCGGTTTCTTGCCGGAGCTGCCGGCGGCGCCCGCCGGGCCGCTGATCATGGGTGTCCCCCAGCCGAGGGGGACCGGCGCGGCGAAGCTTTGCCCGGCGTCGGTCGAGCAGACGACCATCATCTGCGCGACCGTGTCCCCGGACGGGCCCTGATGGGTCGCCTCGGGGCAGCCGGCGCACACCAGGCCGCGCGGGCCGGCCGCCAGCCGCGGGCCCGCAGTCATCTCCGAGGGGCGGTGGTCGGTCAGGATCGTGCGCGGGGGTTCGAAGCTGTTTCCGCCGTCGGTGGAGCGGGTGAAGCCGAGGTCGTTCCCGTGGAGGTTGTCGGCCCCGCCGGCCCAGACCACGTAGACGTTGCGCTGCGAGGGGGTCTGCCCGGCGCCGGCGGCGATCCCGGGGTGATCGAGCTCGGGCACTCCTTCGGGCACCAGGGCCAGCGGCGCCGAGAAGCTGCGCCCGCCGTCGTTGGTGCGCCACACGAACATGGCGCGGCCGCCGGGGGTGTTGGACGCACGCGTGGCGAGGAGGTAGCCGCGGCCCTGCGGGTCGAAGGCGACGGTGACGTCGTCACTAGGCGGGGCCTGGCCCGCGGGTGGCTGGGGCAGGGCGCCGTTCTGCCAGGTCGCGCCGGCGTCGAAGGACAGGTAGGTCGCGATGAGCGTGGGGTTTGCCGTGGGCGAGGCCTGGCAGGCGGCGAGCAGCTGGCGCGGCTGGCGCGGATTGGCCGCGACCGAGGGTTCGATATGGACCCCGTAGTGATCGTGGCTGACGTGGATGTTCGCGACGCCCGCCGCCGACGGTTGCCCGGTTGACGGAGCTGTCGCCGCGGTCGAGCCGGTCGCCGGTGTGCCGCGCGGGCGGGTGGTGCAGGAGGAAAGGGGCAGGCCCACCACCGCCACCGCCGCGGCGGCCGCTCCGCCGCGCAGCAGGCTACTGCGGGAGATCCGCGGTGGCGAGAGGTGTTCGCTCATGGCTGGGGTGCTCCTTATGGCTGGGTGTTGTGTTGCGTGGTGTGGGTTTAGAGGCAATGCCATTAAATTACGCGGCTGCGATTTCGATGGTGGCCGGACCGTCGTAGAGGATCTGGTGG
>JBKPQY010000294.1:0-20333 GCA_046734315.1 Actinomycetota bacterium | reverse complement strand
CCAGACCTGAGATACTCGCACCGAAAGTGCCTTCCGTTACACGGATGAACCGGGCCTCGACAACCCAGATTCTCCTTGCACAGAAGGCACTTTCCCCGTCACCGCGCCGAACGATCAGCTACCGATCCACGGATCGAGGCTAAGCCAGGGTCACGGATGATGCTGGCACGACGCGCGTTCAGCCGTCGCCGATCTCCGGGTCGAACGCCGTGCTTCATGGCAGTAGTGCGCTCGTGACGATCCATTCGGTGGTGAGCCGGACTGGCCGGGTCGCCCAGGGGGTCCGAGGATGACCGGCGCACCGGGCTCGGGTCGCTGGGACTGCATCTGCAGATCCGGCCGCGCCTCGGACGAGACCACGTAATGGTTGTGGGTCAGGTGCGAGATGCCGACCGATGTGAACCGGAAGCGCTGCAGGGCGGGGTCGCGGCCGCCCGTTGCGCCGTAGCGAACATCGAGGAGGAGGGACGGCGGGACCAGATCGGAGTGCGGGTTGACCACGGTGACGTATCGGTTGCCGACGTGACTGCGCAGCCGGACGTAGCCGTCGCCCGCGTCCTCGAAGGAGAAGTCCTGCGCCGGTGAGTCGTCCGGATCGCCGATCACAAGAGCCGACGCCACATCGACCGCCATCTGCCACCCCTGGCGGTGATGCAGTTGGTAACGGATGTAGGGAAGGAACTGCGACCGCCGGGGCGTGTCGGTCACGATCGCGGACAGGTCGTTGGCGGCGGCGTAGCGCGCACCGAAGTAGGGCGGCTGGTCGTTGCAGAAGCGGCTGCCGCGAACCTCGCCGTGACGACCACACGACCTGCACCGCTGTCGCGCCCGACCTGGTCCGAACCGTCCGCACATACGCCACACCGGCAGGCTAGGGGCACCGACGAGTGCGCAAATCCAGCCCGCTCAGACCCCTACAGCCCAGCAACCACGGGACCCCCGCACGCCAGACTCCCGACCGTGAGCCAAGTCGGGTCACAGTACTGACGGGTCGGCACTACCACGAACGCGGCGCCGCACTCCCACCCGCGCGAACCGGCCAGCGATCAGGCCCATCAACTCCTCGAAGTGCACCTACTAATGGTCCGGCAGTCTGCGCCATGGCCCGCAGCCACGGCTAAATCACCCGAGTTCGACGCAAGCCCGGATGAGATCGCGACCCACGCGACAGTTGCCTGCCACTCGCTCCCGCTGTGGGAAGGGCGTACGGTCGGTGTGAATTGGAGGGAGACAAGCTCCCGGTCAAAAGTGAGCTACCGCCTAAAAACACGAGGACCTCCTAACTACTACCCTCAAGGCCTGCAAGGCGGAGTAAGTAGGCAAAGGACATCATGGGGGTAATATGTCCGTTTCTCGTCAAATCAGCTATCCCGCAGTTCTCTTCACCGCGTTAGTACTCGCCATCGCTGCCTCACCTGGTCGCATCCCGGCGGCATCGAGCGCAACTACACCACCACCACCGCCGCCGTCCGGTCCGAACACGACTGGTTCCACGACGCTCTTTGGCCGGCGAGCTCATGTGCAAGCCACTGACACGGCGACGAACCTGCCATCGAATTTCCGTGACGAGCGGGTCGCGGGCGGCTCTGACTTGCCGTACCAGTTCCAGCTCAACAACCCGACCGCCATGGCGTTCCTGCCAGACGGCCGCATACTGGTAACCGAAAAGGCCGGAAAGCTTCGGCTGGTCGACAACGGCCTGGTGCAGCCCACGCCGGCTCTGGACTGGTCGGCGCAGGTATATCCGTATGGGGATGCCGGCCTGATTGACGTGGCTGTCGACCCGGCGTTTGCCAGCAACGGATATATATACTTGGCGTATACCAGCGATAATCCACGCGAAGGCCGGGTCTCCCGCTTCACCATGTCCGGCGACACGGTCGATCCGAGTTCCGAGATCGTGCTCCTCAGTACCATCGCCGACCACAACAGCCACATGATCGATTCCGTGCAGTTCGGTCAGGACGGCTTGCTCTATGCATCCGACGGAGACTCGGCCCCATTCGATACGGCAACCATCTATTCGACTCGAGCGCAACAGCCCGACCAAACGGTGGGCAAGCTCTATCGCATGACGACGTCTGGGCAGGGTCTGCCCTCGAACCCATTTTGGACCGGAAATGCCAGCGACGCTGCTTCGAAGGTCTTTGGCCTCGGGCTCCGCAATCCGTTCCGCTTCACCACCCTGCCAGACGGGTCGGTCATCGTCGGCGACGTCGGTTGGCACACCTGGGAGGAACTTAACCGCATCAGCCCTGGAGGTGGCAATCACAACTACGGTTGGCCGTGCTATGAAGGAGGGCCGACCGGCAGTTTGATTCAGTCGGCGTTCAGCGACTTTGCCGTGTGCCAGGCATTGGTGCCGCAAGGGCCCGGTGTCGTGACGGCCCCGGTCTACGCCTATGACCACACGGTTGGCTCGGCGGTCGTGGGCGGCCCAGTCTACGAAGGCACGGCATTTCCGGTGCCGTATCGCGGGTCGTACTTCTTTGGGGACTACAGCCATGGGTGGCTTGACTACTGGCCCATGGATGGTTCTGGCAATTTTGTCGGCCAGCCCGTACGCTTCGCGTCTGTCGCCAATCCCGTCGATATTGTGACTGGGCCAGACGGCGATCTCTTCTACGTGTCTATTACCAAGAACCAGATCCGGCGCATCGCCTACGGCGCGGCGACGTCCTGCGCGCCGGGAAACTACTTGGCGCAATACTATACGAACCAGACGTGGTCGGGTACCCCTGCGGTCGCACGCTGCGAGGACACCGTCAACCACGACTGGGGACAGAACAGTCCGATACCAGGAACAATCCCGATCGACCACTTCTCGGTGAGCTGGAGTGGTAGCCAGTACTTCGCGAAGGGCCAGAGCACGATAACGTCCACCTCCGACGACGGCATGCAGGTCTGGGTTGACGGCCAGCTAACCGTCGACAACAGCGGCGATCATCCTGCGGCCACGAAGTCCGCGACTGTCAATTATTCAAGCGGAGCTTTTCACAACATCCTGATCAAGTACTACGACAATACAAATCTAGCGGTCGCCAAGGTGTCGATAGTCAGCGCGAACAAGCCACCGGTTCCGGTGATATCGTCCCCAGTGCTTGGCGCACAGTTCAGCTCGGGCCAACAGCTCACCGTCGCCGGCTCAGCGAGAGATCCCGAGGATGGCGTTCTCGGCGGTAGTTCTCTCCACTGGAACGTTATCCTCCACCATTGTCCGCCGTCGCCCGCTGGCACGACCGAGGTCTGCCACACGCATCCATATGACTCGTTCTCAGGCGCGAACGGCACGGTGACTGCGCCGGATACAAGCGGAGACTGGGTCTGGCTCGAGATCCAATTGACGGCGATAGATTCCTCCGGTGCCACGGGAACGGCCCGCGCCGCGGCATTCCCGAATCGCTGTGCGAACGAAGCAGCCCTGGCACAATATTACACTAACCAGACGTGGTCCGGAACGCCAGCGCTCACACGCTGCGACGCGAGTATCAACTTCGACTGGGGCGCTGGCGGCCCGTTCGGTGCCAGTCCGACCGACAATTTCTCTGTTGAATGGCACAGTGCGCGCTACTTCGCCGCCGGGACCAGTTTCATCTCCTCAACGTCCGACGACGGCACGCAGGTTTGGGTCGATGGTAATCTCGTCGTCAACAATAATGGCGTCCACCCGGCAACGACGAAAGTTGGCACCGTCGCGCTCCCTGTCCCGGGATACCACGATGTGTTTGTCCGGTACTACGAGGCCGGCGGCCAGGCCGTGGCGATGGCGAGCACGCCGTCGCCGAACGGCTGCGCGAGCACACAACTGCGCGGCACGTACTTCACGAACCAGACCTGGTCAGGCACGCCGAGTATCAATCGATGTGACCCCGCGATCAACTTCAATTGGGGCTCCGGTGGACCGTTCGGGTCCAGCCCGATTGACCATTTCTCAGTGCAGTGGCAGTCGCCGCGCACCTTCCCAGCCGGAACCACCACGATAACAAGCGCATCCGACGACGGCATGCAGGTGTGGGTCGACGGTCGGCTGATCGTGGACAACAACGGCACGCACCCGGCGACGACAAAGGCCGGTACCGTCACCTTCTCGGCCGCTGGATACCACAATCTAATCGTGCGGTATTACGAGAATACGGGCCTCGCGAGCGCGAAATTGAGCATCTCATAGAACGGCCAGAGGGACGGGTTGACAAGGCTGGCCCGCCGAGGTTCCAGGCGACGGCGGCTCTCGTGTCGCATCTCCAGCTGACGGTGTCGGTCGCAGCTGACGTGCGCCACCAGCGCGGAGAGGATCACGTGACCGGGCCGCACGCACTAACCCGACTTGGCTCAAGCTAGACGGTATGGAGTGACCGCTCGGTTGTGAGTGGTTGCGGGCCGGGGCCTCGCTCACGCAACTTCGTGGGTTGCCGGGCAGGGGCGTCCTGCTCGGCCTATCCGACATGCGTGGGAGGCCCCGGTGCATGCTGAGCGTACGAGTGTTGGTCTGGATGTCCATGCCCGATCGGTTGCTGCGGCGGCGATCGATGGCGTGACGGGCGAGTTGCGGCGGGCGCGGTTGACGCGGAGCCACGATCACATCCTGTCTTGGATCGAGCAGTTGGACGGGCCAGTTGCGGTGGCCTATGAGGGCGGCCCGACCGGGTTCGGGCTGTATCGGGCGTTGACGGCGGCCGGGCTCCGGTGCGTGGTGGCGGCGCCGTCGAAGCTGCAACGCCCGGCGGGCGATCGCGTGAAGACCGATGCGAAAGACGCGGTGCACCTGGTCCGGCTGCTGCGGCTCGCGGAGATCACCCCGGTCACGGTGCCGACGGTGGATCAGGAGGCGTCACGGGATCTGGTCCGGGCCCGCGAAGACTGCCGCGGGGATCTGATGCGCGCCCGGCATCGGCTTGTCCAAGCTGCTGCTGCGCCACGGTCAGGTGTACTCCGGCGGAGCCGCTTGGACCGGCCCGCGTGATCGCTGGCTGCGACAGCAACGCTTCGCCAGCCCCGCCGTCACGCTGACCTTCGAGTCCGACTACGAGACGGTGCAGGTGGTGACCGCTCGCCGGGACCGGCTTGACGCCGCGATCGCCGCGATGGCCGTCGACAGTGAGTTCACCCCGATCGTGTATCGGCTTGGCTGTCTGCGCGGGATCGCGACGCTGACCGCGTTCGCGCTCGCGGTGGAGATCGGGGACTGGCACCGGTTCACCGGCAACAGCATCGGATCGTTCGCTGGCCTGGTTCCCTCTGAGCACTCCTCCGGCGCGTCGCGACACGGTCATTGACATTGATCAACTTCGATGATCAGGTCGGACCGCTAGAGGTCCCGGAATCATTGGCCTAGAGGCATGTGCGCCGCCAGGGACTCGAACCCCGAACCCGCTGATTAAGAGTCAGCTGCTCTGCCAGTTGAGCTAGCGGCGCTCAGACAAGCGGCCCACCGCAGTGGGCCGACCGGTCAGCTTACAGGAGCCGACAGCCCGTCAAGGCCGCCGAGCCACCGCGACAACGATAGCGCAGTGGCCATCGCGCCGCCGGGATGCGGTCACCCGATCTTCGGCGCACGGTGCCCCCGGCACGAGGCTAAGGGGTGGCAGCGACGTGGAAGTAGTCGAACGCGACCTGTAGGTCGGTGGTGGTGCCCGCGCGGTTGAACGCGAACAGGCCGATCCGCGGGTTGGTCAGTGTCGCGCCGGTTGTCCAGACCGGTACCCACGTCACGCCGTCGAGCGAGTAGAAGGTCGAGTAGTGCGCTCCGTTCTTGGTCATGCGCAGCCAGATAGTGTTGTTCGCGGGCAGGATTGAATTCGCATTGAGGGTGTTCAGCGTCTGGTTGACCTGAACGCCGACCAGGGTGTCCTCGAGCGAGGTGTTGAACTGGATGTTCGTCGGCGACGTGGCCTCGAGGTCGAACTTGAGGTAGTTGTCGTCGTCCTGGTACGCGATGATGCCGCCCTGCTGTGTCGCTGCGTTCGGCCGATGGCTGAAGGTGATCTTGGTCGTCTGGGTCCAGTCGGCGAGTGCCGGCTGGAGCAGAACGTTCTGCGCGGTGTTCGTCGTGGTGGTCAGCTCGCCGGTCTTCGGGGTGATGGTGAGCGAGTGCGGGTTCGACGAAAGACTCCAGTCCGCCGGCGACTCGCGGACCCACTGCCATTGCGGGCCGAGCGTCGAACTGTTGAACTCGTCACCGGACGGTCGCCTCGCAAAGTTGATCTTGTAGGTGGTGACGATGTCGTCCGGGCCTGTCGAGGTAATGGTGGCGACTCCTGGGACGGAGCTCGCCTGAGTGATCGCGACGCGGCCTGTCGGCGCGGTGGCGCTGACCTGCGGCACGGCGTTTTGGCCGTCCGGGACGACGACATCGTAGGTGGTCACGTCAGGGTTGAAGCCCTTGAGCGACTTCCCGTCCACGGACAGGCTGCCGAGATCGGAGAGCACCCGCACGACGAACGATGTGGAGGTGCTCTTGCCGAGGTAGGTCGCCGTGGCGGTGACGGTTGCCGCGCCGTTCGAGACGGTGCGGATCGTGCCATCGCCGTCGACGGCGACGACGCTCGGGCGGTCGCTGGAGTAGCTGAGCGTCATGCCCGCCGGGAGGGCCCTGCTCTGCCCGGGCGCGATCCAGCCGTAGAGGCTGTCGTCGTTCATCGCGACGGTCAGGCCCGGGTCGATTGTCACGCCCTCGGGGAACATCAGCCGTTGCGAGATGCCACGCGCGTCATCGCTGCTCTGGATGCGCGGCTTCGCGGTGAGGACGTTCGGCGTCTGCGTCAGAGCGCCGCTGACGTTGATCGTGTCCTGCGCCTGGATGTCGCTGTCAGCGCTTGAGGTGCTGATCTGGATGCCGTACTCGCCCGGGTCGACCTCGAAGCGCTTGTCCGCCTCGTTGTAGAAGGCCAGGTCGGCGATCTTGATCGGTAGGTTCACGGTCTTGGTCTGCCCGGCCGTGAGCGACACCTTCTGGAATCCTTCGAGCCGCTTGATCGGCCGGTTCAGCGACGGGTTGGCGTTCGGTGTGTTCACGTACATCTGCACGATCTCGTTGCCGTCGCGTGAGCCGGTGTTCTTGACGTCGACGCTCACGTTGATCGTGTCGTCGGCACTCGGGTTGCGGTTGGAGATCTGCAGGTTCGAGAAGCTGAAGTTCGTGTAGGACAGGCCGTATCCGAACGGATAGGACACCGGGCCGCCGTAGTACATGTAGGTGCGCCCGGCCAGTGAGTAGTCGTAGATACTCGGGATCTGGTTGACGTTCTGATACCACGTCTCGGGCGTGCGGCCGCTCGGGTTGTACTTGCCGAGCAGCACATCCGCCAGTGCGTCGCCCTTGCGCATGCCGTTGAACGAGCTCCACAGGATAGCTGGAGTCGTCGACTCGAAGGATGAGACGTCTTGTGGGCCGATCGTCTCCATTACGCCGACCGTGTTCGGGTTGGCCGCGGAGACCTGGCTGATCAGCTGTCCCTGCAGGCCAGGAAGTGCGAGCGACGTGCGGTCGCGGTCCTCGGTGCCCGTCGTCCCGCTCGACGCCGTGGAGTCCATGCCGGCGTACACGACGACGTAGTCGTAGTTCGCCGCCGCCGCGACTGCGGCCGGGTCGATCGTCGTGCAGCAGTTGCCCGCGTTCGTGCCCGTGCCGGTGAATCCCTTCATGTAGTCGACCTGCGCCGACGGGTCGATCGCCTGAATCGCGGACTTGATTCCCGCGTACGGCGTGACCTCGTTGGCCTGGCCGGCCGCGCTTTGGATCGACGAATAGCCGCCCATGTAGAAGTTCGAGTTGTTGGCATAGGAGCCGAGTACGAGCACCTTGAACGGGCCGGTGGACGGTACCGACATCGGCAGCAGCTTGCCTGTAGAACCGTCCCTGCGGGTGGTGGTCGCGTTCTTCAGCAACACCTGCGACGCGTCAGCGGAGCGCTGCGCCAGATCGAGCCGCCCCGCCGTTTCGGTCGGTGCTGTCGCGTTGTTCCACGGGAAAACGCCGTAGGACTTGTCTCGCGCAACCGCCTGCGTGAGCCACGGCACGGTGTTGTCCGGATTGAACTCGCCGAGCTTCATCCGGTTGGTGAACAGCCGGGTCGCCGACACGTCGACGTCGTTCTGCGTCATCACTCCGGTCGGCGTCGTGATGTTCATACCGACTGCGTTCTCCGCGCCACCGGCCGTCGTGGACGGCGCCGTCGGACCGCGGTAATTGCCGATGCCGTTGTAGCCGGCGTTGCACTCGGCGTCCTCGCCCGATCCGAGAGCGAACGCGAACTGCTCGACCGGGCTCGCGATGTGACCCAGCCCGTCCGGCTGCCAATGATGGCGGGTGTTGATCTGGTTGACCGCGTCGCAGTCACCGGTGAAGTAGCCCTGGAGACCGAACGTCTCGCGCATAAGCGTGTCGTTGAGGTACGCGTTCGCCGCCGACGGCACACCGTTGATCTCGTTGTACGAGCTCATGATCGCGCCGTTCTGATCCGCCTGAACGATCTTCCGGAACGGCATCGTGTAGTACTCGCGGATCGAGCGGTCGTCGGCGTTCGATGAGCCGTTCAGCCGGCCGTTCGGGTCGCTGTTCGCGAAGCCTTCGGTGTTGTTCATCGCGTAGTGCTTGAGCGTCGTCGTCGTCTTGTAGAAGCCGTCGCCGTCGGGAAGTAGCTGTCCGTTCTGGTTCTTGCCCTCCATGCCGTTGACGAACTGGCCGGCGACGTCGGCCTCGAGCAGCGGATCCTCGCCGTACGACTCGTCGTTGCGACCCCAGCGCGGGTCGCGGCCGAGGTTGATCGTCGGCGAGTAGAAGTCCAGATCGAATTTGTTGTTGCGCACGATCTCTCGGGCCTCGTCCGACTCTGCCTGCGCGACCTGGTAGGTCAGCGCGGGATCCCAACTCGCCGCGCGCGACAGGTCGATCGGATACGAGGTCGTGTTAGTGAGCGTCACCGCGTTGCCGGACGGGTTGAGCGACTCGGCGTTGATGCCGTGCAGGGCCTCGTTCCACCAGCCATAGGCGGGGATCCCCTCGTACATGGTCAGGGACGTCCCCGCCGGGTACGCGTGTGCGAGTGCGGGCGTGACCGTAGTCGCCGTGCCCAGGTCCTGGGCGGTCGCGCCGGTGGCGTGTGCGAGTGAAAGCGGCGCTGTCAGAGTCACGCCGGTGCCGGTTGCTCCGGCGGTGCCGATGGCCTGGATCGTTCGGATCTCCTGGTTAGCGCCCGAGTCGATGCGGATCTGATGTCCGACCGTCATGCCGAACGTGAAGTTGACCTTGATATTCGTGTCGCCGGGGTTCGCCGCGGCGGCGAGCGACGCCGCGAAGGACGGCCCGCTGCCGACGGTCCCGACCGTCACCGACTCGGCGGTTCCAGTCGGGTCGAGGATCAGGGTGGCGCCGGACGAGATCCCGGCCACCGACGCTGTGCTGATTGAGGTGTCGCCCGCGTTCGCCGGCGCGGCGAGCGTGGTCTGCCCGCCGAAGACCGGGCTGAGCAGCGGATTGGCCCCGGCGCTGATCGCCGGCGCCTGGCTCGACACGAGTTGGCTCGCGCGCTGCTCCGGCGTCAGTCGCGCGACCAGGTCGGCAGCGCGTTCCGCGAACGAGTAGGACGGATCGAGGTAGATCGGCGTTCCGGCCGCCGCCCGCGCCGGACTGCCGGGCCGGGCGGCCAATGGCACCGCGGCACACAGGCCCACAATCGTGCAGACGATCCCGATACGTGCCATCAGATCCCGCCAGCGCATCATGGCCTCCTCGCACCGCAATGCCCGGGTCAGGCAAGGCCGGACGTTACGCGCGCGTATTTTCCAAGTCAATGACTCAGATGGTCAGACAACCGGCAGCTTATTGCCAGGACGATGCAAAACCTGTCGCCACATCTGGGCACGTCGAACAGGTATCGCCATGCTTGAACTAATATCCACGCCCATGGCCACCCTTACCCCGCCGGTGCCGCATCCGCTCGGGCTACGCGACCTGAACCGGCTGCGGGTGATCGAGTCGATCTACCGCCACCCGGGCTGCAGCCGGGCTGACATCGCCCGCCGGACCGGGCTCTCGCGAGGCACCGTCTCGACAGTCGCCGAAGAGCTCGACCGGGCCCACCTCATTCGCGAGCACGGTGCCCCCGACGAAGCGCTGCGTCCGCGCGGCACCGGCAGACCACCCACCCTGCTCTCCCTCGTGCCGGGCGCCGCATTCGCGATCGGCATCGACATCGGCCACCGGCATATCCGCGTCACCATCTGCGACCTCGCCGGCGAACCGGTCGCCGAGAAGTGGTCCAGAGCGCGCGTCGACGACGCTCCGTCCGAAACGCTGGACCTGGCGCACGATCTGGCCGAGCAGGCCTTGGCCGATGCCGCCGTCACCTCGGAGCGGTTGCTGGGCGCCGGTATCGGCCTGGCGGCGCCAATCGATCAGCGCACCGGCGAGGTCAAGGCGAACGGCATCCTGCCTGGATGGCACGGCGTCGCGCCAGTCGCGGAGATGCAGGAGCGCCTCGGGGTGTCCGCACAGCTGGCGAACGACGCCGACATGGGCGCTCTCGGCGAGAAGGTCTTCGGTGCCGGGCGCGGTGTCGACGACATGATCTACATCCGGCTCTCCGCTGGAGTCGGCGCGGGGCTGATTCTCGGCGGTCAGCCCTATCGCGGCGGCTACGGAATGGCCGGCGAGATCGGACACGTGTGCATCGAGCCGAGCGGGCAGATCTGCCGGTGCGGCAACCGCGGCTGCCTCGAAACCGTCGCCAGCCCGGTCGCCGTCGCCCGGCTGCTCGAGCACGTCGTCGAACGACCGATGGCCCCGGATCAGCTACTCGATCTCGTCACCGCCGGAGACCGAGGGGCGCGCCGGGCTGTGGCCGACGCCGGCGAGGCCGTCGGCATGGTCGTTTCCTGGATCGTGAACGTCCTCAACCCGGAACTCGTCGTCATCGGTGGTGAGCTCGCCTCCGCCGGCGATGTGCTGCTGGACCCGATCCGTGCGAGCATCCACCGGCACAGCATCCCGGGCGCGGCTGCGGACGTGCACGTCACCACGGGCGTTCTCGGCGACCGCGCCGAAGTGCTCGGCGCCGCCGCGCTGATCCTGGCCCAATCGCCCCTCGCGCTTGCCGAACGGGTACGCAGCTGAGCTGCCGGTTACGAGTGGGTGTTGGTGGGCGGAACTGACGTCGGCTGCACCGGTTCGCGGGCCGCTCGGGTGGCTGCCACGTGGTAACCGCCGGTGGACAGTTCGAGTCGATCGCCGGTCAGACTCTCGATGACGACAGGGGTGTCTTCGGCTGTGAGTGCGCCAATGCCCTCGGTGAGGGCGAGCGTGACCGGGTCGTGGCCGACGTAGCCGACGAGGGTGGCCGCCACATCAGTCGCCTGATACCCGTTCGCCGTAGGGGTGAAGTGTCCGTAGTAGTGATTCACCCCGTCGTCGGCGTTGAGGACTCCGTTCGGGCTGAAGGCAACGTAGCCGCCGCGACCTCGTGGCACCGTCACGGTGGACGTACCGTGCCGGACTTCTCTGATGTGCCACCGGTACCCCACAATGCTGCCGCGCTGCGATTGCGGCGTGTGCTGGGCGGTGTCGATGACACGCTGGCGGCTCGCGCATCCCGAGACAGCGGCGATCAGCACGGCCAGCGCGATGCTCGAGCCGGCGAGCCGACGATGTTGTTTGGGGTGAGCGAAGGGACTCGAACCCTCGACCCTCTGGACCACAACCAGATGCTCTACCAGCTGAGCTACGCCCACCATGCATGAAGCTGCGTCAGTTTACCGTGTCGGCCGGATCGCCCAGCACGGCTTTGGCGGCTGCCTGAGCCTCCTCGGTGGACGGGCCGGGTAGCGGCACGAACACTGTCTGCCGGTAGTACGCGAGCTCCCGAACACTCTCGCGAATGTCGGCCAGTGCCCGGTGCGCCAGCCCCTTTGCCGGCTGGGCGTAGTAGACGCGCGGGTACCAGCGCCGAGCCAATTCCTTGATCGACGACACATCGATCATCCGGTAGTGCAGGTGTTGGTCCAGGGTGGGCATGTCGCGAGCGATGAAGCCGCGGTCGGTGGCGATCGAGTTGCCGCAGAGGGGCGCCGTGTTGGGCTCGGGCACGTGCCCTCGCACGTACTCGAGCACGAGCTTCTCGGCTTCGCCGAGCGTGATCGTGGAGGCGCGCACGGCCTCGGTCAGCCCGGACGAGTCATGCATTTCCTTCACGAACGGCACCATCGTGTCGAGGACGTCGTCGTGCTGGTGGATGACGATGTCGAGCCCTTCGTCGAGCTGGTTGAGGTCGGCATCGGTGACGACAACCGCGATCTCGATGAGCGCGTCCCGGGTGATTTGGAGACCGGTCATCTCGCAGTCGATCCATACCAGCCGGTCGTCGCTCACAAGCCGCCCCCGCGCACGCTCGAACTCATCGAGCGAGCGTAGCCGCAGCGACTACGGTAGGCATGAATCCGGCGAGGAGAGGTGCCGCCCATGTCGCGCGAACTGCTCACACAGGACGTTATCGAGCAGCGACTGGCGAGCCTGCACCCCAGCTGGACCGGCACCACGGAACAGTTGCAGCGCTCCATCGAGTTCGCCGACTTCCCCACGGCGGTGGAGTTCGTGAACCGCTTGGCGCCGATCTGCGAGGAGCTCGATCACCACCCGGACCTGGCGCTGCGGTGGCGGTGGGTGGACGTCGTCCTGTTGACGCACAGCTCCGGGGGCGTGACCGATATGGATTTCGCGCTGGCGGGCCACGTCGACGAGGTCGCCGGTGGGTTGCCGCAGGTCACAGAGGCGTGACCGCCGTACCGGTCTCGTATCTACGTATATGACGCCGGTCTAGCCATATCGGACTATGCTTCCAATCGTGGGGCACCGCGAGGACCTACTCGTCGCCGCGCGCCACCTCCTCGAGACCAAGGGGTACGCGCGTATCACGGCGCGCGACCTTGTCGCCGAGTCGGGCACGAATCTCGCTTCTATCGGCTACCACTTCGGGTCGAAGGAAGGCCTGCTCAACGAGGTCACCGTCTTCGACGAGTGGGCCGAGCAGCTCGCCAGCATCGCAATGGCCGATCCCGACGCCGTCCCGCTCGACCGGGCGCGCGCCACGTGGAGCGCGCTTCTCGCCGGGCTACCGAAGCGCCGCGCACTGCTGCTGTCCTACGTCGAGGCCATGGCGCAGGCCGACCGCGCACCGCAGCTGCGCCAGCAGTTCGCCGAGCACTATCAGGGCGTCCGCATGCGGGTCGCCGGACTGGTCGCGCAGTCGCTGCGCGGGGCGATTGGTGCTGACGATCCGCGCGCAGCTGCCATCGCGAGCTGGATGATCGCGGTGTGTGACGGGCTGGCGTTGCAGTGGCTGCTCGATCCCGGCTCGATGCCGAGCGCCGCGGACCTGAACGCGGGGCATGCGCTCATGTGGCGAGCCAGCACCGAGATGGGCCGCCGGTCCAGCACCTCATGAACTGATCTTGAGGATGGCGCATTCGTAGCCGGTGCCCGGTGCGTAGGCCCAACCGATGCTGAATGACGTCATTGTGGGATCGAGCAGCCAACCGCCGCCGCGGCCTGCGATCAGCTCGACGACCTTCGCGCCGTCCTGGGTCGGGACCGGCTCCCAGGCGAAACTCGGCGCGCAGGACGGCCCGTTGCCCTGGCTGAGCGCGCACTGCTGCGCCTGGGGCGACACCGCCCCGGACGCCGCCGGCTGCCCGTGGCTGGTTCGGAAAGCGTTCACTGCGGCGACCAGCTGACCGGCGTCGCCCGGCACGGCGCACGCGCCAGGCGTGGGGCACGGGTTCGCGGTACTCGTCGGAGCCGGCGACGTCGTCGTGGACGCGGTTGCGCCGGACGTCGCCGGGCGCGATACGGCCGAACCGGACGCGGCTGGACTGGAAGGCTGCGCGCGGCTGGTAGGCAGCTGACTGAGGCCGGTTGGTGTCTGCGCGCCGTGGTGTTTGCCGCCACCAATGAGCAGCAGGACGACCACGATCAGCACGGCGATGATCGCGAGCGCGACCAACCCCCAGACCGCTCGGGTCCGCGACTCGTCGTCGTCGTAGTCCGGCGGCCGCGGGGCCAGCAGGTCACTCACGCGGGGAACGCTAGTTCACTACTGTGTGTTGCCCGCGATGTTCACCATCCAACTGGTTCCGAACTTGTCGACGCACATGCCGAACCTGTCGCCCCAGGGCGCCTGGTCGAGTGGCATGGTGACCGTGCCGCCCGCCGACAGCTTGTCCCAGTACCCGCGCAGTTCCGGCTCGTCGTCACCGCTGAGCGATACCGATAAATTCGTGCCCGGCTGATAGTCCATCGAGTTGGGCGTGTCCGCCGCCATCAGCGTGAACGCGCTGCCCGCCTCGAGCTGCGCGTGCATGATCTTGTCCTTCTCCGCCGGATCGTCGCTGGCACCGAACTCGCCGAATGTGCTCATGGCCAGCTCCCCGCCGAACACCGACTGGTAGAACTCCATGGCCTGCCGCGTGGTGTTCCGGAAATTCAGGTATGGATTGAGCCGGGTTGCCATGACAGCCTCCTTGCTGCTCGGAAACTCACAATTCTGGCCCAGCCCGGACCAGGCACAGGTCTCAGGGGTCGAGCCAGATTCGGATCGCGCGGAACAGCTCGGGCGTCGCCTGAAGGACGCGCAGCCGCGGATCGGGAACGGCAAGCCATTGCTCGGTACGCAGCGGCGCCAGAGCATTCAGCCGAGGGTCGGAGAGCACCGCGTCGACGGCAGCGCGGTCGCCGCCGCACACGAGCGCGTCGAGGCGCGCGAGGTGCGGCAGCAGCACACCGGCCGCGGCATCCGCGGCATCCGCGAACGCTGCCGCCGCCTGGTTGGCCCGCCGTCGGGCGTAGCGCTGCTGCGACCACCCTCCGGCCTTCGTCGTGGCCTGGACGTACGAGGTGTCCACTTTGGACGCGACGAGCTCGTCGCCGTCGAAGACTCCGGCAGCATGCGCCCGGCGGCGCACCAGCAGCACGCCCACGGTCCGCCGCCGCGCGACGTGCGCAAGCAGCCGTTCGCGGCCATCGCCCGCGCCCTCCGGCAACGGCGGAAACGGCACCGCCACGCCGGCTCGGGCGCCGTCCGCCCCGGTGAGCCGGACCTCGAGCTCGTCGGTCTCGGCCACGGTCTCGCCGTGCCGCTCGGCGAAGCCGTCCAGCCACCGGGCGAGGCGCTCGGCGGGGACGCTGACCTGTCGGGTCATCCATCCCCGAGCAGCGCGGAAAGGCCACGCACCAGGCCGGTCAGCCCTGGCACCGCCCGCACCGCGAGCAGCGTTCCCGCGACGTAGGGGCTGGGGCTCGTCCCGCTGTCGTGCCGGATCACCAGTCGCTCGTCCGGCAGGCCGAAGACAACCTCGGTCGAGAGCGTGAACCCGGGGAGCCGCACCGAGTGGATCTGCGTACCGGCCACGGTCGTCCCGCGCGCCTCGACCCGCCCGGCCGTCTCGGCGATCGCGCGCTGCACCACGGGTTGCGCGATGTCGGCCAGCCGCTCAGCCAGCTCCCGGGACGTGCCGCTCGGCGCGTCCGGCTTGCCTGCTTCGGCGTAGTCGACGATCTCCCAGCTAGGCAGGTGTTTCGCGGCGAGCATCGCCGCCATCGTGGCGAGCGTGGCGGTCAGCGAGAAGTTGCCGGCCGCGAAGACGCCGACACCGGCGGCACTGGCGGCACGGTCGATGTCGGCGAAATCCTCCGCGGTGAGTCCGGACGAGCCGATCACGACGTGGACGCCGCGCTCGATCGCGGTGAGGGCATTGGCCCGTACCGCGTCGTGCGACGTGTAATCGACCAGCACGTCCACTCCGTCTAGGGCGTCCGCAACCTGGCTGTACACCCGGACCCCTGCCGGGGCGCCGCCCCACACTTCGCCGAGATCACGGCCGGCAGCCGCACGGCTGACCGCCGAACGCAGGTCAAGGTCGGTCGCGTCGCGGATCGCTTCCGCGACCGCGCGCCCGGTCCATCCAGTCGCTCCGGCAACGCACACGCTGATCGCCATGCCACGCATCCTGGCACGTCGCCGCGCCGCGGCACCGCTACTCGTGGCTCAGGAACGCTGCGCCGGCGCACGTCCGGGTGGTTGCGACGGCTGCGGGGTGATCGGCTTGACATGACATGTATGACGGTGCACCGGCTCGGTGCCGAGGGTGAACGCCTCGCCGGCGTGGCGGAGCTCGACTGGCTGACCGTCCTGCAAGCTGTACGTCACCTCGTCAGGGGTGATCGCGACGTGTACGGTGGCGCCGCGCCAGCGGATCGCGAAGCGCAGCCGGCTGATCGACGGCGGCAACTGCGGCTGGAACGACAGCTTGCCGCCGTGGTCGCGCACCCCGCCGAGACCGGCGACGAGCGCGATCCACGATCCTGCCAGGGACGCGATGTGCAGCCCGTCGCGGGTGTTGTGCTCGAGGTCGCTCAGGTCCATCAACGCTGCCTCGGCCAGGTAGTCGTGGGCAAGCTCAAGGTGCCCGGTCTCGGCGGCGAGCACCGCCTGGGTGCACGCGGAAAGCGACGAGTCCCGAACGGTCAGCGGCTCGTAGTAGGCGAACGCGCGCGCCTTCTCCTCGAACGTGAACGAGTCGCCGCACCAGTGCATCGCAAGGATCAGGTCGGCCTGCTTGATCACCTGCTTGCGGTAGAGGTCGAAGTAGTGCGCGTGCAGCAGCAGCGGGTAGTCGTCCGCGCTCGCTTCAAAGGGCCACGCTGCGTGGTCGGTGAAGCCCCGATCCTGCTGATGCACCTCCTTGGCGGCGTCGTAGGGGAGCGCCATCACCTGTGCGGCGGCCCTCCACGACTCGATCTCCTCGTCGGTGACGGAAAGGTCCGCGGCGTCGTCCGGCCAGCGCAGCGCCGCGTCGGCGGCGCCGCGCAGGTTTCGCTGGGCCATCAGGTTCGTGTAGATGTTGTCGTCCGCGATGGCGCTGTATTCGTCCGGGCCGGTGACCCCGTCGATGTGGAAAGCGCCGTCGTCGCCATGGTGGCCGATTGACGCCCACAGCCGCGCCGTCTCGACGAGCAGCGGCAGCGCGCAGCCGCGGTCGAACTCCTCGTCACCCGTCCAGTCGACGTAGCGGATCGCCGCGACGGCGATGTCGGCGTTGATATGCATCGCGGCGGTGCTCGCGGGCCAGTACCCGGAGCACTCCTGCCCACGTATCGTCCGCCACGGGAAGGTCGCACCCGACAGCCGCAGCGCATTCGCGCGGTCGCGGGCCAGATCGAGCGTCTGGTGCCGCCATCGCAGCGCGTCGGCCGCCGCGCGTGGCGCAGTGGCGATCAGCACGGGCAGCACGTACGTCTCGGTGTCCCAGAATGCGTGCCCGTCGTAGCCCGGCCCGGTGAGTCCCTTCGCCGCGATGGCGCGCTGCTCGGCGCGGGCCCCGGCCTGCATGGTGTGGAACAGGCCGAACCGCACCGCCTGCTGCACGGCGTCGTCGCCGTCGAGTTCGACGTCGGCGCCGTGCCAGAACTCGTCCATCGCGGCTTGCTGATCCGCGAGGAGAGTGTCCCATCCGGTGTAGACGACGGCACTCAGCGCCGCGTCGACCTGATCACGTAACGCGGGCAGCGTACGCACGCTCGACCAGCCGTACGCGACGAACTTGGTCAACTCCAGCCGCTTGCCGGGTTGCAGCACGGTCCCCGCTGTCACTCGTGCCCAGTCGGGCTGAAGTTCGAGCGCGGTGCCGATGTTATCGCCGGCGAAGGCGTGGTCCATCGCGGCCGCCATGAGCAGCCGGCTCGACCGTGTGCTGTGTACGAGCAAGGCCCGGCCGTCGCGGCCGAGCCGATCCTCGGCCTGCAACGGGTTGTCCAGGATCGCAGCCACCCGCGGATCGTTCTCGCGCGTCGGCAGGTCCTCGTTCGCGACGAGCAGCGACTGCACGACCACCCGGGCGGGATCGTCCACCACCTCGACCTCGTATCGGATCGCCATGATCGACCGCTGGGTCAGCGATACCAGCCGGGTCGAGCGCACCCGGACGACCTGCCCGGCAGGGGACTCCCACTCCACGCTGCGCCGCAGCAGACCGCGCCGCAGGTCGAGGATTCGCTCGTGGTGGCGCAGCGCGCCGTAGCGCAGGTCAAACGGCTCGTCGTCGACAAGCAGCCGGATCAGCTTGCCGTTGGTTACGTTGATGATCGTCTGCCCCGTCTCGGGAAAGCCGTAACCGGTCTCTGCATAAGGCAATGGCCGGGTCTCGTACAACGAGTTCAGGTAGGTGCCGGGCAGGCCGTGGGGATCGCCCTCGTCGAGGTTGCCGCGCACTCCGATGTGCCCGTTCGACAGGGCAAACACCGACTCGGACTGGGCGAGCTGATCGAGGTTGAGGCCAATCTCACGGACCGCCCACGGCTCCACCGGAAAACGGAACTCCGGGATCATGTCAACTCCGCAAGGTCGGATACCACGATGTCGGCGCCGTTCGCGCGCAGCTGGCGGGCATGCTCGGCGTCCAACCGGTTGACGCCGACGACGAAGCCGAAACGGCCGGCCCGCCCGGCGGCGATGCCGGCGATTGCGTCCTCGAACACGGCGGCCGCTGCAGGCGCAACGCCCAGGAGGTCGGCGCCGGCGAGGAAGGAATCGGGAGCGGGCTTGCCGGCGAGGTGCTGTTGCTCGACGGTGTGCCCGTCGACGACCGCGGAAAGCAGCGCATCCAGGCCGGTGACCTTCAAGACGGCGCGGGCGTTCGTGCTCGAGGACACCAGCGCGCGGGCGAGGCCGGCGTCACGGGCCAGCTCTAGGTACCGGCGTGAGCCATCGTAAACAGCAACCCCGTCGCGGCGGATCAGCTGCTCCAGCAGCTGGTTCTTGCGGTTGCCGATGCCACGCACCGTGTCGCGCTCGGGCGGGTCGTCGTCCTCGCCCTCGGGTCGGTGGATGCCCCGCGACGCGAGGAAGTCACGCACTCCGGCGGGGCGGGGCTTGCCATCGACGTATCGCTCGTAGTCGTCGTCCGTAAACGGCGACTGACCGCTCTCTGCGAGGTAGGCGTCGAACGTCTGCTTCCATGCGGCGCGGTGCAGGCTTGCCGTGTCGGTCAGCACCCCGTCGAGGTCGAAGAGGCAGGCGTGGACGTGGTCGGGGAGGCCCAGCATGCAGCAATACTGCCCCAGCGACGCTGAGCACCCGCACCTAGCTCAGCCAAGCGGTGGGAGTACCTGCGGTTCGTCCAGCACCGGACGGAACAGATCGCCGCGCTCCTCGATACGCCGCAGTATGGTGCGGATGGTGAACCGGTCCGGGCGAAGCGTCTTGTCGTCGAGTTCGTCCCAGTCGATAGGCGCGGAGACGGGGGCGCCCGGCGCCGGCCGCGGACTGTACGGCGCGACGAGGGTCTTGTTGATCGCGTTCTGCGTGTAGTCGAGGCGGGCCAGCCCGCCTCGCTGGCGCACGTGCCACTTCCAGCTCACGAGGTCGGGCACCACGTCGCTGATCGACCGGGACAGCTGCTCCACCCAGGCACGGGTCTCGTCGAAGCTCGGCCCGCGCTTGATCGGCACCCAGATCTGGATGCCGCGCCGGCCGGTGACCTTCGCGCGCGCCGTCACGCCGAGGTGCTCGAACGCGGTGCGATGCAGCCGGGCGAGGGTGAGCACGTCCGACCAGCGCGTCGTGTCGCCTGGGTCGATATCGATCAGCGCGTACGTCGGCTGGTGCGGCCGATCGGTACGCGACGTCCAGGCATGCCACTCAAGAGCGCCGAAGTTGGCCACCCAGACGAGCGCGGCCGGCTCGTCGACAACGAGATAGGTGTGGGCCTCGCCGCGGTCCGCCTTTGGATTGTCCCAGCGGGCCAGCCAATCCGGGGCGTGGCCGGGCAGCTCCTTGTGCCAGAAACCCTTCGCCTGCGCGCCGTTCGGGAACCGATGCAGGTTGAGCGCACGACCGGCAAGATACGGCTGGAGCACCGGCGCGATCTGCGCCGCGTAGCGCAGCAGATCCCGCTTGGTGACGGGCTTTTCCCGACCGCGCGGAGGGAACAGGACCTTGTCAAGATTGGTGACGCGCAGCTCGCGGCCGAAGACGTGCCACCGCCCGGATGTGCCGAACGTGTCGAGTTCGGTCAGCTCGTCGGAGCTCGCCGTCGGCGTCTTGAGCAGAACGGCCGCGCGGGCTGCGGGCAGGTCCGAGCGCCACATCCGGTCCGGGTCGGCCTTCACCTCGTCATTGGTGCGTCCGCTCAGGACGGACTTGGGGTGCTCCTCGGCGTCCCATCCGTCGACGGCGAACTCGTCATGCTTGTGCAGCAGCAGCCAGTCCTCGCGCTCCGCCGGCGGCCCGGTGCGGACGAGGACGAACCGGCCGCGGAGCTTCTCACCGAAAAGGTCGGCGTGCAGCTCG
>JBKPQY010000293.1:0-4701 GCA_046734315.1 Actinomycetota bacterium | reverse complement strand
ACTGCCCCCGTTGTTCTTGCTGCTTGAGCCGCAGGCCGCCAGCGCGAGCGCGCCTGCGAGCACGGCGGCCGCTACGCCAGTCCGGTACAGCTTCACGTTTTGACCCCTTCGTCATTCGTCTACGGCGGATAACCAACCCGGAAGGTAGGGCGATCAGGTGGCGCTCTGGGGTGGCTGGGGTAAACGCAAGGTGAACGTGGCTAGGCACGGGTGTGACGCTTCTTGAACGCGCACATGTCCACCGGGTGAACAGCCTCACGGCAGGCGGTACTGCGCGTCCAAGTCGTAAGGCGTGAACTCGTAGCGTTCGTACAGGCGCATCGCGGCAGTGTTTGACTCGTCTACGTAGAGCATCACTTCGGTTACACCGCGGCGAACCAGGTATCGCAGCCCTGCGCTGAGTAATGCCGGTCCGAGATGCAGCCCCTGCGCCTGCGGGGCAACGCCCAGCACGTACACCTCGCCGACGCCGGTGCGGTGCACCTTCGTCCAGTGGAAGCCGACGAGCGTGTCATCCCGTTGCGCCAGCAGGAAGCCGGACGGGTCGAACCACGTCTCGCGCTCACGTGCCTCGAGGTCGCTACGTGTCCAGCCGCCCTGCTCGGCGTGGTCGGCGAAGGCAGCGGCGTTAACGGCAAGCCACGCGTCCTCGTCCTGCCCGGCGACGAACGCACGCAGCCGCACGCGTTCGGGCAGCGGTGCCTCGGGAACGTCGGACGCTGGCCGGCGCAGCTGCCACAGCACCCGGTGCTTGGTGTAGCCGCGCGCCGTCGCCGCGGCGCCGACCGGGCTGCGTTCGCCGTGCGACCACACGATCGGGCGCGGGACGAGCCGTTCCAGCTCTGTGAGCAGCGCCGGGCTGGCGCCCGCCAGGTCGGCGATCTCGGCGACGTCGCCGTCGAGCTGCGCGTACCCGTCGATGTCGCCGGCCACGAGATGGGCCAGGCCGGGTCGGGACGAGTCGAGCTGCAGCACCGCGTGCTCGCTCAACGGCGGGGCGTCATCACGCGCGTTTACCGCCTCCACCAGTGCGCGGACCTGTTGCCGCAGGCCGTCGTCGAGAACGTCGAGGACGGCGACCTGCACGCGCTCAAGCTACAGGTCGACCAGGTCGTCAGCGGTGGTGCGGCGGGAGCCGGGGGCGGCCGGCTCGGATGACGGGCGGACGAACTTGTACCCGACGTTGCGCACAGTGCCGATCAGCGCCTCGTGTTCGGAGCCGAGCTTGGCGCGCAGCCGCCGGACGTGCACGTCGACGGTGCGGCTGCCACCGAAGTAGTCGTAGCCCCAGACCTCCTGGACGAGGTGCGAGCGGGTGAACACCCGGCCGGCGTGCTGGGCCAGGAACTTCAGCAGCTCGAACTCCTTGTAGGTGAGGTCGAGGGCGCGGCCCGAGAGCCGGGCGGTGTAGGTGGTCTCGTCGATGACAAGGTCGCCGATCTGGATGTGCTCGGGCGTCGGGTCGGCGCAGCGCGCACGCCGGTCGACGGCGAGGCGCAGCCGTGCGTCGAGTTCGGCGGGGCCTGCCGTGTCGAGGACGACGTCGTCGATCGTCCAGTCGGCAGACAGCGCGATCAGCCCGCCCTCCGTCAGCACCGCCAGCACCGGGACGTCGCGGCCGAGCGTGGCGAGCACGCGCGTGAAGGAGCGTCCCCCCGCGAGGTCGCGGCGGGCGTCGACGAGGATGACGTCGCCGGGGGTGTGCTCGACCAGCCGGCCGGCGTCGAAGGGCAACACCGTGACCGTGTGGGGCAGCAGGCCTAGCGCGGGCAACACTTCGGTGGTGGGTTGCATCGCATTGGTCAGCAGCACGAGTTCCATGGGGCGTCTCCTGATGGGCGGACCAGGCGGCGCTGCCCAGCGGCGTCCTAGGCAGGATAGCAATGTGCCTCCTGCGCAGCTCGTCAGATTGACCACATCGGACGGTGTGTCAATCGCCGCCGACCACTGGCCCGCCGACGGCGCGCTGGCATACCTCGTCGCGCACGGCTTCACCGGTTCGAGCCGTGCCCCGCGGGTCCGGCGCATCGCCGCGCAGCTCGCCGGCACGGGCGCCGCCGTGCTGGCGCTGGACTTCCGCGGCCACGGCCGCTCAGGTGGGCACTCGACGCTCGGCGATCTCGAGGTGCACGATGTCGCCGCTGCGGTCGCGTTCCTGCGAGCGGCCGGTCACACGCGGATCGCGCTGGTCGGCTGGTCGATGGGTGGCTCGGCGGTGCTGCGCTACGCGGGACTGGGCGGCGACGCCGACGCCGTGGTCAGCGTCAGCTCGCCGGGTCACTGGTGGGAACGCGGCACGGCGCGGATGCGCCTCGTGCACTGGGCGGCCGAGACGCGCGCCGGTCACCTCCTCACGCGGCTCGTCACCCGGACGCGGCTCCCTGACACCGGGTGGCTCCGGCTGCCCGAGTCGCCGGTCGAGGTGGTCGCCGCGATCACGCCGCGTCCGCTGCTGATCGTCCACGGGGATGCCGACCGCTATTTCCCGCTGCGGCACGCCGAGGCGCTCGCCGCCGCTGCGGCGAACGCCGTGTTCTGGGCGGAAGCCGGCATGGGCCACGCGGAGAGCGCCACCACGCCGGCGCTCGTCGGGCGCCTGGACGCCTGGGTTCGGCAGGCACTCGACTCGCCGGCTCTGCGACCATGAGACACGTGGCGGGTGACGGCAGGTGGGTGGACCCACTGAGCGTCACCGCGCAGTTCCCCGTTATCGACGAGTACGTGTTCGGGCCTCAGGACCCAAATCCATTCGGCGTCCGGCCCCCGGACGCTCCCGTGCCGCCGCGCCCGCCGGGGCGTGTGAGTCACCTCGGCGGTGCGCTGTCCTCGGCGATCGTCACGGTGGGCATAGCCGTCGCGGCGAACCACGGTGCAACCGCCCTGCTGCTTGCCGTGGCAGCCGCGCAGGGCGTTCTCGTGCTCACCTGGGTCTTCGGCACCGTGTTGCCGGGGCGGCTCGGGGCGATCGTCGTCGGGGCGCTCGCCGCAGCCGGCGCCGACGTCATCGTGTCGAAGTGGCCGCACGGACAGCTCGGGACGCTGGTGGTCATCCTGGGGCTCGCCATCCCGGCGATGTTCATCCACCAGCTCACCCGCGGTGTGGTGCGTACGCGGGTCGTCGAGTCGCTGTCGGACATCGCGGTACTTGTGGTGGCCGTCGTGGCTATGGCCGCGTTCGTGCAGTTGCGGCACGAGATGCTCGGGGCAGAGCTGGTCACTAGCGTCGCTCTCGCCGCCGGATGCGCCCTCGTCGCCGGGCATCTCGTCGACATGGTCTGGCCGGTGCCGCGTTTCGATCCGAACGTGCGGCGGGGCCTGCTTGCCGTGGTCGTCGCCGCGGCGGTCGGCGCCAGCGTGACGTACCTGCGGCTCTCCGACACTGTCGATTTCGCGTCCGCGCGTTCGCTGTACCTCGGGGCATCCGTGGGCGCGATCGTCAGCTTGTTCGCGGTCGGCGCCGCGTTCGTCCAGTACAGCCTGCCGCGGGGCGGGCGTCTGGCGGCGATCACCCGTCCGGTCGCCGGCGCCTTCATGTCCGTCGGGCTGCTGGCACCGGTCGCTTATCTGCTGTGCCTGATCATTCGTGGGTGAGGGTTCCGGCTTTGCTCAGCTGGGTACAGTGCCCGGCGTGAATGACCTAGGGCCGGGACG
The DNA here is from genome assembly GCA_046734315.1 of Actinomycetota bacterium. Taxonomy (GTDB): domain Bacteria; phylum Actinomycetota; class Actinomycetes; order Mycobacteriales; family Jatrophihabitantaceae; genus DASXRA01. The sequence continues at coordinate 1,050 of JBKPQY010000293.1, read as the reverse complement.
CCGGCGGCGCTGGCCGTGGATCACAGCAATCGCCGTCGTCGCGCTTGTCGGCCTGCTCGTCGCCGCTGACCGCGTCACGGCCGGTCTGGCGGAATCCGCGGTGGCAAAGCGGATCAACCAGCAGTCGCCGTTCGTGGACAGCAGCAGCAAGGCGCACGTGACCATCAACGGCTTCCCGTTCCTGACGCAGGCGCTCGCCGGCCGGTACGACGACATCCGGGTCACCGGCAGCGCGCTCACCATCGACAACGTGAAGGGCGTCAACCTCGACGCGCACATGCATGGCGTCCACGTACCGCTCGGCAACGCGATGAACCGCGACGTGAGGTCACTGCCGATCGACCACGTCAGCGCTACGGCCACCGTCCCGTTCTCCGAAGCGGCGCGGCTCACCGGTATCGACGGGCTGCAACTGTCCGACAACCACGGCGCGCTTCATGTCTCGCTCGGCGTCAGCGTGCCGGCCATGGGCGACGTGACCGCCTCGGCGGACGCCGGCGTCCGCGTCGACGGCAACAAGCTCGCATACCAGGTAGGCCAAATCGTCGTCAACGGCGCGCCTGTGCCGGACGCGCTCTCTTCCACTATCCAGCAGCAGATGAACGGCGCGCTGACGCTGCCGCAGCTGCCGTACCACCTCCAGGTGACCGGCGTACACGCGACGCCAGCGGGGATCCGGGCCACAGCGCGGGCCGATCACATCGTCGTCGAGACTGACTAATTCGCCGGTTCGCGTCTCTCGGCCGCGCCCACAAGGGGCGCATCCTCGAGCCACACCGCGCCTGCGGCGCGGGCCGCGCCGCGGCCGGCGGGCTCTTCGCGCGAGCGCGCAAGCCATCCCCGCCTGGGCGGCACCCGATCCGGACCACTCGCTTCGCTCGGGCCCGTCTCGCGCGCCGCTCCGCGCCTGCGGCGCCGGGCTCTTCGCGCGAGCGCTCATCGCGCCGTGGCTACGTCGGCAACAGGCGGATGCATCGCCGCACTCCGGCTGTCCGCGCGAGCGCTCATCGCGTTGTCGACGCTTTCGGGTTTTGCCCGTGGCCCAGGGGC
>JBKPQY010000292.1:0-14559 GCA_046734315.1 Actinomycetota bacterium | reverse complement strand
GATGGGCGGCTCACCATCACTGAGCTCGCCGGCAAGGTCGGGCTCAGCCTGTCCCCGTGCCATCGGAGGGTGCGCGAACTCGAACGCAGCGGCGTGATCACCGGCTACCGCGCGGTCGTCGACCGCGAGTCCGTCGGGCTGGCGTTCGAGGCGCTGGTGTTTGTCACGATGCGTCAGGAGGATCGCGACACGCTGCTCGGCTTCGAGGACGCCGTCAGCCGCATCCCGAACGTGGTGCAGGCCCAACGGCTGTTCGGCGATCCCGACTACCTGCTGCGCGTCGTGACCGCCGACCTCAACGCCTATGCGAACCTCGAGGACGATACCCTGGCCGCCCTGCCCGGCGTGCAGCGGCTGACCTCGACGCTCGTCATGAAACATGTGGTGAACGACCGGCCGGTGCCCGTATCCGCGTGACCGGGTGCGCAGAGGTGGCACGCTCGGGTCGTGGACGAGCCCGAGGTGCTCCTGCATCCGCTCCTCGCCGGTCGGTGGAGTCCGACAAAGTTCGACACGTCCTACGACGCGACGCCGTCCGAAGTGGCGACGATTCTCGAGGCCGCGCGCTGGGCGCCGTCCGCCGGCAACTCCCAGCCGTGGGCGTTCATCGTCGGCCGGCGCGGCGAGCCGGTGCACGCCCGTCTGGTGCGGCATCTGGCCGGCAGCTCCGCTCCGTGGGCGTCGACCGCCAGCCTGCTAATCGCCAACCTGTGTCACCGCTTCGTCGAAGACACCGACTGGGACTACTCCGAGTTCGCGCTCTACGACCTCGGCCAGGCGGTCGCGCACATGACCTTTCAGGCACAGGTGCTGGGGCTGTTCGCGCGGCAGTTCCGTGCTTTCGACCGAGCCGGCCTGGCGGCGGAGTTCGACGTGCCTGCGCACTGGGAGGTCACCACGATGTCCGCCCTCGGCCGCGCCGGAGCAGACCCGTCCGGCGACCCCTCGCGGTTGCGGCGGCCGATGACCGACATCGAGTGGCCCGTGGAACCGTAGGCTGCCTTCTCGTGACGCGCGTCGAGATCGAGACGCCCGCGGGACCGGCTTGGGCCGACATCGACCGCCCCGCCGGCGATCCGGCCGGCGTGTTCTTCGCCGGGCACGGCGCCGGCGGCGGAGTCGACAGCCCCGACCTGCGTGCCGCGCGCGACGGTGCGCTCGCGGCCCACTACGTCGTCGCCCGCATCACCCAGCCGTACCGCGTGGCCGGGCGCCGCACGCCGCCCCCGGCCCCGCGTCTGGACGAGGCGTGGCTCGCGGCGACCGATGCGCTGCACGAGCAACTCGGCGGGCTGCCCGCTGTCCACTGTGGACGCTCCAGCGGCGCCCGCGTCGCGTGTCGCACGGCGGCCGCCGCGAGGGCCGTTGCCGTCGTCGCGCTCGCGTTTCCGCTGCATCCACCGGGCAAGCCCGAGCGCAGCCGGCTTTGCGAGCTGGACGCGCCGACCGTGCCCGTACTGGTCGTACAGGGCGACCGCGACGCGTTCGGGATGCCGCCGCCCGATCCGCGGCGCGAACTCGTCGTCATCCCGGGCGACACGCACGCGCTCAAGAAGGACCCACGCGCCGTCGCGGCCGCGGTCGGCAGATTTCTAGCTGAGCACGTCCCGCAGCCGCGGTAGCGCCGCGTCCTTCGCCGAGAGCTGCCTCCGGTCGGTGACGTCAACGGGCAGCGGCCAGATGATGCCGAGGTCCGGGTCGAGCGGGTTGACCGCCAACCCCGGCATGCCCGGCACCCACTCCGCGTCGAAGCAGTACAGATACTGCGACATGCCCGGGCTGATCGACTGGAAGCCGTTGCAGACACCGGCCGGGACGAGCACCTGGGTGCCTTTGACGAGCGGCACGGTGACCACCTTGCCGCGACTGGGCGAACCGGCCCGCACGTCGACGTATCCGCCCAGCGCCTCGCCGTGCACGATGGCGACCAGCTTCGTCATCGCCTCCCCGTGCAGACCCCGGATCGCCCCTTGATCCGTCTCCGTTGCGTTGACCTGTAGCCACGGGCCGGCTGCGACGCCCGCGTCGGCGAAGGCGCTGGTGCGGAACAATTCCCGGATCGTGCCGCGCTCGTCGCCGATCTGCTTCATGCGGATGACGAGCAGCCCGTCGATGTCGGTCTGCTCGATCGCGAACTGGGTCGTCATGGCATCGGATGCTCTCACGTCGCGATCGCGGCCGTGGTGGCGGCGGTCAGCCGCACCAGGTCGCCGGGCGCAAGCTCGACCTGCAGGCCGCGCCTGCCGGCCGATACGAATACGGACCGGAACCCCTCTGCAGAGTTGTCCACCACGACGGGCAGCCGGGTCTTCTGCCCGAGAGGCGATATCCCGCCGAGGACATAGCCCGTCGCGCGCTGCGCCGCGGCAGCGTCGGCCAGCACCGCACGCTTGCCGCCGGCCGCCGCGGCGAGCGCCTTGAGATCGAGCCGGCCGGACACGGGCACTACCGCGCATACCAGGCGCCCGTCGATCGAGGCGATCAGGGTCTTGAACAGTCTCGCCGCATCCACACCGAGCGCGGTGGCCGCCTCGTCGCCGTAGCTGTCCGCCCGCGGATCGTGCGGATACGGGTGCAGGGTGTGCCCGATCTTCTGACGCGCCAGCAGCGCGGTCGCAGGGGTCCCGGTCGCCATGCGGGCGACGGTACGGGAATGCGGCAGGTGATCTCGCCCGTTCTCTCGAGTAGGCAAAGGGAAGGACGATGGTCGTGGTCGAAACCGTCCGGCGGGCGAACACCATACGTGACTGGCCGGCGTGGCAACCGCCCGTGGACCTGACGATCCGGGCGCTGCCAGACGCCGGCGGAGCCGTATCCTCCGTAGGAGACGGAGAGAGGAGCCCGGTGCCCGAAGAGACGGTCGAAGAGCGGCGGCAGCGATTCGAACGCGATGCGCTGCCCTTCGTCGACCAGCTCTACGCCGCGGCCATGCGCATGACGCGCAACCCGGCCGATGCCGAGGATCTCGTACAGGAAACCTTTGTCAAGGCATTCGCGGCATTCCACCAGTTCCAGCAAGGCACCAACCTCAAGGCGTGGCTCTACCGGATTCTGACGAACACCTTCATCAACAACTACCGCAAGCGACAGCGCCAACCCCAGCAGGCCAACACCGACACCGTCGAGGACTGGCAGCTCGCGCGCGCTGAATCGCACACCTCCGACGGACTGCGGTCGGCAGAGATGGAGGCGCTCGATCACCTCCCCGACTCCGACGTCAAGGAGGCGCTGCAGGCGCTGCCGGAAGACTTCCGGCTGGCCGTGTACCTCGCCGATGTCGAGGGATTCGCGTACAAGGAGATCGCCGAGATCATGGGTACGCCGATCGGGACGGTGATGTCCCGCCTGCATCGTGGACGCCGCCAGCTGCAGCGGTTGCTCGCCGACTACGCGCGCGAGCGCGGCCTGGTCCCGTCCGGCTCGACAGCCGCGGTCGGAGGTGAATCATGACCGGACTCGGCTTCGGCCCCGGCGGTATCGACTGTGACGACGTCCTCAAAGATGTGTTCAGCTACCTCGACGACGAGTCAGATCCTGCGGTGAAGAACCGGATCCGCCAGCACCTCGACGAGTGCGCACCGTGCCTGCGCCAGTACGGCCTCGAGCAGGACGTGAAGTCGCTCGTCGCCCGCTGTTGCGGCGGCGACATCGCCCCGGACGGCCTGCGCGCTCGCATCCGGATGCGGCTCACCGAGGTCACCATCGAAGCCGCGCACAGCGAGTACCGCCCCGACTGATCGGCGTCGATCAGGCTGCCGAATACCCTGATCGGTGATGTCAGCGCTCTCCGATCTGCTCGCCGCCCGCACGTCTCTCGACGACGGCCAGGTCAGCCACCTGCAGCGACTCGTGGGGGAATGGCAACTGCTCGCCGACCTGTCGTTCTCCGACCTGCTGCTGTGGGTTCCCGTCGCGGACGGCACATTCCTGTGCGCCGCGCAATGCCGGCCCACCACCGGTCCGACCGCTTACCTGCATGACCAGGTGGGCAGCGGGATTCGGGGCGGCCGCGCGACCCCGATGCGCATCGCGTCGACCGAGGGGCGCATCTACCGGGAAGCCGACCCGGACTGGGACGGCGACCTGCCGATCCGCCGCGAGGCAATACCGGTGCGCGCTGACGGCGACGTGATCGCCGTGCTGGGCCGGGACAGCAATCTGGCCAGCGTGCGCAGCCCGAGTCAGCTCGAGCTGGTGTACCTGCAAAGCGCCGCAGATCTCGCCGCGATGGTGGCCGACGGCACGTTCCCCGGCCCGGCAGCGGAGTCCGAGGAGGGCGCCGGGCCGCGCGTCGGGGACGGGCTGCTGCGCGTCGAGCGCGACGGCACGATCCTCTACGCGAGTCCGAATGCGCTCTCGGCGTTCCGTCGCATGGGCGTCACCGGCAACGTCCTCGGCGAGCCGATCGACATGCTGACCAGTACCGTGGCCGACGACCCGTTCGACGCCAGCGACCTGGCCCAGGCAGTGCAGCACGCCATAGACGGCGGGAACCCGATCGGGTTGGAGGTCGACGGCGGCGGCGCGACCGTCGCATTCAAGGCTCTGCCGCTCTACCCGCGCGGGGAGGTGCTCGGTGCGCTCATTCTGATGCATGACGTAACCGAGGTACGTAACCGCGACCGGCAGCTCATGAGCAAGGACGCGACGATCCGCGAGATCCACCATCGCGTCAAGAACAACCTCCAGACGGTGGCGGCATTGCTGCGGCTTCAGGCCCGCCGGGTCTCCCTGCCCGAGGCGCGCACCGCGCTCGAGGAGTCGATGCGGCGGATCAGCTCGATTGCGCTCGTTCACGACACACTGTCGGTGTCGGTGGACGAGGTGGTCGAATTCGACGAGGTTGTCGACCGGCTCCTTGACATGCTGGCCGACGTGGCCGGGTCGGCAGGCAGACTGCGCTTACGCCGGACCGGGACGTTCGGCGAGATCCCGGGAGAGACCGCAACCGCCCTCGTGCTGGTGCTGACCGAATTGGTGCAGAACGCCGTGGAGCATGCCTTCCCGGGCCGGGAGGGCGGCACGGTGGACGTCGGCGCGCAGCGCTCACGTGCGCGGATGACCGTGACCGTGAGCGACGACGGCGTGGGCCTGCCGCCAGGGTTCACGCCCGACCACGGCGACCGCCTCGGCCTCCAGATCGTGCGCACGCTGGTCGCGACCGAACTGCGAGGTTCGCTCGAACTGCGCGCCCGCGACGACGGGCAAAGCGGTGCCCAGGCTCAGGTGACGCTGTCGCTGGTGCGGCCCTGGGTGACTACCGCCGGATAAACGCTCCGGTCAGGCCGTCCTGGCCCGAGTGCGGGCCCGGCGACGCTTGAGCGCCCGGCGCTCGTCTTCGGAGAGACCACCCCAGACCCCCGCGTCCTGGCCACTTTCCAGAGCCCAGGCCAGACAGTCCTGAACCACCGGGCAACGGCGGCACACAGTCTTGGCCTGCTCGATCTGCAACAGCGCGGGCCCGGTGTTTCCGATGGGGAAGAACAGTTCCGGGTCCTCGTCACGGCAGATCGCGCGGTGACGCCAATCCATTGGTCTATCTCTCCTCTACCTCGTGCTACGGCGGGGGCTTCGTCGCCGTCCGCCGTGCTTGTGAATTCTTTCACGAGCTAGGTTGTGCTTCAAGGCCTGTCTGAGCGATGCGGGCGAGATCACGCCAGAGCGCGTGTTGTGCACGCGCCGGCGCACACTGGCACTCCGGCGGGATTTCCGCCGGAGACCTCGCTCACCGACCAGCCTTACCCAATCCGCGCCAGCCGGCAAGCGGTGACCCGCCGGAACTTCCGCGATCCCTACAAACAGGCGGACATTATGCGGCGTAGCGGACTAGATGACAACACTGAGCGCTTCCGGGGCCGACCAGAACTGCATTTTGTCGCGGGGTTCGAGGAGGTCACCGTCGACCTGCACCGGCATCGGCTCATCTGCCCGGAGCACGAGTCCGGGCAGGTCGTGTTGCAGGTAGACGCCCCAACCGCCCTTGGCGGGCGGCCTCTTGCGCAGCATCCGGGCGAGTCCGAAGACAGTGCTCGCGAAGCCCATGCTCCGGCGGGCATAGAGGTCCAGCCCGGTGTCGAAGGACGCCTGCGGCGTGGGCCGTAGCGGCCGGTCGCCGACATACGTCCACGGATCGCAGTTGGCGACGATCGCGTAGTGCAGATTGTCCACGATGCTGCCGTCCGGCAGTTCGACGTGCAGCATGGGATGGCGCCGGTCCCCGCGCAGGAACTCCCGGATGCCGACCCGGGCGTAGAGCAGATGGCTGGAGCGCTTGCCCCGGCGACGCTGCTTCTCTACACCCGCGACGATTGCGGCGTCGAAACCGACGCCGGCTGTGAACGTGAACCACCGGTCCTCCAGTCGGCCAAGGCTGATGGCACGCCGCCGGCCGTGCCGCAGCGCGTCCAGTAGCGCGCCGGTGGCCTCGATCGGGTCGTTGGGCATGCCCAGTGCGCGTGCGAAGACGTTGGTGGACCCGGCCGGGACGACCCCGAGTGCGGGCACCGCGTCGTGGATGCCGTCGGTCAGCAGCCCGTTGGCTACCTCGTTGACGGTCCCGTCCCCGCCGAGAGCGATGACGACATCGACGCCGTCGCGCATTGCGCGGCAGGCCAGTGCGGCCGCGTGGCCGCGGTTGGCGGTCTCCTCGACGGAAAGCTCCGAGGCACTGCCCAGCGCATGCGCGAGGACGTCGCGCTGCCGATCGGACATCGCGGTTGCCAGGGGGTTCACCACGACGACCACACGCATGTTCGCATAATCTCATCCGCCGGATTCGGCTCTCCGGGTGCGCCGTTCGCGGACGCTCGGGCGCGACCCCTCGAGCCGAGCCTCGCTCCGCTCGGGCCGCGTGGCGGCCGGCGGGCTCTTCGCGCGAGCGCTCATCGCCGGCTGATCCGCCGGGGTGTCGCTCGGGCACCGCCCCCGAGGGGCGGATGCCTCGCGCCACTCCGCGCCTCCGGCGCGGGCCGCGTGGCGGCCGGCGGGCTCTTCGCGCGAGCGCCCATCGCCGGGTGGATCGCTTGTCGGCGCTTGCGGCGTCTTAGGCTGGTGGCGATGTCCGTCCACCCCGGTACCGATCGGGTGCCCGCCCAGGTTCGTGCCGCCGTTGTGATCGTGGGCCTCCAGGGCCTCGCATTCGCCGGCGGCGCAGTCGCCCTGGTCGTGAAGACCGCCGTCGGCCACCCGGACAGCGTCGCTCGGGCCCTGCTCGGTGCCGCGTTCGCGCTGCTCGGCGCAGTGGTGCTGGGTTCGTGCGCGCGGGGGCTGCTCGGGCTGCGACCGGCGGCCCGCACGCCGGTCGTCGTGATCGAACTGCTGGCCCTTCCGGTCGGATACAGCCTCGGCTTTCAGGCCGGCCTGATGGCATACGGGGCGCCGATCATCGTCAGCGCGCTCGCCGTGCTCTACCTGCTGTTCACGCCGCCTGCCCGCAAAGCCCTCGACCGTGAGCGGCCGTCCTGACGCAAATGAGCGAGCGGGGCAGAGATTGCGGTCACTCGCAGGCGTTCAATTCGGCGAGTCGGTCTCGAAGGAAGCGCCGCTCGGGATCGGTATTCGCGAGATCCAGGGCCCGCTGGTAGGCGCGGCGCGCGTCGCTGCGGCGGCCCGCCCGGCGAAGCAGGTCGGCGTGGGTCGAGTGGAAGTAGCGGTAGTGGTCCAGTTCGAGCCTGTCGAGGATGGCCAGTCCGGCCTCTGGTCCCTCGATTTCGGCGATAGCGATGGCTCGGTTCATTTCGACGATCGGCGATCCGATCTGCCGGCCGAGAGCCTCGTAGAGCGTGGCAATCTGTAGCCAGTCGCGTGGTTGGTGCAGGTGTAGCTCGGCGATCGCTGCCTGCACGACGTACGGCCCGGTGTGCTCGCGGGTCATCGCCGCCTCCAAGAAGTGTCGGCCTTCAGCGATCTGTCGTTCGTTCCACAGGCTGCGGTCCTGGTCGTCAAGCGGGACGACACGGCCGTCGCGGACCCGGGCGTGGCGACGCGCGTCGTGCAAGAGCATGAGCGCGAGCAGCGCGAGTACTTCGCCGTCGTCGGGCATGAGGTCGGCCAGTGCTCGGCCCAGCTGGATCGCCTCGGCGGCCAGATCGATTCGACGGCCGCCCCAGCCTTCGTTGAAGATCAGGTACACCACTGCCAGGACAGCTGCCAGGCGGTCGGGGAGTTGGTGATCAGTCGGAACGGCGAAAGGGATGCGCGCGTCGCGAATCTTGTGCTTGGCGCGGGTCAGCCGCTTGCTCATCGTGTCGAACGGGACCAGGTAGGCGAGTGCAATCTCCTCGGTGGAGAGGCCGCCGAGGGTGCGTAGGGTGAGCGCCACCTGCGCATCGAGGGCGAGCGCGGGATGGCAGCAGGTGAAGATCAGCTCGAGTCGTTCGTCGGGAATGACGGCGGTAGCTGGGTCGTGCATGGCTGCCTCCGGTGTGAGCTCGAGCTCGCGCGCGAGCAGCTTCGTCTTCACCGCCAGGACCTGCTGCCGGCGAATCTGGTCGACAGCACGGTTGCGGGCAGTCGCGACGAGCCAGCCGATCGGGTTGGCCGGCTCGCCGTCGAGCGGCCAGCGTTCTGCAGCGATCGCGAACGCCTCGGCCGCTGCCTCTTCGGCCAGTTCGATGTCGCCCAGCAGACCGACCAACCTCGCCAGGACGCGGCCCCAGTGCTCACGGAAGACGGCGTCAAGCGCCACGGAACAGTCCTTCGATGACGGGCCGCACCTCGATCGCCCCGCCGCTGCGGGCGTCCTGTAGCTCCTGCGCCACGGCGAGCGCCCCGTCGAGGTCGTCGGCTTCGACCACGATCACCCCGGCGAGGTACTCCTTGCTGTCAATGAACGGCCCGTCGGTCAGCAGTGTCTTTCCCGCGCTGCTTCGCAGTGTGGTCGCCGACTCGTCTGCGTGCAGACGAGCCCAGCCGGTGACGTAAGGCCGGGTCAGGACCGCGGCGATGGCGTCGTCGATCGGAGCTGTCGCGCCCCGGAGCGTATCGGTGCGGCCGTAGGCCAGCAGTGCGTACTGCATCAGTCCTCCAGCAGCGGCTTCAGAGTCGTTTCGAGTATTAGACGAGCGGACGCGCCGCGCACGGACACGTCCTCGGAAACTCTGCGGCGAGGTGTCTGTCCGGCGTCGCGCTGTTCGTCACTGCTGCGGACCCGCCGAGAGGAGGCGGGACGCGCTGAAGGAGCCGAACCGATGACGAACGTCCGAACGCTGTCCACGACCCGTTTGCGCTGGGTGCTGGGCCTTACCTCGACCGCATATTTCATGGTCGTGCTCGACGCGCTGGTCGTGATCACCGCGCTGCCGCAGATGCAGCGAGACCTGCACGCGGACCTCGCGTCGCTTTCGTGGACGGTCAATTCCTACGGGATCGCGTTCGCCGCGGGGATCATCACCGCCGCGGCGCTCGGCGATCGGTTCGGGCGGCGGCGCATTTTCAACCTCGGTCTGGCGCTGTTCACGCTGTCTTCGGCCGCCTGTGCGCTGGCGCCCGACATCGGTGAGCTGGTCGTCGCGCGCACCGTGCAAGGACTCGGCGCCGCCGTGGTCATGCCCCTGAGTCTGACCATCCTCACGACCGCGTTCCCGCCGGAACGGCGTGGCCTGATCGTCGGCATCTACGGCGGCCTGGCCGGGTTGGCAGTTGCCGCCGGCCCGATCGTCGGAGGCGTGATCGCTCAACGTCTCGACTGGCACTGGATTTTCTGGCTCAACGTCCCGATCGGACTCGTCGCCTTGGCGCTCGGCGTGCGACTCCTTCCAGAAAGCCACGGCGCGCCCGAGCGACTCGACCTCGTCGGTGTGGGGCTCGTCAGCGGCGGCGTCGTCGGTCTGGTGTGGGCATTGGTCCGTGCGAACTACATCGGATGGTCGAGCCCGGAGATCATCGGGACGCTCCTGGCGGGCGGTGCGCTCCTTCTCGGCTTTCTCGGCTGGGAGCAACGGGTAGCCGAACCGATGGTGCCGATGCGCCTGTTCCGCACCCCGGCCTTCGCTGCCGGCAACGTGACGACATTCCTCATGTCAGGAGCCACGTTCGCGGCGGCATTCCTGATCACCCAGGAGTTCCAGTTCGCGCGCGGGTACTCGCCGATCTCGACCGGAGTGCGACTTCTGCCGTTCTTCGCCACCCCGATGATCGTCTCGCCGATCGCGGGCGCGCTGTCCGACCGAATCGGCCGGCGTCCCATCATGCTGACCGGCCTTGCACTGCAGGCCGTCGGCTACACATGGGTGGCTGCGCGCGGCTCGCTGGGTACCGGCTGGGTGGAAATCGTCGCCGGACTGCTCGTCGCCGGCGTTGGCATCTCGATGGCACTGCCGACGGTGCCCACCGCCGTTCTCAGTTCAGTCGCCGAGCAGGAGATGGGCAAGGCGTCGGGCGTCAACTACATGGCACAACGCTTCGGCGCGGTCTTCTCGATTGCGATCGCCAGCGCCGTGTTCGCCGCCCACGGCCACCTCAGCACTCCGGCCTCGGTGACCGCCGGCTTCCGTCCGGCGTTGTGGTCGTGCGTGATCTTCGCCGTACTTGCCGCACTGGCTGCACTCGCGATCACCGGGCGCCCGTCCGGGGCTCTCTCCAACACCCCTGCGCTCAGCAGCCTCAAGACCGGTGCCGAGTACGGTCAGTTCGCTTCGCCCCCGCACGGAGAGATCAGCCGCTGGAGCTAAGCACAATCTCGACCGGTCGCGTTGCGTGACGCGGTCGCAGGCGCCGGCTGGCCGGCACCCAACAGGATCGGGCAGTCGTCCCAGGCCTGGCAGCCACACGTGAGGCTGTCGCGGAGCAGGGTCTCGACGGCCCGCAACCGCTCGATGCGCGTGGAGAGTTGGGTGATCTTCTCCTCGACCAGTTCGCGCCATACCTCGGTTCCCTCGACCTGGCTGTCCAGCAGACGCCGGATCTCGTCCAGGCTGAAGCCGGCCTCTCGAGCGGCCGTGATGGCTCGCATCCGACTGGCGGCCGACTCGGCGAACAGCCGCCGACCGGACTGCCGCGCGACCGGCTCGACCAGGCCGAGTTCCTCGTAGTAGCGGATCGCCGAGGTGGCAAGGCCGGAGCGCGCGGCGACCTCACCGATCGACAGCACCGCAGCCGTCACCGTGAATCAACACCCATCAGGTATGCGATCACCGGGCCGGCGCCGGGAGCAGGAGATGTGACGTCCAGGTGGAGCCGGTCGCCATCTGCGGCAAGCTCGAGATCCAGGAACCCGCAACACGCAGCCTCCCGCCGGACCAGATCTCGGGCCACGTCCCCGGCCGTCGGTCGAAGCCACAGCCGTGCCCCACCCGGGATGGAAATTGCGCCCAGCCCGGCCTCCTCCCGCAGACGCCGCCACTCGGCGGCCCGGACGGGAGACTCGGCAGCGCCTAGCTCGCAGGCAACGTCGAGGCTCCTGTGCTGGTAACGAATGTCATTCATGCCGGCACCATACGAGTTCAAGCCGGCTTGAAGTCAACCCCGGAACCGGTGCACGGGCGATCAGTACACCTGAACCCCATACGCCGACAGCGCGGCGGTCACCGGCTGGAAGAACGTCGTCCCGCCGGTGGTGCAGTTGCCGCTGCCGCCAGAGGTGAGGCCCAGGGCCGCGGTGCCGTCGTAGAGCGGGCCGCCGCTGTCACCGGGCTCGGCGCAGACCGTGGTCTGGATCAGCCCCCGGACAGTGCCGCCGCCGCTGTAGTGCACCGTCACGTTCAGGGCGGTGACGCGGCCGGTGTGCACGCCGGTGGTGCTGCCCCGGCGGGTGACCGCCTCGCCGACGACGGCGTTGGCGGCGTGGGTGATGTCCTGGCTGCCGACCGTGCCCGGGTAGTTCGTGTAGGACGGGGCGTAGCGCACGATCGCGTAGTCGTGGCCGGGGAACGTCGCGCCGGTCGTATTGCCGAGGAACGTCGTGTGGCTGGCGGAGGTCCACCACTGGGGCTCGGCCTTGCCGCAGTGGCCGGCCGTCAGGAAGTAGTGGGTCGAGCCGCTGATGACGTTGAAACCGAGTGAGCAGCGGTACCGCGAGCCGTAGATGGCATCGCCGCCGCTGATGTCGACGTGGAACACGCCCGGTGCGCTCTGCAGCCTGGCGGCACTGCCGAGACCCGCGACCGCGGCCCGGACGGCGGCAAGGCGGTTGCCGGTGACGGACCGGTCGACGGAGACGACGAGCTGGTGCCTGGCCGGGTCCACGCCCCATGCGGTGCCCGCAAACGCGATCGACCGGTCCAGGCGCTGCATCGCCGCAGACAGCTGTGCGCCGCTCGCGGCGGGGCTCGCGCCGGCTGGTAGCGCGGCCAACACGCCGGCGGTCGTCGCGCCGACTGCGGCGATGACCGTCGCCACGCGGAACGATGTTCGGATCGGCCTCATGGCAGCCTCCTCGGTGACAAGGTGCACAACGGACCCGGTCGCACGCCGGTTGGGCCAGGATGCGACATATGCGCCGACTCGACAACCCCTAGCTATGGTTCGCTGCTGTTGACTCCCCGCTGGCAGCGCAATGACCGAGCGTTACGCGCCGGGGTTCGGGAGGTTCCAACGCTGGACCACTGCAGACCCATGCTCGCCGCCGAGCAGGGACGGCGCGGCCGTGCCCAGCGCCAGGCGCTGCCCGTCTGCAGCGGACAAGCCGATCCAGCGGGCGCCGATGACACGGCTGATATGCCCGTGGGCGATGAGCACGACAGGACCGTCGTCGAGGTAGGGCAGCGTGCGGCGCAATACGCGATCGGCTCGCGCGCTGACCTGCGCAGACGTCTCACCGCCGGGTATCGCGTGCGTCCACAGTGACCAGCCCGGCACCCGCTCGCGGATCTCGGCGGTAGTGAGCCCCTCGTAGTCGCCGTAGTCCCACTCGGCGAGGTCGTCGTCGATGGCGTCGACGGCGAGACCGGCCAGTTCCGCGGTGTCCACAGCCCGGCGCCTGGGACTGGAGAGCACCAGGGCAGGCCGCAGCCCGGCCAGAGACTCGCGAAGTGCGACCGCCTGCTTCTCGCCGCGTGGCGTCAGCGGCAGGTCGGTGCGGCTCGTATGCCGACCGGAACGGCTCCACTCGGTCTCCCCATGGCGGATGAGCCATAGTGCGGTGGTGTCCGGGACGGGCCCGGGCACGACGAAGGCCGGCTCCGCAGCGGAACCGGCCCCGCCGTGATCGTTCACGCCTTCTTGGTCTCCCAGAAGATCTTGTCGATTTCAGCGATGAGATCGAGCAGCTTCTGCCCCTCGGCGGGATCGACGCTGCCTTTGCCACCGGCCGCGCCCGCTGCTTTCGTGGCCCGGTTGAAAAGGTCGTGCAGCTCTGGGTACTTCGCGAAGTGCGACGCCTTGAAGTAGTCGGTCCACAGCACCCACAGGTGGTGTTTGACGAGTTCGGCCCGCTGCTCCTTGATGATCAGCGCGCGGGTGCGGAAAACCGGGTCTTCGTTGCCCTGGTACTTCTCCATGATCGCCTTCACCGACTCGGCCTCGATCCGCGCTTGGGCCGGGTCGTACACGCCGCACGGCAGGTCGCAGTGCGCATAGGCCGTGATCGTCGGGCGGAACAGTGGCATCGCCATGACCTCCTGCAGGATTCGCCGTCGTGTGAGCCTCTGGGCCGACCCTACTCCCGGCGCTCCGGCACGATAGGTCGCGTGCTGCCCTGGCAGATCGTGCGCGTCGCCGGCCCGTCGATGGTGCCGACGCTCTACGACGGAGACCTGGTGATCGTGCGGCACGGCGCGCGGATCCATCCCGGCGACGTTGTGCTGGCACGGTTTCGCAGCATGCCTGATCGGTTCGTGCTCAAGCGCGCTGATCGGCCGGACCGCGCCGGCTGGCTGCTTTCCAGTGACAACGATGCAGCCGGCGGTGACAGTCGCAGTCACGGTGTGGCCGACGTGCTGGGCCGCGTCGTGGTGCGGTTGCCGGGCCGCCGCGGCTGGCTGCCGCAGCGCGTGGGGTAGGTCACGCACACCGGTTGCCGGCGATCTGCGACACTTTCGTTGGGTAACCCCCGTGCTTTCACCAAGCGGCGCCGCATCCCTGGCCCCGGAAGCTCACTTCCACGCTGTGAGGGGCTGCAGTGCAATTCGATCCGTCTGCTCCGGTGTTCCAGGCGCATGAGGGCGGCAAGCTGGCCATGCGCAGCAAGATCGCCCTGGCCGACCGGCGATCACTGTCGCTGGCGTACACGCCGGGCGTCGCCGAGGTGTGCACCGCGATCGCCGGCGACGGGGCCCTGGCCCGGCGCTACACGTGGCGGTCGCGGCTGGTGGCGGTGGTCAGCGACGGCACTGCGGTCCTGGGCCTCGGCAACATCGGCCCTGCTGCGGCGCTCCCCGTGATGGAGGGCAAGGCGGCGCTGTTCCGGGAGTTCGCCGGCGTCGACGCTGTGCCGATCGTGCTCGGCACGACGAACGCCGACGAGATCATCCGCGCGGTGCAGTACATCGCGCCGTCGTTCGGCGGCATCAACCTCGAAGACATTTCCGCGCCGCGCTGCTTCGATGTCGAGCAGCAGCTGCGGGAGAGCCTCGACATCCCCGTGTTCCACGACGATCAGCACGGCACTGCGGTCGTCGTGCT
>JBKPQY010000291.1:0-11842 GCA_046734315.1 Actinomycetota bacterium | reverse complement strand
CTGGGCGAGCTCGGTGGGCGAGAGGTTGTGGGTGTAGAAGTTCGAGCCCAGCAGGCCGAGCTCCTCGCCGCCGAACAGGATGTAGCGCAGCCGGTTCGTGGTGCGCACCTTGGCCAGCTTCTGCGCGATGTCCATGAGGGTCACAGAGCCGGACGCGTTGTCGAGCATGCCCGCACCGAAGATCGCGTCGTAGTGCGCGTCGACGACCACGGTGTGGTTCGGGTCGCCGAACGGCGAGTCGGCGATCACGTTGAAGTCGTCGCGGTTCGGGTCGATCTCACCCTTGAAGTCCAGCCTCACCTGGGGGTGCTGACCGGCGTTGGCGGCGGCGAACAGGTGCTGGCCCTCTGCGAACGGCACGAAGCCGACCGGGATGTTCGGCACGACAGAATTGCCGGCGTTGTCGATCATGCCGCCGCCACCGGCGATGCCGGTACGGCCCGGCTGGCCCTCGTTGAAGATGAGCACGCCGGACGCGCCCGCGGCCACGGCGTTCTTGGCCTTCTCGCCGAAGTTGCACGTGCCGCGCTGGATCAGCGCGATGTTGCCGGGCGTGAAGCCGGCGAAGTCGGCCGGGCTGCACCCGCTGGCCGAGGACGGCGTAGGGGTTGGGGGCAGGATGATGCCGCTAATCGGCTGCACCTCGGCGGTGACCGTGCCGATGCTGTTGAAGGGGTTGAGGTCGGTGCCGAGGGTGAATGTCGTCGGCGTCGGCGAAACCTCGCCGCCGCCGGGAAGTCCGAAGAAGGCGAAGTACGGGAACTTGTACGTCTGCACCGTGACGCGATAGCCGGAAGCCGTGAACAGCTTGACGGCGAGGTCGACCGCCGCCCTGTAGCCTGGCTCGCCGGAGTTGCGCGAGGCGTGCCCGCCCGCGTCCGGGTTGGCGTCGGCGATCGCCTGCTGCTGCTTCATCATGTTCCACAAGTCGTCGGTGCGGATGCACTCGAGGAGCTTGGCGATCGAGTCGTTGGTGCGGTTGTTGCACGCTGTCGCGCTGATCGTGTCCGCGCTGCTGGACAGGATCGGCCCGACGGCGGCGGTGAGTGCCACCGCCGACGCGCACAGCGGCACGAGCCACAGGCGCCGCCGCAGATGTCTTCGCATCAGACCCTTCCCTTCACAGAGGTGACAAGAAGCCGCGGGAATGCCCGTGGCGTTAACGCATGAATTGGCACTCGAGGAAAGACACTGCTTGCTGGATCCGGGCTGTGCGCATACAGAGGGGTTCGGCGACGCCCGATCGGTGCGTACCTAGACCGATCACCGGTAGCCAAACTCGTCCACGTGTCGCTCGCTTTCCGTGAGGCACGTATGACGCTCGCCATGGCAGGCGGCTGAGCAGATGCGACTATATGGGCATGGTTGCTGACGCGGCAAGCATTTCGGAACTTTTAGCATGCCCGATCGCGACGACGGACCTACGGCTGCTGCGGAGGATCGGCCCCGTGTGCGCCGGATCCCTGGGCCTTACCGGCGCACGCGGTAGCACAGGTGCGCGGACAGGTCGGTGCCGCGGGCCTCGACCAGTTCGAGATCCAGTGGCGGCACGACGCGGAAGAGCTGCTCACCTGCGCCGACCGTGAACGGCGCGACGTGCTGCCACAGCTCGTCGACGAGCCCGGCGGCCAGGTACGTGAACGACGCGCTGGCCGAAGCCCGCGGCTGCCGGCTGTCGCTGGTGCTGTCCCACCAGCATCTCGCGCAACTGCCCCCGACGTGCGCGACGCGGTGGACGCCAACGTTCGCAACAAGATCTTCCTCAGAACCAGCACCGGCCGCCCCTCAACGAGCCGGTCTTGCAGGTCTTGGTGTCGATCGCGTGGAAGGTAGGCCACGAGGACCGCGGCGGGGGTCAGGGGTTCGAGTCCCCTCAGCTCCACCAGTGATTCCGGGCACTAAATCGGATTTAGTAAGATCATCCGACGGCCCGGTGCGTGCTGTATTCGCGGCACATCTCGACGTGCGCGAGCACCTACGAGCGGTCGATCATGGGGCCATACCGGAGTCGATCCATTGACGTAGCATGTCGATCTTGTCTTGCGGCCAGGCTCCGTCGCAGGGCATGCGACCCTGCTGCAGGACGTTGAGGATCGGTGCCGCATTCGTGCGCACATCCTCCAGTGACCACAGGTCGAAGCGGCGCTTCATCGATTCTCTGTCGCGCTCACGAAAGAGGGGGCGGATGTCTTGCTCGTACGACAACGTCATGGTGGGCGCTCACAATCTTCCGCGACTCCGGGATATGTTCGGGCCGCCACCGGAGCCGGCGCAACCCCGCGGCGGGTGGCAGTGCACGCCCGTCACGCCTGCGCGATCGTGGACTCAGCCGGATAGTGTCGCGCGCACCAGGGCCAGTGTTGCCGGCGCGACGCTCACGTGCACCTCGCTGATCAGCTCGCCGTTCACCGTCAGCTCGATCAGCGCGCGGAGCTCGCGGTCGACGAAGCCGAGCAGTATCGGCGCGCGCCCCGTGGTCACGGCAACGAGTCGCGCCGGGGTCCCCCAGAAGTGCAGGAAGTTGCGAGCCACCGCGCCCGCGCCGGTGACGATCAGATTCGGTCGAATGTCCACGCCCCCGGATACCTCGGGATCGAGTACCTGCAACAGCCCGGCCAGGTCGCCCGACGCGCAGGCCTCGATGAACCGCTCCGCGACGAGCCGGTGTTCCGCGCCGGCCAGGCCGATGCCGGTCCCGGCCGCGTCGTCGATCTTGACGCGGGCACGGTGCGCGAGCTGCCTGCAGGCCTGTGCGCTGCGCCCGACCGTCTGGGCGACCGTCTCGAACGGCACCTGGAAGATGTCGTGCAGCACCAACACCACGCGTTCGGCCGGAGTGAGACGGTCCAGCACGACGGTCAGGGCAAGCCGCACGCTGTCGTCGAGTGTCACCCGGTCTGCCGGGTCGACGAACGAAGGTCCCACGCCGGGCAGGCGCGACTCGATCGCGTCGAGATCGTGCGCGTGTTGGAGGCGCCGGCGCGACGATCGGATCTGGTCCAGGCACAGCCGGCTGGTGACCACGGTGAGCCAGCCGCGCGTGTCGGCGATGTCGGCGACGTCGGTGGCCATCAGCCGGGCGAAGGCCTCTTGCACCGTGTCCTCCGCCTCGCCGATGTCGCCGAGCATCCGGAACGCCAGACTGACCAGGAACGGGCGGTGCTGCGCCCATGCATCGCTGACCAGCACCCGCGCCGCCGCCTCTGGATCTGTCACAACATCAAGGACGATCGGAGCAGTTGCAGTGTGACGTGGCGCGCTGCGTCACACTCTGGCGCCTCTGCCCGTCGTTTCTGTCATGCGACTCATACAGGCGCGGTTCGTGACCGAGGGCGTCGCGGCACTCGCGCAGCACTACGCATCACTCGTCGGTACGTCCGCGACGGTCAACGACTATTACGTCGAGGTACCGGCCGGTGCGATGAGCGTGGGTTTCTCACGACCGCGCTTCACCGAGGACCACCAGCCCGTCGCCGGCGGCGCCGGGCCGAACGCCGTCCGGCGGGGTGAAGTGATCCTGGATTTCCTCGTCGACGACGTCGACACCGAGTTCGACCGCATCGACGGGCTCGGCGCTTCGTGGCTGTTCGGACCGACCACCCAGCCGTGGGGCATCCGCTCGATGATGTACCGCGATCCCGAGGGCCACCTCGTCAACGTCGTCTCCGGCAAGCACCCACGAAGGAAGGCACAATGACGATGACCAGCACAGCAGCGGTCGAGGCCGATCAGCTCGTCAAGATCTACCCGGGCGACGTGCGCGCCGTGGACGGGATCAGCTTCTCGGTCGAGCGCGGCGAGGCGTTCGGTCTGCTCGGGCCCAACGGCGCCGGCAAGTCCACGACGATCGGGATGCTGACGACCACGGTCAAACCAACCTCCGGGCGGGCCACCCTCGGTGGCATCGACGTCGCCGCCAACCCCACCGCCACCCGGGCGGTCAGCAGCGTCGTCTTCCAGGACACGGTCGTCGACCGGCCGCTGACCGGCCGGCAGAACCTGATGCTGCACCTGCGCCTGTGGGGCGTGGAACCCACCGCAGGGCGCACACGCTACGAACAACTCAGCGCCGCCGTGGGAATCACCGACCTGCTCGACCGCCCGGTCGCCACCTACAGCGGCGGGGAGCGGCGGCGGCTGGAGATCGTGCGCGCGCTACTGTCCGCCCCGCAGGTGCTGTTCCTCGACGAACCGACCGTCGGCCTGGACACCCGGGTGCGGCACGACCTGTTCGACGCGATCACCACGATCCGCGAACGCACCGGCGTCACGATCATCATGACCACGCACTACCTCGACGAGGCCGAGCGACTCTGCGACCGGCTCGCGATCATCGACGCCGGCCGCAT
Organism: Actinomycetota bacterium; assembly: GCA_046734315.1. Classification (GTDB taxonomy): domain Bacteria; phylum Actinomycetota; class Actinomycetes; order Mycobacteriales; family Jatrophihabitantaceae; genus DASXRA01. Next base: position 7,493 of record JBKPQY010000291.1, on the reverse strand, counting down.
CGTCGCCTGTGACAGCCCCCACAACCTCCTCGCCTCGGTCGGTGCCGAGGTGCTCGACCTACGCGTGGCCAACTCAGACGAGGCGGTCGCGGTGCTACGCGGACGCGGCATCGCCGAGCAAGACATTGCCGTCACCGGGTCCACCGTCACCGCGTCGCTGCGTGACGTTTCCGCACACCAGATCAGCCAGGCGCTGAACGAGTTCTCGGTCACCGTGCACTCCGCCACCACCCGGCGACCCAGCCTCGACGACGTCTACCTCCGCCTGACCGGCGCTCGCATCACGGCCGGAACCGACAACTGACACGAAGGACCACCGATGACCGCAACCACAACGACGGCGACGCCCATCATGCTGGCGGCGCCCACCATCTCCCGCCCCACGAACGTCGTGCCCGCACTTGCGTTGCGCCGGCTCGCGCTGACCATCCGCTCGCCGCGGGCGGTCGCCATACCCGTGCTCGCGCCCGTGCTGTTCGCGCTGATCGTCGCACCCGCGCTGGGCAACACGCTCGCCACGCCCGGACAGCACCGCACGTACATGACCTTCGTCGCCCTCGCCGCCGCCGGCCTGCTCATCCCCGTCAACTGCATGTTCTCGGGCCTCGGCGTACTCACCGACCGGCAGCACGGCGCGATGCGCGAACTGCTCGTGGCGCCCATCCGCCGCTCCTCGATCGTGCTGGGCAACCTGTTGGCTGCCCTGGTGATCACGACTCTGCAGGTCGCCGTCCTGATCTTCGCCGCAGCGCTGCGCGGCGCCCACTTCCACTCCGGACGGCATCTGCTGTGGTTCGCCGGGGCTGCCGTCGCGCTCGCGGTGTTCGTCTACGGCCTGGCAGAAACCTTCGCAACCAAGATCACCAATGCCGAGGAGTACACCGGCCTGGTACCGCCGATCGCGATCGTCCCGTTCTTCTTCGCCGGCACCCTCTACCCCATCACGTCGCTTCCCGCATGGCTCGACGGCATCGCGAAGGTCCTCCCGCTAACCCACGCCGTGGCCCTGTTCCGCTACGGGCTGACGACCCAAGGCACCCAGGCCCTACACAACATCTGGGGCATGAGCGATCCGACGCGCATGGCCCTGCTGTCGCTGGCCGTCGTCGTCGCTTATGCGGCCATCGCCCTCACGCTGGCGATCCGGCTGTTCACCAAATCAGGAACCAACTGACCGGCTTCCGTCGACCACGAAGTTCGTGCCGGTTCGGTGCCGTGTACTTAGCAAGCTCTTAACGTTGATCCGCACGTCATGGCGCGTTCGCCGCTATGTTTTCTGGACCGTCGCGGCAGGGGGTCGCGGGCGGGTGTTGATTCGGGGGGATCAATGATGCTTCGTGCTCTGCTGCGCTGTCGTACGGCGGCGGTGATCATCGCTGCGGCCACGGCCACGCTGATACCCGCGTCGGCCGCATCTGCCGGCGGCAATGGCTCGGCAACCCAAACCCAGCACGTCCATGGCGCCGGCGCCGCCGGCATCGTCGTGATCGATTTCCTGCCGCAGGACGCGCCTGCGCTGCCGGCCGGCTGCTGGGCGAGCCCGACGCTCGCGATCGTCTCCGTCGACGGCAACGCGGTGCAGCACGTCACCGTGAACAAGGCCCAGGACTTCTGGTTCACCTCCACCTTCACCGGCGACGCAGCGGTGTACCCGGTAGTGCAGCCGGTGCAGTTCGACAGCGACGGCAACGTCATCGTGGACACCAGCGGCCCGGCGCTGTACACCGGGCACCTAACCACGTGGTTCGGCCAGGAGGACAACAACCAGAACGGGGTTGACCACGCCACCGTGTCCTTCCACGGAGCTGACGCCGCCGGCAACATGGTGAACGTCAACGGCCACGTCCAATATGCGACCAATGCCGCCGGGCAGCCCACCGCCCAGGTCGCGCGCGTGACCTGCTGACAGTGAACGTGAGCCGGCACACCCTGCGGTGTGCCGGCTCACCGTTGCAGTGCCCGCCGGCGTGGCGGCCCGCGGGGGGTCTGCTGTAGCTAGCCTTGCCGGGCGGTCCAGCGCGGGTGCTTCTTGTTGATCACGAACAGCCGCCCGCGGCGGCGCACCACGATCGCCCCGTCCTTGGCGGCCAGCGATCGCAGCGAGTTGCGCTTCTTCATGGAGATTCCTCTCGGATCGTTTCGGGTAGGGCGTCCCCGGTTAGCGCGCTTCGCGGAACTCGACGTGCCGGCGCACGGCCGGGTCGTACTTGCGCAGCACGAGCCGGTCCGGGTCGTTGCGCCGGCTCTTGGTCGTGACGTACGTGTAGCCGGTGCGCGCGCTGCTCACCAGTCGGACGATGGCTCTGGCATCCCTGGAGCGGGCCACGGTGGCCTCCTCGGCACTAGTCGGGAATGGTTACCACTACCAACCACAACCGAGCGGTTCCTGTTCCACTACTTGATCAAGCTGGCCCCGTCGACGCCAGGCACATGGCGCTACTCCTCGGCGCCCATGCTGTGCCAGGGCGGCTTGCCAGTGGCCGCGGCGCCCCATTCGTCACCAGGGTCGGTCCACTCCTCGCCGGCGGCGCTCCAGCGGATCACCTGCCTCGGCCTCGTCCTGCCGGTGCCGCGGGAGTAAACCCGGTCACCGGTATAGATCATGACGGCGTGGTCGTGCCCGTCGTGGTCGTTGAACAGCTGGCACCGGCCGCGGCTGGACCGTGCGGTGCACCGGGAGGCGTCGTGATCAGCAGGTAGCACCATGGCCTGACATTAGTCGAACTGGCGTTCGATGAAAAGGGGTTCTCCCGCGTCAAGATTTCTGGCACACCCGGCAATATCAGTCCCGGGGTCCGAGGTTGGAGGTCCGACGGGTGCGTAAGCCGGCGAAGCGGTTGCCGATCGAGGAGAAGGTTCGGGTGGTGCTGGCGGTGCTGGGTGGGGAGATGTCCGCCTCGGAGGCGGCCCGGCGGCTCGGGCGCCGGGCGGGCCGAGCCGGTACGGCGGGTCGGCCGAGGAGCGGCGGCTGCGGCTGGAGAACGCCCAGCTGAAGCCGGCGCTGGCCGAGGCGACGGTGCAGCTGCGGATCTGGCAGAAGGGCGCCGAGTACGCCGATCAGGTCCCTTCGAAGACCTCGAAGCCGTAAGAGCGGCAGCGGGTCTGCCGGTTTCGAGGATCGCCCGCCTGGCGGGGATCTCGCCACTGCTGATCGGCTGGGACGAGGCACTGGGGACTCGGTGAGGCATTCACGCAGCGAGACGCCTCGGCCCGCACCTTCGAGCAGGTCTTCTCCCTCGACACGCCCCGCGACCCAGACACGTGGGACACCGTCACGGCCCGTCCGGTGCCCGAGTGGACGATGGACCCCGAAGTTGTGGGCCAGGCGCTGAGCACGCTGGGCAAAGGCATCGCACCCGCGATCATCGCGAAGGCCCAGGAACTGGGGCTGCCACTCCCGGCCGAACTCGACAGTCCCGCAGCCGACCTTCCTCCCCGGCGCATCATCGGCGTCCTCAGGCAGATCGCCGGCCACTTCTTTCCGCTCCTCGCCAGACACGACCGCCCGCAGATGAACTCGGGCCCTTAGCAGCCCTCGACTACAACAGCCCTCCGCGCACGTGCCACCTTCTTGATGCCAGCCAGGCAGGGGGATCGACGCGGTATGTGCAGTTCGCGGATCTCGTCGTCCCGGCCGGGAGCGACCCTAGTCGGCACGGGATCGGACGATGAGATCGGCGAGCAGCGCGATAGCGCCGACCAGCAGCCCGGCCACGATCAGCAGCAGGGTGCTGGTGGCGATCTGCAGTGGGAAGCGGACCAGGTCAACGACCGCCTTGACTACGCCGATTCCGAAGAGCCACAGGGCAATCGGCATCAGCACCTTGATCGGGTTGAAGTACATGATCATCCGCAACACTTGAAGGATGTAGCGGTACGCGTCGCTGATGAAGTGGAACTTGCTTCGGCCCGCGCGCTTGGCGTACTCGATGGGCAGGTAGTCGACCGTGCGCTGGTTGGACAGGAACGACAAGGTGATCGTGGTGACGCAGGAGAAGCCCGGCGGCAGTAGACGCAGGTAAGGCAGTGACACGTCCCGCTTGAATGCGCGGAAGCCGGAGTTCAGGTCGGGGATCTTCGTCGACGAGAGCCGCTCGGCGAGCTTGCGGATCAGCCATTTCGCCGGCACGCGCAGGAGCTTGTGCGTGCCGCGCTCGCTGGTGCGGGCGCCGACGACCTGGTCGACGTCCGGGTGGTCGATCAGGTACTGGACGAACTGCGGGATCCGCTCGTTCGGATACGTCATGTCGGCATCGGTCCACACGACGACGCGACCGTATGCGTCCGCGGTGCCGATCCGCCGTGCTGTGCCGGATCCTCCGTTGCGGCGGAACGCGATGACCCGCAGCTGCGGAAATCGCGTCTGCGCCTCGGTCAGGACGCGAAGCGTGTCGTCAGTGGACTTGTCGTCGATCGCGAGGATCTCGTAGCTGAACGGGCTCGCGTCCATGGCCGCGGCGATGCGCTCCAGCTCGGTCAGGACATGATCCTGCTCGTTGTAGCACGGCAGCACGATCGTGACGTCCAGTGTCCTGCGACTCGGGTCCTCTTGCAGCGCGAGCTCGGAGAGCTGGTTTGTCCTCGTCGGCAACGTCGTCGTCACTGCCTGTCCTTCATGGTCAACCTCCTGTTGGGGCCCAGCCGGCTGGGGAGACCCGGATCAGCTATTCGACTAAGTCTATAGATACGCTATAAAAGTGTGGATGCGGATCCAAGAGGAGGTGGCAATGGCTCACCCGATTGACGGCTCCGACGTTGGAGGCAGCGCGGCTTCCACGTCAGTCCTGGAGCTCTCCGATTTGCCGGACTCGCCTGAGCGGCCGCAGCATCGGCTCCGACGGCGGACGGTGGTACGGCTGGTTCGGGTCGCCGGCCTGCTGGTGGCGCTCGCGGCGGTTTCCTTCTGTGTCAAGACGCTCGTCGATGACTGGTCGAGGATCGGTTCGTCGGTCGAGCACGCGTCGCCGGCGTGGATGACGTTGGCTCTGGGCTGCAGCGCGCTGTCGATGACCGGGCTGGGCGTCCTGTGGTGGAAGTGCCTCGCAGCGTTCGGCGATCAGCGCGGCCTCGCGCTGTCGTTGTCGTGGTATTTCGGTGGTGAGCTGGGCAAGTACGTTCCGGGTGGAATCTGGCCGGTCGTGGGCCGCGGCGAACTGGCCGCGCGTGGCGGCGTTCGCCGCGGCACCGGTTACGCGACGACGTTGATCGCGTATGGCTGCATGTGCGCGGCCGCGATGGTCGTCTGCGGCGTGCTCGCGCCGATTGCGGCCTCGTGGGGATGGGCGTTGATCGCACTCGTCCCGATCGCGCTCGTCGCGGCGCACCCTGCGGTGCTGCACCGACTGCTGGCGGTCGGGTGGCGGCTCAGCCGCGGCCGGCTGAGCATCGAACCGCTGCCGTGGCCGGGCATGCTCCGCCTCGTTGCGTGGTCGCTGCCGACCTGGCTGCTGCTCGGGGCGTCGTCGGCGTCGATCGCTCGCGCTCTGGGCGAGCAGCAGGACGTCGCCCGCGTCATGTTCGCTACGGTCGCTGCCTGGGCAATCGGATTTCTCGCTGTACCGGTGCCGGCCGGCGTGGGGCTGCGCGAGGTCGTGTTCGTCGCGTTGAGCGGGCTGCCCGCTGCCGAGGCAACAGCCGTCGCGGCCGCCGCCCGCCTGGTTCTCGTCGTCGTGGACGCAGTCGGCGGAGTGCTGGGCCTGTCGTACGCGCACAAGAGCCATCTGGTGGCCCGTAGCAAGAGCGCGTACGCGACCGGCGCCCGCGGGATGGGTCGCGCGCTCACCAAGGTCGGCCTGCTGGCGCGCGAGGCGCCGGCGCGGGAGCGCAGACTCCGGCACTGGGCTCACAGCCTCACCAAGCTGCACGACGTCCGCGCGATGGTCGACTTGGACGTGCCGTGGTGGACGTACCGCGCGATCGACATCGTGGACGCCTGGCTCGCAACTCGGCAGCGTCCGATCCGAGTCTTCGAGTACGGCTCCGGCGCGAGTACCGTCTGGCTGGCGCGACGCGCCGATGAGGTGCACTCGGTCGAGCACGACGCGCGATTCGCCGAGCATCTGCGACCGATGCTCGAGGCGTACCCGCACGTCACCCTGCACGTTGTCGAGCCCGTGCCATCAGCCTCCCCGGTAGTGCCGTCGGCCAAGAGCGGCTACGCCCGGCTCGACTTCAGCGATTACGTCAGCGCGATCGAGCGCGTGCCGTGCCCCTTCGACCTCGTGGTGATCGACGGCCGAGCCCGCGAGGCCTGCCTCGCCCCGGCGCTGTCCCGCCTGGCACCCGGCGGCCTCATCGTGTACGACAACACCCGGCGACCGCGCTACCGGCGGGCCATCGCCGCTGCGGGCGTCACGGAGCAGCGCTTCCGCGGCCTCACCCCGGCACTGCCGTACCCAGACCAGACCTCGATGCTGCGCGCGTCGTGATCACTTCAAGTCGGGCGAGTCTGGGCTTATTGATCACCGCTGGGCGCCTGGGCCCGGAAGTACGCGGTGACGGCGTTCCCGTGTCGAACTGGCTTGTAGTCCGGCTGGCCTTCCGCCTCGATCACCGGCTGGACGCGTTCTACGAAGAAGTCGGCAACTGCTGCCGGGTTGTCCCAGACGTGGACGCTGGTGATCGTGTCGTCGCCGATGTCCCACGCGACGAGGGCAGCAAGCGCCGAGGGAGGCTCGGAGACCAGGCGGAGGCGGGTGGTCCACTGCTCCCAGACTTCGCGCGGAGCAGTCACGGTCTCAACGAACATGCTGTCTCCGTCCCCTGGGCCGAGCGGCCGTACGAACGTACTCCGAAGCGCCACATCGCCGTCAACGGTCATCACGGAGGCAAGCGAACGCTGCGGGTGTTGCGGATTTTGCGCTTGCCGGGCGAAAACGCGCGGGTAGGTTCAACAAATGGACGTCATCAATCTGGGTGAGGCGGATGGGCTGCCGCCGGTGGATTGGGCCGCGGTTGTCGAGAAGCTCGATGCGGGGTCGGCGCCGGCTCCCGACGCGGCGAATTCCCGCACGACGTGGTTGTCCACCGTCAACGAGGACGGCAGCCCGCATGTGACTGCCGTGGGTGCCGTCTGGGTGGACGGCACGTTCTGGTTCCAGACGGGCGCGGGTACCCGCAAGGGGCGCAACGTAGCCCGTGATCCGCGATGTTCGGTCGCAGTGTCGATCCGCGACGCGGACCTCGTGATCGAGGGTGACGCGGCGCGGGTGACCGAGCCGGGCGCGGTGGCGCGCATTGCGAAGGCGTGGGCGGACAACGGTTGGCCCGCGGAGCCCGACGAGAGCGGGTCGGGCATCACTGCACCGTTCAACGCACCGTCGCAAGGCCCGCCGCCGTGGCACGTCTATCGCATCGAGCCACGGTCGGCGACCGTGGTGTCGGCGACTGAGCCGGGCGGCCTGACCCGCTTCCGCTTCTGACACCTGGGGCCCCTCCTGCAAGCCGAACCGCATCGACGCATCAACGCCCTCTTCTGCGGCCGACGGTGCGCC
>JBKPQY010000290.1:0-13510 GCA_046734315.1 Actinomycetota bacterium | reverse complement strand
CAAGGCCGGCCGCGAAGCCATCCTCAAAGTGCACACCCGCTCCGTTCCGCTCGCTCCCGGCGTCGACCTGGGCCGCATAGCTGCGACAACGCCGGGCATGGTCGGCGCGGATCTGGCGAATCTCGTCAACGAGGCGGCGCTTACCGCCGCGCGGCGCAACCACGATGCGGTCAATGAATCCGACTTCGCCGACTCACTCGAGCGGATCGTGCTGGGCGCCGAACGGCGTGTGATGATCAGCCCCGAGGACCGGAGGCGCACCGCGTACCACGAGGCCGGACATGCGATCGTCGGCATGCTCACCGAAGGCGCCGATCCGGTACGTAAGGTGTCCATCATTCCGCGGGGAGCGGCACTCGGCGTGACCTTGGCGGCGCCGGAGAGCGATCGATTCAGCTACCGGGAGCCTGAGCTCGAAGCGAAGATCAAGGTGGCGCTGGGGGGCCGAGCGGCCGAAGAAGTCGTGTTCGGCGAGCGCAGTACCGGCGCCGAATCCGATATTCAGCAGCTCACCGACATCGCCCGCCAGATGGTCGGCCGCTGGGGTATGAGTGCGGCGATCGGGCCTGTCACGGTGCTGCCCCGCGACGGTGCGGCGCCTTTCCCCGGCACGGACGTCTCGCCGGACACGCAGCGACTCCTCGACGGGGAGGTGCGCCGGGTCATCGACGACTCGCACCAGCAGGTCACGGCGTTGCTGCGCCAGAACCGTGACAAGCTGGACTCCCTTGCCAGCGCCCTCCTCGAGCACGAGACATTGAACGAGGACGCCGCATACGCCGCCGCAGGTGTCCGGCGCACCGGCGCGCCCAGCGCCGACTCCTTCGAGGCAGCTGCTCAATCGCGGACGAACGGCTGAGCCCGGCGTCAGCAGGCCGGTGGCCGAAGCGAGCTCGACAGTCAGTGGCGTCCTTGTTGCAACGCGCCGACGTTCAGCTTCATCGTGCGTGACCAATGTCACGACATGCACGGCACCAACGATTGCCCGGACGCGACGACCAACGTCCGTGTTGCCGACGCCTACGCCTCGGACCTGGTCGATTCGATCATGTCCAGCGCCGCCTGGCGTGACGGCCTGACCGCGATCGTCGTCGCCTGGGACGAAGGCACTGACGCGACCGGATGCTGTGACGCCGATCCAGGCGGCGGCCAGATCTACACCTCCGTCATCACCAACCGCGGCCCACGTGGGCTCACCTACACGACGCAGAGCAACCACTACTCGATGCTGGCGACTCTGCAACACATGTGGCACCTGGGGTGCCTGCCGAACGCTCGCGACACCGCGTACGTCGTGCCGGCGAGTCGCCTCTTCTCCGTCAACTGAGAACCCTTAGGCGGCGTGGCCGGCTCGAACACAGCGTCGGTCATGCCGCCGATTATTTGCGCAGCGGGCGGAAGAACGCGCGAATCTCCTCGGCGAGCAGTTCCGGTTCCTCGATCGCGGGGAAATGACCTCCGCGCGGCAACTCGCGCCACCGCGCCACCTGGTAGTACCGCTCGGCCAGCTCCCGCGGCGGCGTCGGCACCGGCACGAACTCGTTGGCGAATAAGGCGAATCCCGCCGGGACCGGGATGGGCCGGCCGGCAGTCAGCGGCGTGGCGTGCCGTCGGTGCTCGTAATACATGCGCATCGACGAGGTGATCGTTCCGGTCACCCAGTACAGGGTGAGGTTCGCCAGCAGCCGATCGCGGCCGATGCGTGCCTCGACATCGCCATGACTGTCCGACCAGGCGCGGTACTTCTCGACGATCCACGCCGCCAGCCCAGCCGGCGAATCGGTCAGTCCGTAGCCGACGCTCTGCGGCTTGGTGCGGTGCTGGTGCCCGTACGCACCTTCGGCTTCCGCCCACTGTTCCACGTCGGCGAAGTAGCGCCGCTCGCCGTCACTCCAGGGCTCGGGCGGCTTGGCAAGCCCGAACGCGCTGATGTGAATGCCGGCGACCCGGTCCGGGTGGCGCAGCCCGAGCTGCGCGGTGACCCCGGCACCGATGTCGCTGCCGTGCGCACCGAAGCGGTCATAGCCCAGCCCCTCGGTCATCAGCCGCTGCCACAGGTCGGCGACCACAGCGTTGATGACGCCCGGTCGGTTCGGCCGATCCGAGAAGCCGTAGCCCGGCAGCGACGGCACGACGACGTCGAACGCGTCGGCGGGGTCGTCCGGGTGGGCGAGCAACGGGATCAGGTCGAGATATTCGAGAAAGCTGCCCGGCCAGCCGTGGGTCAGCACGATCGGCATCGGACTTGGTCCGCTGCCGCGGACGTGGACGAAATGCACGTGCACATCGTCCATGCGCCCGCGGTATTGCGGCAGGTCGTTCAGGCGTCGCTCGAAGGCCGGCCAGTCGAACTCGCGCCAGCGGTCGAGGAGGTCGCGCAGGAACGCGAGCTCGGTGCCGTAGCCCCAGCCCGCTTCGGGCGAGGCGTCCGGCCAACGGGTGCGGGCGATTCGGTCACGCAGATCGTCAAGGGCCGGCTCGTCGATGGCGACATGGAACGGGTCGATGCTCAACACCACTAAAAGCTAACACCGGTGTCAACGTATAATGGTGTCGTGAATGCGCCAACGGATCTGGGTCTGGTCGAGGACTTCCTCAACACGCTGGACGTGCGGAGCTTCCGCCGCCGCGGTGTCGACCACACAGGCGGGGATGCCTTGCCGACGCCGGCCGCACTGAGCCGGTGGCTGTCCAGCCACGGGCTGGCCCGTCCGTCAGCTCGTGCCTCTACCGCCGAGCTGCGCATCGCCCGTGAGCTACGGTCTGCGCTGCGCGATGCGGTGACCCGCGATCACCTCGACGACCAGACACTGCGCCGTGCGAATGCTGTGCTCACATCCGTCCCGGTGCACGTCGAACTGGCCCGCGACGGCGGGCTGCGCCTGACCGGGTCCGCGAGTGCCGTGCCACGCGCACTCGCCGAGGTGCTCGCGGTCGCCGTGCGCCACAGCGCGGATGGCAGCTGGTGGCGGCTGCGCGCGTGTGCTGCACCCGAGTGCCGATGGGTGTTCTACGACGACTCGCGCAGCGGAGCGGGGCGGTGGTGCTCGATGTCGTCGTGCGGCAACCGTGCCAAGACAGCCCGTTACCGCGCGCGCAAGGCGGCGCTGATCAGCGCGTAGCCGAGGCGACGCATTGCCTAGTGTGTCTATCGACATTGACGAAAAGCCACCATGTGGCTAGTGTCTGCTGGCGGGTGGATAGGCAAGCGAATCGCAGGAGGAGCTCGGGGTGCAGCACGCACGGGAGATGGTTGGCGTTGCCACATCCGATCGTTCCGTCGCAATGTACTCGCGGCGGCACATCGACCTCGAGCGTGTCACGACCGCACGGTGTCGTTGAACTGATCTCCTAGCTGCGTGTGCCGCGCAGCGCTCCCGGACTTTCGTCCGCTGCCGGGCCGAAGCCCCGCGTCAGCGCAGTTTCGTTGTGATCGAGGTGTCGACGTGACCAATCTGCTGGACAACCGGACGCGGGCGCTGACGACCCAGCAGCTCTTGACGCTCGTCGCGCGGCTCGCTGCCGAGCCGGACGTCTGGTTGCCACGACTCCAGCTGCCCGAACGTCGGCAGAGGTGGTGGGCACGCCTGCAGATCGGTCCGGCCGTCGACGTCTGGCTCTTGTCGTGGCTGCCCGGCCATGCCACCGACTTGCATGATCACGGTCCGTCTGCGGCAGCGTTCGCTGTGGTCCGCGGTGAACTGAATGAGGTTCGGATCGCGCCGGGCGGCCGGCACGTCAGCCTGCCACGCCGGGCCGGGTCGACGACTGCCTTGGGCGTCGGGGTGATTCACGATGTGCAGGGCGCGGGCAATCAGGCGGCCGTGAGCATCCACGCGTACTCGCCGCCTCTGGTACGGATGACCTACTACGAGATCGACCAGCGCGGGCGGCTGCGCGCTCGGTCGACGCTCGACACGCACGAGCCGGAGCAGGGGTCGGACGAATGACGTCGCGCCGTAGCATCGCCGAGGTACTCGCCGACGCGCGGGCCAAGCTGCACCGCCTGACGCCCCATGAAGCGCATGCGGCGCAACAGAGCGGCGCCGTGCTCGTCGACATCCGACCCCAGCATGATCGCGAGGCCGACGGAATGCTGCCGGGTGGCCTTGTCGTGGAGCGGAATGTGCTGGAGTGGCGTTTCGATCCGGCCAGCGACGCGAGGCTCGGCATGGCCTCCTACGACCTGCGGGTGATCGTCGTGTGCAACGAGGGCTACACGTCTGGCCTGGCCGCGGCCGCCCTTCACGATCTCGGTGTCTGGCGGGCCACGGACATCGTCGGCGGCTACCGTGCGTGGCGCAGCGCCGGTCTGCCCACGCTGGCCGGCGCTGCGCACGTTATCGACTGATCACGGGTCGGCGCCTGCTCGAGGCCCCGTCGCCGACGGCAGTGACATCAGCCATAGTGGCTGGGCGCCACTCCATCGAAGCGCCGCCGACGTTCAGCCCACTCGCAACGTTGATGCGAATCGGTTCGTCGGCGAGGCGAATCCCGCGTACGGGCAACGCGTACGACCGCCGCGCGATCGGATGGCGGACGAGCCCGTACCACCCGAGGTCGCCTATCAGGTCATCCACGACGAGCTGCTGCTCGACGGCTCGTCCCGATTGAACCTTGCCACGTTCGTGACGACGTGGATGGAGCCGCGGGCCCGGGTGCTGATGGCCGAGTGCATCGACAAGAACATGATCGACAAGGACGAGTACCCGCAGACCGCCGAGCTCGAACGGCGCTGCGTGGCTATTCTCGCCGACCTGTGGCATGCCGCGGATGCGACCGGTTGTTCCACAACAGGGTCGAGCGAGGCCTGCATGCTGGCCGGCCTCGCCCTGAGGCGGCGCTGGCGCGGCACCGGACCGCCCAACCTCGTCATGGGCGCGAACGTCCAGGTCTGCTGGGAGAAGTTCTGCCGGTACTGGGACGTCGCGGCGCGCAAGGTGCCGATGGATGGATCGCGCTACCACCTCGACGCGCCCTCGGCCGTGGCGGCGGTGGACGGAAACACGATCGGCGTGGTGGCCATCCCCGGCTCGACGTTCGACGGCAGCTACGAGCCGGTCGCATCGATCGCTTGAGCGCTGGATTTCCTTGCCGCACAGGGAGGTCCGGACGTCCCTATCCATGTGGACGGTGCGTCCGGTGCGATGATCGCCCCGTTCCTGGATCCCGATCTGGTGTGGGACTTCCGGTTGCCCCGCGTCGCGTCGATCAACACCTCGGGGCACAAGTACGGGCTGGTCCACCCGGGCGTCGGCTGGGTGTTGTGGCGCGACATGGCAGCGCTGCCCGAGGAGCTGATCTTCTACGTCAACTATCTCGGCGGCGAGATGCCGACATTCGCGCTGAACTTCTCCCGGCCCGGTGCCGAGGTTGCCGCGCAGTATTACAACTTCTTCCGGCTCGGCCGCTCCGGGTACCGCGCTGTGCAGCAGGCCAGCCGCGACGTCGCCGTCTACCTTGCCGGCGAGGTGGAACGGCTCGCCGAGTTCGAGCTCATCACCCGGGGCGACGAGTTGCCGGTGTTCGCATTCACGACCACCGACGCGGCCCGGGGATGGGACTTGTTCGCGGTGTCGCGTCTGTTGGGCGAACGCGGCTGGCAGGTGCCTGCATACCCGTTCCCCGAGAATCGTCAAGGACTTGGCCGTGCTGCGCGTGGTGTGCCGCAACGGGTTCAGCGACGACCTGGCCGACCTTTTCCTGGCGGATCTGAGGGCCGCGGTGCGAACGCTGGGCACAGTGGATCGGCATGCGACGCTGAGCGGTCCGACCGGCTTCCGCCACTGAGCCCGGTCGTGACCGGACGCTCGGCACGCGCTTAACACCTCTGACGTCAAATCGCAAACCGGCCGTCCACAGGGGCGTGCTTTTCCCCAGATCCCATCGTTGGCGGGGCCCCCGGCTGTGCGTCTGCAAGCGTCGCATGTGTGGTCATCTGGGAACGCGAGCACCGCGACGACGGGGCTTCATGGTGGTGTCGGGTAGCTGAGCTGACAGGACTGCGCGGGGCGCGCATCAACCCCGGTTGGGACCGGGTTCGCGCACTGAGCATCGCAGCGATCGTCGCCGCCATGATCTCGGGTCTGGTCGCCTGGCGGTCTCGCCCGCAGCAAGACGCACCACCCGTGAGTCCAGCACCGGTCAGCGACATCAGCCCGGGTGCGGTCTCGTCCGGGCGCCCTGCCGGCGGCCTTGGTGACGTCGGGCGGAGCGCGCGTGCTCACCTGGTGGGGGTGTGATCGACGTACGCGCGGCGCTGACCGGATCGGGCGGCGACGCCGTCTCGCCGAGCAGCGGCACGCACGTCCCGACAGGGTGTGGGCCCGACCTGCGCCTTGCCGGGCTGGCGCTGGGCACCTGGCTCGCGACGGTGCTCGCGCTGCGGTTGCCGCAGCATGCGGCAGTGACCCTCGCCGTCGCGAGCGGACTGGCGGCGGCTCTTACCGCGCTGGCCGCCGCCGGATTGCCCGACGCATCGGTCGGTGCTAGGCGACCAGTTCCGTTGCTGGTCGCAGTAGTGCCGGTCTTCGTCGGTGGCACCTGCGGGTCGATAGCCACCGCGGCACGCACCATTGCCCGGGACGAGGGCGCGGTGCGCGAACTCGTGTCCCAGCACGCCAGCGTCCACGCCGAGCTGACTCTGACCTCCGATCCCCGGTTGTCCCGCGAATCATCACCCGGGCGGCCGGTGTGGGTCGCACCTGCGACGGTGAAGCGCCTCGTCCCCGACGTGGTCGGCGAGTCCGCGGTCTCATTGAGCGCACCGGCGCTGATCCTCGGCACGGGGTCGGGCTGGCAGGGCCTGCTACCCGGTCAACGGGTCGCCGTCACGGCACGGTTGTCGCCGCCGCGGGTACGGGATCTCACGGTCGCGGTCTTGACCGTTCGGGCGCCGCCGCGGCTGGAGGGCAGTCCGCCGTGGTACCAGCGGCTCGCCGGTCGACTGCGGGCCGGGCTGCAGCAAGCCTGCCGTGGACTGCCGGTGAAGCCGGGCGGGCTGCTGCCGGGCCTGGTCGACGGAGATACCAGCCGGATGGATCCTCAGGTGCGCCGGGATTTCGAGGCTGCGGGGATGACCTACCTCGTCGTGGTCGCCGGCACCCACCTGGCGATCGCGCTCGGATGCGTGCTGTTCCTCGCGCGGCGGGGGCGCTTCGGGCCACGTCTCGTGGCCGGCATCGGGCTGGTGGCGATCGCGGGATTCGCCGTGCTGGCGCGCCCCGGGCCGAGCGTGGCCCGGGGCGCGATGATGGCCGCGCTCGGCCTGTCTGCCGTCATCTGGGGGCGGCCGAAGGCTGCGTTGCCGGCTCTCGCGGGCGCCGTATTCCTCCTGCTCGTCATCAACCCGCAGTTCGCTGTCGAGGTGGGGTTCACGCTGTCGACGCTGGCCACCGCGGGCCTGCTGCTGCTCGTCCCTGCCTGGCGGGACAGGCTGTGCCGTCGCGGCATTCGGCCCGGCATTGCGAGCGCCATTGCGGTGCCACTGGCGGCTCAGCTGGCCTGCGCTCCGGTGATCGCGGCGACGTTCGGCATGGTCGGCATATCCGCGGTGCCGGCAAACATGCTGGCCGCTCCGGTGCTGGAGCCGGCGATGGTGCTCGGGTTGGGCGCGACCGTGGTGTCGCCGGTGTCTGCGGGTATCGCCCACGCGTTGGCGTGGATCGCCGCCTGGCCCTGCCGGTGGATGGTGCTGGTGGCCCACTGCGCGGCGCGGGTCCCCGGCGGCGTGCTGCGCTGGCCGACCGGCCTCGCCGGTGGGGTGCTGTTGACAGCCTTGCTGCTGATCGCCGTCGTGTTGTGGGTGCGGCGGCCCGCCCTCGTCGTCGTCCCGGTCGCCATCGAGTTGGTGATACTGGCTGCAGGGGGAGTATCCGGCGTGCCGAAGGCGGGCCGGCCGGTCGCGGTCGCACCGGCCCCGGAAAGCAGGCCGAGTCAGTGTCAGGCCCGGCGTGGTCCGCTCCCCGACCCGACGTGCACGCCGGGCGCGCTCAACCCGAACGTCACCCAGGACACGATGGCCGCAACGATCTGCCGGCCGGGGTGGACAGCAACGGTTCGCCCACCGAGCAGCTACACGAACGACCTCAAGCGGCACCAGATCGAGCAGTACGGCTACCTCGACCGCGCGCTCGGCGACTATGAGGAAGACCACCTCGTGCCACTGTCGGTCGGCGGAAGCACGAGCGACCCAAGGAATCTGTGGCCCGAACCCGGAGCTTCACCGAACGCCAAGGACAAGATCGAAGTGGATTTGCAGGGCGCCGTCTGTGCCCATCAGGTCAGCCTGGCCAGCGCGCAACACGCAATCGCCACGGACTGGATCACTGCTGAGCAACGCCTCGGTATCGGCTAGCGCCGCCTGCCTTCTCAGTGCGCACGAGCAAGCAGCAAAGCGCCAGCTACGAGCGGGACCGCGAGCGCCATCGCGCGCAGCGCACCCTCCAGTGGGGCAAGCAGTTCCTGACGTCGTACCTGGATCGCCGTGCCGTCCGGGCGAATGGCGGTGGCGGTGATGTCGGTGAGGCGACGCCGCATCAGCCGGGCGGGCGTGCTGAGCCGGCGTTGCGCGACGGAGAGCGCAACCGCGGCGAGCACGGCAAGGGCCGCGGCGAGGCTGGTCAGGTGCAGCAGCGGCGGCCGCTGCGCCAGGTAGCCGACGGCGACCGGAAATCCGCCCCAGGCAAGGGCGAAGCCGAGATCGGTGTGCAGACGTCCGCCGAACAGTTCGAGGTTGTAGCCGAGCACGAGGACGATCCCGACGGCGATCGCCGGAACGAGCAGCGGGCCGGCATGCGGCACGGCGAACACCCCGATGAGCGCTGCCGCGAGCAGGCTGACCGCGGAGACAGTCCGCAGCGCGACGTCGCTGATCGCCGTGCCGAGCGGGCGGCCGTGCAACTCGTCGAGGGCGTGCGCGCAGACCCCGACAGCGAGGAAGAAGGCCAGGACGGTCGCGCCGAGCATCGCCCAGCTCAGCCGCGGCGCGAGCGCGGCGCCGATCACCGCATAGCTGACGTGCCATGCGGTATAGGGCGGATGCAGCAGCGTCCACCAGTCGGCGGTCCGGCCACCCCGCCTGGCGTAGAAGGCGGCTGTCGTTGTGGGCTGGTCAGGTGGCACGTCGCCGTCCCCACATGACGAGCCCGCCCCCGAGGCTCATCGAGCGGGTCCCGATGGCCTCGATGCCGGCCGCACGCCACGCGTCCTGCATCCAGTGCACCGGGTACGTGCGGTAGTGCGTCGAGATCGACGGGCCCAGGAAGCGGCCGACATCGAACCACGCCCTCCCGCCCATGACGAGCCCTGCCAGCGGCAGGACCAGCCGTGTGTAGCCGATCCACGCGGTGCGCCAAAGACGGTTCCCTGGTACGGAGAACTCCAGACTGGCGATGCACCCACCGGGCCGCACGACGCGAGCGAGCTCGCTGATGGTCGCTTCGGGATCGGCCACATAGCGCATGAGGTAGGTAAATGTCAGAGCGTCGAACGTACCGTCGGCAAAGGGCAACTGTTCGGCGCGTCCTACGACCAACTCGATGCGATCCGCCAGCCCGTGCCGCGCGATGCGTTGGTGTCCCCGGCGCAGCATGCCCGGCGTTATGTCCACGCCCGTGACCGAGGCGCCGGTACGATCGGCCAGCATGATCGCCACGCCAGCGGTGCCGGTGGCCACGTCGAGTACCCGCTGTGGCGGGGGATCCATCGCCGTGACGGCGTCGACCACGGCCGCTCGCCATCGGCGGTTCTGCCCGAGTGAGAGCAGTTCCGCCAGCAAGTCGTACCGAGGTGGTAGCCCGTCGAACAGTTCCCGGGCAAACGCGTTGGGTTGGGTCCGTGACCGCGGCACGGCTCGTGTCATATCCGTAGTCTGCCCCGCACCGGTGTCCCGTGCAGCGCTGTGACGTCGCCGTCGTCGGAGCCGGCCCGGCAGGGGCGGTCACGGCCCTGTGCCTGGCGCGTGCGGGAGCACGCGTCGCCCTGGTGGACAAGCGCTACTTTCCGCGTGAGAAGGCGTGCGGCGACCTGATCGGCCCCCGAGGTGTCCGGCTGCTCGCGGATCTCGGGTTGATTCCGGCAGGAGCGCGCCGAGTCGGCGACATGATCGTAATCGCGCCGAACGGATCGCGCGCGCTGCTGCCCGCGCTGCCTGGCGTCGACTATCCGGGACACGCGCTCGCGATTTCGCGGCAGCGCTTCGATGCGGCCCTTGTCGACGCAGCCCTCGCGGCCGGTGCGGCCATGATCCATGACCGGGTCGTCGGCGTCGACGGCAAGCAGGTGCGTCTTTCGAGCGGCGATGACCTGACCGCTGATCTGATCGTCGGCGCCGACGGCGCGATGAGCCGGGTCGCCGAAGCCGCCGGCATGGTGGACGAGGGGCGCGCACTGTGGGGATTCGCGCTGCGCAGCTACGTCGACGCGCCGGTCGAACTGCCGTACATCGTCTTATGGGAACCCCGGCGCTGGGCATTGTTTCCCGGGTACGGCTGGGTCTTTCCCACGGCCGACGGAGGGGCGAACGTCGGGCTCGGGCTCGCCGTCGGGGCGCATCGCCAGGACGCGCGCCGCGCGGCTGCGCACTTCGGCGAGTTCCTTCGGCACGCAGCGCGTGAGCGATTGCTGCCGATCGGCGGTGCACGCGAGCGGCTTGGTGGCTGGCTCAAGATGGGCGCGATCGGGACCGATCCGGCACGCGGCAACATCCTGCTCGTCGGTGACGCCGCGGGGTTGGTCAACCCACTGCAGGGCGAGGGGATCGCTCAGGCGATGGCGAGCGGCCGTGCGGCGGCTGCTGCGATCGTTGCCGGACCGGCCGGTGCCGCCGAGCGTTATCGGACGGCGCTGTTCGCGATGACCGGCCACCATCGGGTCAATGCTCCAGTTCAGGCCGGCATGATCACGCACCCGGTGACGGTATCTGTTGTCGCGCGGCTGCTCACGGCGCCGTTGGTTCGCAACGCCGTGGCCGGCGCCTGGTCGTTGTACTGGAACGATCTGGCATCGGGCGCCGCGCCATCGCGTCACCGCACGCTCGCCGAGTATGTGGGTCGCCTTGTCGGCGCGGCTACTCGAGGTCGCGGCAACCGCCTGGACCTCGTCGCACGCTCCTGATCCCACACCCGCCTCACGACCGCACGGCGTGCGATACGGGCGAGGCGATTCGGGAGTGCGGCGTGAGCGGAGGCTACTTACGTGCCGCGACGCGCGCGTCGCAGGGGCCCGGCCGGTGCTCACGGCCACGTCAGCCGCACGCCGTTGAAGACGCCGATCTCCTCGTTGTAGAGCTCGATGCCGGCGCCGTTCGGGTCGCGGAGGTAGACGCTGTCCAGCACGCCGCGGTCCGGGCCGAGATACTTGGTCTTCCGTTCGTCGAGCCGCTTCTTGGCGGCGTCGAACTGCTTCTTGTCGACCGAGATCGCGATGTGCTGGATGCCACCGATCGTCTCGGTGAAGTCGGGGTGCTCGTGTCCGGGAAAGTCGAAGAAACCGAGCAGGTTCCCGTGCCCCACGTCGAAGAAGAAGTGGGTGGAGCCCGCGTAGTCGCGGTTCTCGACCATCTCCACCAGCGGGAACCCGAGCAGCCCCTGGTAGAACTCAATCGTCTCCTCGACGTCGCGGCAGATCAGCGCGACATGGTGCACGCCACGTGCTGTCGTCGGCGTCGTGGGCTCGTGCAGGTACTTCTGGCGCAGTTGCTGGCGGCGCTCACGGATCCGGGAAAGCTCCACGTCGCGAGGCTCAGGCATAGTCGTTCCTTTCGACACGTCCAGGCTAGGGACTATCGCCAGATCAGGCGCTTGACGGCGGCAGCCGGTACCACCGTGCGGCAGTGCTACCGAAGATTTCTCGGCGCTCAGCCTCGGTCAGCCCTGCCGTCAAAGCTGTCGCCGCGGCGACCCACACGTCGTAGGACGTAGCAAGCAGGCATACTGGCCAGTCCGAACCGAACATGACTCTGCCGGGCCCGAATGCCTCGAGCAATACGTCGACGTATGGTCGCAGCTGCTCGACGGTCCAGGCATCATGATCGGCTTCCGTGACCAGCCCGGACAGCTTGACGGCGACGTTGGGCATGAGCGAGAGGTCGGCGATGTCCGACGCCCACGGCTCCAGTCCACCCGCGGCGATGTCGGGCTTGCCCCCGTGGTCGAGCACGAATCGCAGCTGCGGTAGTTCGGCCGCCGTCTCGGCCGCTGCGGGCAGCTGCAGCGGCCTGACGACCAGGTCGAAGGCCAGGTCGGCGTCGGCGACAGCCGCGAGCCCACGGCGCACGTCGCGGCGGCACAGCCAGCGTGGATCCGGCTCGGTCTGGACTTGATGCCGGATGCCGACGAGGGACGTCCCACCGGGCTCGGCAGCCACCGCCGCCAGCCGGGTGCCGACATCCGGGTCGGTGAGGTCGGTCCACCCGACCACGCCGCCGACGAGCGGTTCTCGTGCTGCCAGCGCGAGCAGCTCCGATGTCTCGTCCGGGACGGTGACGGTCTGGACCACGACGGTCGCGTCGAAGTGGTTGGCGGCAAGCGCCGGCCGGACGTCGGCCAGCGAGAACGACCGCGAAAGCTCCGGCATGCCGACCGTCCAGGGTTGCGGACGCACCGCGAGATCCCAGACGTGCAGGTGCGCGTCGACCCGCAATCCGCCGAACTCACCCATCGCGGAACCTCTGTCGCTGCCGGCCCAGCCCGTCGATCTCCAGCTCGACGACGTCGCCCGCGCGCAGATAGGGCTTGTCGGGACGTCCGAGCGCAACGCCCGCCGGCGTCCCGGTGTTGATCACATCGCCGGGACGCAGCACGAGGAACTGGCTCAAGTACCACACGAGGTGGTGCACCCCGAAGATCATCTGTTCGGTGGTGCCGTCCTGGCGCAGCACGCCGTTGACCCACAGCCGCAGGCCCAGCGCCTGAGGGTCGGGCACCTCGTCGGCGGTGCGGATCCACGGGCCCAGCGGGTTGAACGTCTCGCAGTTCTTGCCCTTGTCCCACTGTCCGCCCCGTTCCAATTGGAACTCCCGCTCGGACACGTCGTTGCTGAGCACGTAGCCGGCGACGCACGGGGCTGCATCGTCCGGCGATGCGAGGTACCGGGCCTGCCGGCCGATCACCACGCCGAGTTCGACCTCCCAGTCCGTCTTGGTCGAGCCGCGCGGGATGACCACATCGTCGTAGGGGCCGACAACGGTGTCTGCGGCCTTCAGGAACATGATCGGCTCGGCCGGAATGTCCGCGCCGGTCTCTGCGGCGTGGTCGCGGTAGTTGAGCCCGATGCAAACGATCTTGCCCGGGACGAGCGGCGGGCCGAGCCGTCCTAGCTCGGAAACTACTGGAAGCGCCGCGACGTCGAGCGCCGGAGCGTCCAGGACTGTGCTGGTGATGTCGGACGCGACGGCGGTGAGGTCGCGCCACACGCCGTCGGGGCCGCTGACTATCGGACGTTCCGCGCCGGGCGCGCCGTGCCGGGCTAGTCGCATTCGCCGATCCTCCGTGGTTGCGCCGAAAGACTA
>JBKPQY010000289.1:0-7178 GCA_046734315.1 Actinomycetota bacterium | reverse complement strand
CGCCCTCCCGGCCCGGCGCGTCGTCTTCGACACGGGTGCCTCAGTCGGCGACTACCCGCGTGGCTACATCGTCACGACCAGCCCAGACGGCACGCACTGGACGACCGTGGCCAGCGGCGCCGGTAGTGGCCAATTCACTGCGGTCGATCTCAGCGGCACGCCCGCCCAGTATGTCCGCGTCACGCTCACCGCAGCCGCCGCCAACTGGTGGAGCGTGGCTGACGTCCGGGTTTACCGTTAAATCCCGCCGGCTCTTCGCGCGAGCGCGCATCGCCTTGTGGTTACGTCCCTGGGTCACCCATCGCCGTAGGAGCCTGGTCGCTTTGGTGGATGACCCGTCATTTTGGGGGCAGGGTGCGGGCGTAGGCGACGCCGCGGGATACCCATTGCGCGAACTCCGCGTCGCTGCCGAGCCCATCCGTGTCGACCCGCAGCCAGCCGTCCATTTCCCGGCCACGCATGACAAACGGCCGCGCGTGCCGCTTTGCTGCCAGCTGCTCGGTTTGGGCGGGGTCGACTCGTAGCAACAGCCCGCCCTGGCTGCTCGCACTGACAGCCATGTTGCCGTTGATCAGAAAGGCAAGCCCGCCGAACATGCGCTTTTCGGTCAGGCCGGGCTCATGATTCAGCTGCCCACGGATGCGGTCGGCGAGCTGCTCGTCGTACGCCATCGTCAGAGTATCCGCGTCGGGGACGACAACGCGTCAGGACGACGGTTTGCGCGGCCGCTCGGTGAACTGGCAGCCGCCGCGGTGCCGCTCGGGCAGCATGCAGACGCGGCCCGTGGGCAAATGCGTCGTGCCGCAGCGGTGCATGGCCGCTGCGGTCTGGTCTATCTCGATGTTGTGCAGCTCCAACCGGTGGACTGGGCTGACCCGTGGGGGCTGGTACGCCGGCAGTAGATGACGGTGCATTGCGGCGATCCTCTGTGCTCACGAGGACTTGTGCGTTCCCCAGCCTGCGCCGAACGTGGCGCCACCGCAAGAGGGCCTCTGTGCGTGCTTGCGCGGTGCGAGATCTGCGCTAGCGTGCTGAGTGGGCTAAATGAGCAGCCCACCCGCCGAGGCGCGGGAGCCGTCGTGACACGTATCCGGATATCGCTGTGACGGCCACTCAGGACCGTCCCGTCGTCGAGCTGAGCCCGGCGCCGATCGCGCGCGGGCCGGTGCAGCGTGATCCGAAGGCCGCCTGGCTCCTCCAGCTGCTCCGCACCACCGACCACAAGATCATCGCTCGACTGTACCTCGTCGCCTCGCTGGGTTTCTTCATGGTCGGCGGCCTGATGGCGATGCTGATGCGTGCCGAGCTGGCGCGCCCCGGCATGCAGTTCCTGTCGTCGGAGCAGTACAACCAGCTGTTCACCGAGCACGGCACGATCATGCTGCTGCTGTTCGCGACGCCGATGGTCTTCGCGTTCGCGAACTTCGTGCTTCCGCTGCAGATCGGCTCGCCGGATGTCGCGTTCCCGAGGCTGAACGCCTTCTCGTTCTGGCTGTTCCTCTTCGGCGGGCTCATGGTGCTGTCCGGGTTCATCGTGCCGGGCGGTGCGGCGGACTTCGGCTGGTACGCCTACTCTCCACTGACCAGTGACATTAACTCGCCGGGCGTAGGCGGCGACTTGTGGATCATGGGCTTGGCGCTCGCGGGACTCGGCACGATCCTCGGCGCCGTCAACATGGTGACCACCGTGATCACGCTACGTGCGCCCGGCATGACGATGTTCCGGATGCCCATCTTCACCTGGAACATCCTGGCGACCAGCGTCATGGTCCTGTTGGCCTTCCCGATCCTCACCGCGGCACTGCTCGTGCTCTGGGTCGATCGGCACCTCCATGCGCAGGTGTTCGATTCCGCCAACGGCGGGGCAATCCTCTGGCAGCACCTGTTCTGGTTCTTCGGCCACCCCGAGGTCTACATCGTCGCGCTGCCGTTCTTCGGCATCATCACCGAGATCATCCCGGTGTTCAGCCGCAAACCGCTGTTCGGCTACAAGGGCATGATCCTCGCGACATTCTCGATCATGGGCCTGTCCATGACGGTGTGGGCGCATCACATGTTCACAACAGGAGCCGTTCTACTGCCCTTTTTCAGCCTGATGACGTTCCTGATCGCAGTGCCCACCGGGGTGAAGTTCTTCAACTGGATAGGCACCATGTGGCGTGGCTCGATCACGTTCGAAACGCCGATGCTGTTCGCGGTCGGCTTCCTGGTGACGTTCCTGTTCGGCGGGCTGTCCGGCATCATCCTGGCCTCGCCACCGCTCGACTTCCACCTCGGTGACACATACTTCGTGGTCGCCCACTTCCACTACGTGCTGTTCGGCACGATCGTCTTCGCCGTGTTCGGGGGCATCTACTTCTGGTTCCCGAAGTTCGCCGGGCGCTACATGGACGAGAAGCTCGGCAAGCTGCACTTCTGGCTGACCTTCGTCGGCTTCCACACCACGTTCCTGGTGCAGCACTGGCTGGGCAACGAGGGCATGCCCCGTCGCTACGCCGACTACCTGCCCAGCGACGGGTTCACCACCTTGAACACCATCTCGACGATCGGCGCATTCATCCTCGGCGCGTCGATGCTGCCGTTCATCTACAACCTGTACAAGTCCTACCGCTACGGCGAGATCGTCACCGCCGAGGATCCATGGGGCTTCGGCAACTCCCTGGAATGGGCGACGTCATCTCCGCCGCCGCGGCACAACTTCACCCACATGCCGCGCATCCGCTCGGAGCGCCCCGCGTTCGAGTACCACTATCCGGCGATCGCGGAACGGCTCGACGCCGAGGCACACGCGGGACGCGTCGCCGGGCACGGCTAGCGCAGCACGTGGGCGTGCCGCTGCGGCGGTTCACCGGTAGTAGCGGCGTGGCGGCAAGCCCGGCTCTATGTAGTCCTCGTCGTGGTGGTAGACGTCCGTACGCCGGCGCATGGTCAGCAGCATGACGGTGAGGATCAACCCGATGACGCCGACGATCATGAGGATCACTCCGATCGTGCCGACGTTGAATCCGTTCGTGTTCTGGTCGTACACCGCGAAGCGCAGGATCGCGCCGACGGCAATAACGATGAGGCTGGTAGCCAGACCACCCGTACCCATATCAGCTCCTCACCCACTTGCGTCGCCAGCCCCTGAGGGTCTCGCTGACGTTCGCTTTCAGTCGATCGCTTCGTCCCTGCATCGCCTCTCGCCGGTCGCCGGTCAGGCGGGCCGTCGCCACCTTCAGGCGGCCCGTGAGGCGCTGCCACGCAGTACTGATCCTGCGTGTGGTCCGCACGATGTCCTCCTTACGGTTTAGGTGCTACCCGTGCGCAGCGGCGTCCAAACCGCTCATGACGCGGGGCGCCGGGCGGCACCGCCCTAGCGTTCGAGCAGCTTCCGGATGAGGTGCAGCGTGGCGACCACGACGCGGCGCCGGATCTCGGCTCGCGATCCGGGCAGGGTGACGCGGCGTGCCAGCGTGGTTCCGACGCCGACCACGCACAGATGCACGAGCCCGACGGGCTTCGCCGCGCTTGCGCCATCCGGGCCGGCGACACCCGTGACGCCGATGCCGATGTCGGCGCCCAGCTGTCCGCGCGCGCCGACCGCCATGGCCTCCGCCACTTCGGCGCTTACCGCGCCGACGCTCTCCATCAGCCCGGCCGGGACGCCGAGCTGTTGCTCCTTGGCCGAGTTCGCGTACGCGACGAATCCCCCGAGTACATACGCCGAGGAGCCGGGCCGTTCGGTCAGCCGCCCGGCGAGCAGTCCGGCGGTGCACGACTCGGCAGTGGCGATGGTGAGCCCGCGCCGGAGTAGTCCATCGGCGACGATGTCGTCGATCGTCCGCCCGTCGGGTGAGAACAGCGTCTCCGGGTACGCCGCGGCGATCAGGGCGGCGAGGTTGCGGTACGCCGGCTCGGCGGCGACGCCGTAACGGGTGACGATCTCCAGTTCGCCGTCGCGCAGGCAGGTCGTGATCTCCAGGGCCGCCAGCAGTGCGGACGCGTCGCGCAGGGTCGCCGCGAGCTCGGACTCCGGTGTGCCCCATAGCCGCAAGGTGCGCTGCCGCAGCTCGGCGCGCTGCGCCAGCGCCGTCCGGACGGCGGGATCTGCCAGTGCAGCGGGCCACATCGGCTGCAGCTCGCGGGGCGGTCCGGGCAGCACGACGACCGGCGGCCCCGGCAGCCCGTCGGCAGTTGGTACCACCAGGCCAGGCGCAGTGCCGACCGGCTCTATCACGGCGGCGCCCAGCGGGACGAGCGCCTGCTTGCGGGTGGCCGCGGCCGTCGCGCCGGGGTCGAGGTGCCAGCCGCGCCCGGCACTCAGGCGCTCGACGATTGCCGCGATCCGCAGTTCCAGGGCCACGTCCAGGCGCAGCGGTCGGCCCTGCACCTCGGCAACGACCTCGACGGTCAGGTCGTCGGCCGTGGGGCCCAATCCCCCGGACGTGACGATCAGGTCGGCCGAGCGCGAGAAGCTCAGCGCGGTGCGCAGGTCGTCCGGCCGATCGCCCACCACGAGGACGTATGCGACGTCCACGCCGTCGACGCGCAGCTGCTCTGCCAGCCACGGCCCGTTGCGGTCCGTAACTCGGCCCGTGAGCACCTCCGTCCCCGTCACGATGATCGCCGCCCGGCTCCTCACCCGCGCATCGTAAATGGCTTGCCCGCGCGGCACGCGCTCTGCTGCACTGTGCGCATGCGTGCAGCTCTCATGTCCACTCAGCTGCTATTCGCCTACCCGAAGGACATGACCTGCAGTGCGCACGTTGAACCTGGGAATCCTGGCGCATGTCGACGCCGGTAAAACGAGTCTGACCGAGCGCCTGCTCTACGACGCCGGCGTCATCGGCGAGGTCGGCAGCGTCGACCGCGGCAGCACCCAGACCGACACCCTCGCCCTCGAACGGGCCCGCGGCATCACCATCAAGGCTGCGGTGGTCTCGTTCGAGATCGCTGACGTTACGGTCAACCTGATCGACACGCCCGGCCACCCGGACTTCATCGCCGAGGTCGAACGGGTGCTTTCGGTGCTCGACGGCGCGGTGCTCGTCGTCTCCGCCGTCGAGGGTGTCCAGGCGCAGACCCGGGTGCTGATGCGCACGCTGCAGCGGCTGCGCATTCCAACGGTGATCTTCGTGAACAAGATCGACCGTGGTGGCGCCGACCCCGAACGCGTGCTGCGCGGCATCGCAGCGAAGCTGACGCCCGCGATCGTCCCGATGGGCGCGGTGTCGGCGGCGGGCAGCCGCGCCGCCTCGTTCGTCGCGGACATGCCCGCGGCCGCGCAGCTGGCGGAGTTGCTCACCGCCCACGACGACGCGCTGCTCGCGGCATACCTCGACGGCTCGCTCGCACCTGACCGCTTGCGCCACGAGCTCGGCACTCAGACCCGGCGTGCAGTAGTACACCCGGTGTTCCTCGGCTCGGCCATCACTGGAGCAGGCGTGGAATCGCTCCGCATCGGCCTCGCCGAATTGTTGCCGACGACGCACGGGACTGGCGGCCCGGTCTCCGGTACCGCGTTCAAGATCGAGCGGGGTCCGGCAGGAGAGAAGATCGCGTACGTGCGGATGTTCACCGGAACGCTGCGCATTCGCGACCAGGTGCGCTACGGGATCAACCAGCGCGGCAAGGTCACCGGGCTGCGGGTGTTCGAGCACGGGACGGCCGTGCGCTGCGGGCTCCTCGCCCCTGGGCGGATCGGCCAGGTGTCCGGACTCGATCTGCGCGTGGGCGACCGGATCGGCGCCGCGCCGTCAGGCGCCCAGCGGCACTTCGCGCCGCCGACGCTTTCGACCGTCGTGTCACCGGTGCGCCCCGCGGAACGGGGCACTCTCCAGGCGGCGCTCACGGAACTCGCCGAGCAGGACCCGCTGATCAATCTGCGGCAGGACGGCGAGCTGTTCGTATCGCTCTACGGTGAGGTGCAGAAGGAAGTCATCCAGGCGACGCTCGCCGCCGAGTACGGGGTGGACGTAACGTTTCGTGAGACGACCACGATCTGCATCGAGCGTCCGTCGGGAACCGGGGAGGCGTTCGAGGTGCTCGGTGTGGCCCCGAACCCGTTCCTTGCCACCGTGGGACTGCGCGTGGCGCCGGCACCGGTAGGCACTGGCGTGCAGTTCCGGCTCGGGGTCGAACTCGGGTCGATGCCGGCGGCATTCTTCAAAGCCGTCGAGGACACCGTGCACGAGACGCTGCGGCAGGGCCTTTTCGGCTGGCAGGTCACCGACTGCACGGTCACGATGACCCGTTCCGGCTACGCCCCCCGGCAAAGCCACGCCCATCAGGGCTTTGACAAGAGCATGTCGAGCACCGGCGCCGACTTCCGCGGCCTGACTCCGCTCGTGCTCATGGACGCGCTGCGGCACGCGGGCACCCGGGTGTACGAGCCGATCCACCGGTTCCGGCTGGAGATCCCGGCGGACACGCTCCCGGCGGCGCTGCGCATGCTGCCCACACTGCGGGCCGTTCCGCTGACGTCGTCGACGCAGGGCGCGACGGCGATGCTCGACGGTGAGGTACCCGCGGCGCACGTTCATTCGCTGCACCAGCGGCTGCCGACGCTGACCCGGGGCGAAGGCGTGCTTGACAGTGATTTCGCCCGGTACGAGCAGGTGCGCAACGCGGTCCCGACCCGGCCGCGCACGGACCAGAACCCCCTTGACCGCAAGGAGTACCTACTGCGCGTGCAGCGGCGTGTCACCTCGTCCGGCTCCGATCCGTCATTGCGATGACGGTTCAAGGAGCATGCGACGGTGGCTCCCTAACACTCTCGCTGACGCGGCCCGGCTCGGCTGCCTCGACATGCCGAATTAGCCTGCTCGCGGGTGCACCAGATAACGGTGCCCGGTGGGGCTGCTCCATTCGTGAGTGCCGTCGGGTCTGTGTCTGACCTGCCAGCCGGCGTGGTGTTTGGCGTTGTGGTGTCTGGCGCAGAGGGCGGTGACGTTCGCGCTGTTCGTCTCGCCCCCGTTGCCCCAGGGCTCGGTGTGGTCGAGGTCGCACAGCCGGGCTGGGCGTCGACAGCCCGGGAAGGTGCAGGTCTTGTCTCTGGCGATGACGTGGTCGGTCAGGTTCGCGGGTGGCCGGTAGGTGCGCCGGCCGTAATCGAGCAGTTGGCCGTTCTCGTCGGTGACCAGCCGCCGCCAGGTGCCGGTGGGGTCGGCGGCGAGGCGGCGGGCCAGGGCGGCGGT